>ONJJ01000055.1 GCA_900318115.1 uncultured Prevotellaceae bacterium | reverse complement strand
TGCCGCCCATGCCCGGTGCACCGCCCATGGGCATTTCGGGCTTGTCCTCCTTGGCGTCGCAGATGACGCACTCTGTGGTGAGGAACATGCCTGCGATGCTGGCAGCGTTCTCGAGGGCGACACGTGCCACTTTGGCAGGATCGATGATGCCAGCCTGGCGGAGGTTCTCGTAGCGGTCGGCGCGTGCATTGTAGCCGAAGTCGCCTTCCTCGTTCTTGACCTTGTTGACGACGACGCTGCCTTCGAGTCCTGCGTTCTCCACAATCTGGCGCAGGGGCTCTTCGATGGCGCGCTCGACGATGCGGATACCCGTGGTTTCATCGGCGTTCTCGCCCTGCAGGCCTTCCAGGGACTTGATGGCGCGGATGTAAGCGACACCGCCGCCGGGGATGATACCCTCTTCGATGGCCGCACGGGTGGCGCAGAGGGCGTCGTCCACGCGATCCTTCTTCTCCTTCATCTCGGTCTCGGAGGGAGCACCCACGTAGAGCACTGCCACACCGCCGCTGAGCTTGGCCAGACGCTCCTGCAGCTTCTCCTTGTCGTAGCTGCTGGTGGTGTTCTGGATCTCGTTCTTGATCTGGTTGATGCGGTCCTTGATGAGCTGGCTCTGGCCGTGGCCGCTGACGATGGTGGTGTTGTCCTTGCTGATGGTGACCTTGTCAGCGCTGCCGAGCATCTCGATGGTAGCCTGCTCGAGCTTCAGACCCTTCTCCTCGCTGATGACGACGCCACCTGTCAGGATAGCGATGTCCTCGAGCATGGCCTTGCGGCGGTCGCCGAAGCCAGGAGCCTTCACGGCGCAGATCTTCAACTGTCCGCGCAGGCGGTTGACGACGAGTGTGGTGAGTGCTTCGCTATCGACATCTTCTGCGATGACGAGCAGGGGACGACCGGTCTGCACGGCGGGTTCGAGGATGGGGAGGAAGTCCTTGAGGTTCGAGATCTTCTTGTCGTAGATGAGGATGTAGGGGTTGTCCATCACGCACTCCATCTTCTCGGTGTCGGTGACGAAGTAGGCGCTGAGGTAACCGCGGTCGAACTGCATACCTTCGACCACGCCGATGGTGGTGTCGCGGCCCTTGGCTTCCTCGATGGTGATGACGCCGTCCTTGCTGACCTTCTTCATGGCCTCTGCCAGCAGCTTGCCGATTTCGGGGTCGTTGTTGGCGCTGACGGTGGCCACTTGCTCAATCTTCTCGTAGGCGTCGCCCACCTGTTCGCTTTGGGCAGCAATGCTCTCCACGACACGTGCCACGGCCTTGTCGATACCGCGCTTGAGGTCCATGGGGTTGGCACCTGCGGTGACGTTCTTCAGTCCCTCGCGGACGATGGCCTGTGCCAGCACGGTGGCAGTGGTGGTGCCGTCGCCGGCATCGTCACCGGTCTTGGAGGCCACGCTCTTGACGAGCTGTGCACCGGCATTCTGGAAGGCGTCGGCCAACTCGATCTCCTTGGCGACGGTCACGCCGTCCTTGGTGATCTGCGGAGCGCCAAATTTCTTTTCGATAATCACGTTGCGGCCTTTCGGGCCCAGGGTTACCTTTACGGCATTTGCCAACTGATCTACGCCCTGCTTCATCTGTTCGCGGGCTTCGCTATTGAATTTGATTTCTTTTGCCATGATGATTGTAAAGATTAAAAGTTAAAATCAAAAGAGAAGGAAATGAAGTTAAAAGTTGAAGATAAAAGAGAAGAATGAAGGGTTTCCTTGGAACTTTACCTTTTTATCTCATTTTTCTTTTTTCTCTTATTCTCTTTTTCTAATTATGTTATGCGAGCACTGCCACGACGTCGCTCTGTCTCATGACGAGGTATTTCTTTCCCTCGTGCTCGAGCTCAGTGCCGGCGTATTTACCATAGAGAACCTGGTCGCCAGCCTTCAGCACCATCTCTTCGTCCTTGGTGCCGCGGCCCACGGCCACTACTGTGCCCTGAAGGGGTTTCTCCTTTGCTGTGTCGGGAATGATGATTCCGCCAACGGTCTTTTCCTCGGCGGGTGCGGGTTCAATCAGAACTCTGTCTGCAAGTGGTTGAATTTTCATAGTTGTTTGGATTTTATGATTTGAGTAATAATCTTGCATCTGTAGCCATGCGAAAGGCGTGCCAAAGTGTAAGCTTCTGCCAACTTGTCAGTATCTGGCGGCTAAAAGGGGCTATTTTCCTGCCAGCAGGAAGAAAAACTTCGGACTTTGGCATGAAACTTTAAACTTTTTCCTACCTTTGTGGCCTGAAAGCTATGCGAGCACTCACGTATCTAATCATATTCTTCTATGTCTGTCTGACGCTGGTCATCGTCCCCAAGGCAGGCGGCTTCATCTGGGACCCTCTCATTATCGTCCCGGCCACTGCTGCTATGTTCACGCTGCTGGTGTGGCTGGTGGCTCATTTCCTGGGCACGGACCGCACGGTGGCGGGCGTGGTGCTGACGGCCGTCTTCATCCTGTTTTTTGCTCCTGGGGCCAGTGTCTTCTTCGAGCGCGACGAGAAGGCGCTGCTGGAGCTGGGGTCGCAGTGCATCGTACCTTTCTTTCTCACGCAGTACAAGCGCATCAGTCGCAAGGATTTCAAGCGTGCCTACGGCTTCATGCTCCTGATGGGGGTCTTCTGCAGCTTCACGCACGACGGCATCACGCTTCCGCTCTGCCTGGCCTTCTTGCTGCTCGCCTGGCAGCGCCGCAATGAGTTCTTCCGCCTGGCCTGTTGGCCGATGGTCATCGGCTGGCTCATCGGTACGATTCTTCAGTTTGCCGCGCGCGGTCACGTGCCTGACCTGACTCCGGATCTGGAGGGGCTGACGAATCGTACGACGCAGATCCTGGGCCTGCTGTGGGATGCCAAGATTTTCGTCTTTGCCATGGTACTGACATTGTGGCTCTCGACGACCTCGTGGGGGCGGACGGAGCTCTGGCGGATGCTGCGCCGTCAGCGGCTGATAGCCTATAGCTTGCTCTTTGCCTTGTCGTGTGTGCCGTTTGCCCCCTTGGGCATAGACAATGCCGTCACGGGCGTCTGTTTCTTTGGGATGCTGTGGGCGTTGCTGCTGTGCCAGCGGTTGATGCAGCGCTACGCCGATGTTGCCAGAGTTCGTAGGAGTTGATGATGTTCTGCCAGAGGACGTAGCAGCCGGCGCCGATGGATGCGACGGGTGTGAGGTAGGTGTAGGCAATCCAGATGGCCAGTCCTGTGTTTTTCTGGAACATGGCTTGTCCGGTGCAGATGTGTTCGCCATAGACGTGCCCGATGTGGCGCCCGATCAGGAACTGCACGACAGAGGTGCACAGGGTGAGGGCGGCAATGACTGCCAGCAGCGTGAATCCGGCCTCGCTGTGGACGATGTTTTTCATGGTGATGCCGGAGGTGATGGCGAGCGAGACTCCCCAGCAATAGAAACCGAGGTCAGGTGTGCGCACGAACCAGCGATAGAGCGGTTTCACCCAATGGCGCACGATGGCTCCCAGCAGCAGGGGCAGCAGCAGGACCATGACCAGCCGCTGCAGGATGGTCAGGAAGGCCGAGAGGAAGGTAGTGCCGTGGCCGGGTTCCAGCACGGGGAAGACGGCGGGGATGAGCAGGGATGTCACGAGGGAAGAGAGCAGCACGAACGTGGTCATCTGCGTCAGGTCGCCGCCCAGCTTGGCCGTCACCACGGGCGATGCCGAGGCACAGGGGGCGATGATGCAGATGAGGATGGCCTCGAGAATCAATTTCAGGTCGCTGGCAGAGGATGTCCTGCCGGAGAGGAAGTCCGGAAAATAGAGGGCTGCGGCCACGAGGGCTGCCACCAGCAGCAGTTGTGCTGCCAGCACGGCGGCTTGCCAGCGGTGGAGACGCATGAGGTGGAAATCGACCTTGGAGAAGGTGACGAACAGGGTGAGGAAGATGGTCAGCGGCAGCAGCGTATCGAATAGGGGGCTGAGCACCGTGGCGGCGCTGTCCAGTTCGGGAACGTAGGCAAAGAGGAAATAGAAGAACGCGCCCACGGCGATGGCCACGGGCAGCGTCCAGTTTTTTAGGAAACGGAGCATTTTTGAAGTGTTATGACCTGAGAACAATGTTCCACCACGGCGGGACGGTGGGTGATGAAGATAAGGGTAGAGCGGACCTCTTGCCGCAGGTTATGCTCGATGAGGTTGTTCAGTAGCTGGCGCTCGGTGAGCAGGTCCAGGGCGCTGGTGGCTTCGTCCAGCAGCAGGATATTGCCTTTGCGCAACAGGGCTCGCGCGATGGCTATGCGCTGGGCCTGTCCTTCCGAGAGGCCTGCTCCTCCCTCGCCAATGACGGTGTCCAGCGCATCGGGCAGGGTCTGCACGAAGTCTGCACATGCCAGGTGCAGCGCCTCCTGCATCTCGGCCTCGCTGGCGGCGGGGTTACCTAATTGCAGGTTCCAGCGCAGGCTACCGCTGAAGAGGGAGTTGCCCTGGGGCACATAGACCAGGTTGCATCGGGTGCGGGCGCTGACGGGGAAGAGCTGCGGCTGAGCGGCAGAGCCGTCTGGCTCCGAGTACATCAGGACCCTGCCTTCCTGCGGTTTCAGCAGTGCCAGAATCAGTCGGATGAGCGTCGTCTTGCCGGCTCCCGTCTCGCCCAGGATGGCGGTGGACGAACCCGGAGGGAAGTTCAGGCTCAGGTGGCTGAGCACCTGACGGCTGTGGTCGTCGTAGGCAAAACTGACGTCTTCCACACGGATGCCTGCTGCCTGGGCAAAGCGCAGCGGGTCGCCGTCCTGCTCCAGCGGCGTCTCTTCGAGCTCCATCAGTCGCTCGGCAGCGGTGAAACTGCCGATGATGGCCGGAATGAAGCGCGTCAGGTCGCGGAAGGGACCTTGGATCTGGCCGCATAGTTGGATGAAGGCGGTCATCATACCGAAGGTGATGCTGCCTTCGGCCAGCCGGTGGGCACTCCAGAGGAACGCGAAGAGGTAGGCTCCGCCGAAGCCCACGTTCAGCACCAGGTTTGAGGTCGAGGAGAACAGGGTGCGATGGCGCACCAGCCGTCGCAGCGATGCCTGCTGCTCGCCCACGACTTGCAGCATCGTGGTCACGCGCTCCAGCGTCTTCAGTACCAGTCGGTGCTGGATGCTCTCCTGCAGGGTGCTCTGGATGCGGCTGTCGGTCTGGCGGACCTCGCGGGTCAGAGCTCGCATACGGTTGATATAGAGGCGGCTGAGGAGGATGAAGACGGGCAGGATGACGGTCACGCCCAATGCCAGCTTTGCATCCATGCTATATAAAAAGAGGAACGCGCACACGAGGCGCACCGTCACCGCCAGGGCTTGCGGCACGGTATCCGTGACCACGTTCACCACCGTCTGGCAGTCGGAGACGAGGCGGTTCAGCACGTCGCCGCTGTGGCGTTGTTCCTTGCCGTGCCACTCGCTGCGCAAGAGGTGACTGAAGATGCGGCGCTGCATACGGTTCTGCGCATCGACACCTAACAGGGCTGCTATCCATCTGCCGGCATACCCTAAGGCCATCTGCAGCACCATGATACTGATGAGCAACATTCCGGCACCCGTCAACGTGGTGGGGTGGGGGAGGAGGCTGCCGCTGTGCTCCACACCTGTGGCGACGTCTATCACCTGTTTCGTCGCCCAGATGAAGGCGAAGTCCAAGGCCACACGGATGATGCCGCTCGTGGCATTGATCAGCGACTGCAGCTTCACCTGCCTGAAGATATGGACGAACCAGCGCAGGATGGCGGCGGAGGAATACTGGAATCTCCCTCCGCCCTCCCTCGGGCTGTTGCTGTCAGATAAGCGTATGTTCATTGGATTCTTACAATTGGAGTTGACCGGTTCCTGCCGGCCGGAAGGGCGGGGTAGAGTCCGCGCTCACTCTCGGACGTCTGTTCCCCACATCAGCTTCTCGCGCAGGGTGCCGAAGAAACTTTGGTTGGAGCGCTTCAGCACTTTGATGGAGTAGGGCGCACGTCGGATTGTCAGGCGCACATCCTCGCTGCATTTCTCGCTGCGGCCGTCGATGGAGACGAGGAAGCGGTGGTTGCGGGCTGCCACGCTGAGCGTCACCACCGTGTCGTCGGTCAGCGTCAGCGGACGCACCGTCAGCGAGTGTGGCGCCACGGGAGTAAGGCCTATCGTGTGGCAACCGGGTTGCATGATGGAACCGCCCACGGAGAGGGCATAGCCGGTGCTGCCGGTCGGGGTGTTGACGATGAGTCCGTCGGCCTGATAGGTCGTCAGGTATTCTCCGTTGATATCCACACGGAGGCTGATCATCGACGAGACATCGCGCTTCAGCACGGCCACCTCATTCAGGGCGAAGGGATAGCCTTCTGGCTGTCCTTTGTCGTATTCCAGTTGCAACACGCACCGGTCTTCCACGGCATAGCGCCCGTCGTAAATCTGCTCGATGGTATGCGGCAGCTCGGAGGGCGAGATGTCTGCCAGGAATCCCAGTCGGCCCATGTTCACCCCGAGGATGGGTATCCCTTTGTTCCCCACGCGCCGTGCGGCTTCCAGGAAAGTGCCGTCGCCCCCCATGGAGATGGCGATGTCGGCCTCGAAGTGGTCGTCGCAGATGAGTTCCGTGCCTTCGGGGACTGCAATCTGCAGACTGTCTGCGAGGTAGTGGTAGAATGTTTCGTCGATGAGCAAATCGGCCTCTCGCTCTTGCAACAAGCACAACAACTTCTGGACCGAAGCTGACTTCTTGGCTTGGAAAGCGTTGCCGAAAAGGGAAAAACGGAGTTTGCGCATGGTCGTCGTATTATTTTTCGCGGCAAAGATACAGAAAAATGGGCACAGATTGCACGGATTAAGTGGTTTTTTCTGAGATTTGTGCCTCTGGGACGAAGAAAAACCATGTATTCGGTACTTCCCGTGCCTAAAAATCACTATCTTTGCAGCCAGAAACTGAAATAAATGACAGATATGACAAAACTCAGCGTTAACATCAATAAAGTGGCCACCATCCGCAATGCGCGCGGTGGCAACAATCCCGACGTCCTGCGCGTAGCTCAGGACTGCGAACGTTTTGGTGCCCAGGGTATCACGGTCCATCCGCGTCCCGACCAGCGCCACATCCGTTATCAGGATGTGCGCGACCTTCGTCCTCTCTTGACCACGGAGTTCAACATCGAGGGCAACCCCATCTCGGAATTCATCGCCCTGGTCCTGGAGAACCGGCCCACGCAGGTCACTCTCGTGCCCGATGGCCACGACCAGATTACCTCGAATCATGGCTGGGACACCAAGACGCACCTCAACTTCCTCACCGATGTCACCGCCCGCTTCCACGAGGCCGGCATCCGTGTCAGCATCTTCGTCGGTGCCGAAGAGGAAATGGTGGACTATGCAGCGCGTGCCGGTGCCGACCGCGTGGAGCTCTACACCGAACCCTACGCGGAGGCGTATGCTTCCGCCGCTGCCGCCCTCGGCGTTCCCTCCTCCTCCCCCGCCGCCGCCTCTCTCTCTTCGGGCACTGTGCTCGGCGGTTTTCCCGCCGAGTTCGAAGCCGCCCGTGCCGCCGCCATCGCTCCCTTCGTCCGTGCGGCCAAGGCCGCCCAGGCCTTCGGCCTCGGCCTCAATGCCGGCCACGACCTCAGCCTTCAGAACCTCGCCTACTTCCATCAGCAGATCCCTTGGCTCGACGAAGTCAGCATCGGGCACGCCCTCATCTGCGATGCCCTCTACCTCGGCCTCGAAGAAACCATCCATCGCTATCTACACCAATTAGCAGGTTAAAAGCTCTCATTGAAAAGAATCTTCAATATTAATCCGTAAATCTCATGGTTTATCTCTTCTTTGCTACTGGCACCGAGGAAATCGAGGCCCTCGGAACTGCCGACATCATTCGCCGTGCAGGTCTCGACCTGCAGATTGTTTCTATCACAGGTGAGCTCATCGTCACTGGTGCCCATGGCATCCGTGTCGAGGCCGATGCCCTTCTGGAGGATGTCGATTTCTTTGACGCGGATATGTTGATCTTCCCTGGCGGCCTGCCTGGCGCCACCAACCTCGCGGACTGCTCTGACCTCAACGAACGCCTGCGTGATCACGTCTATCTTGGTCGTCCTGTCGCTGCCATCTGTGCAGCACCGCTCGTCCTGGGTCGCCTCGGTCTGCTCGATGGCAAGCGCGCCACCTGCTATCCCGGTTTCGAGGGCGAACTCAGGGGTGCCTCCTGCACGGGAGCTCTCGTGGAGGTCGATGGTCAGTTCATCACGGGTAAGGGCCCTGCTGCCGTCTTCGAATTTGGTTATGCCATTGTCGAACGTCTGAAGGACAAAGCCACTGCCGACGCGCTGCGCCAGGGTATGCTTTGGAGCGAGGTGTAGAGTCACCCTGCCCTTCTTTGCCCTCGGAGTCACCATGACCTTCTTTGCCATCATCGTTGCTGGGGGAAAAGGTCTGCGTATGGGTGCAGACCTCCCCAAGCAGTTTCTGCCCATCGGTGGACGTCCTGTGTTGATGCACACGCTTGAGGTCTTCGAGCGCGCCATTCCGGGCATCCATCTCATCCTGGTTTTGCCCGCAGACCACCAGCCCTTCTGGCGCGACCTCTGCCGCCAGCACTCCTTCACCCTGCCGCACTCCATCGCCACAGGTGGCGCCACCCGCTTCCATAGTGTGAAGAACGGCCTGAAGGTGGTTGAAGAAATTGTTGGGGGGATGGGGGAAATGGGGGAGGTGGGCTCGATGGGTTCGATGGGTTCGATGGGCTCGATGGGTGCTATGGGCTCAATGGGTTCAATGGGCTCGATGGGTTCAGTGGGCTCAATGGGCTTGATGGGTTCAATGGGTTCAGTGGGCTCGATGGGTGCTCAGAACTCTTTGGAATCCTCCCCGGTTCCTCTCGTCGCCGTCCACGATGGTGTCCGTCCCTTCGTCTCTCCCGAGGTCATCCGCCGCACCTTCGATGCTGCCCGCGACCATGCTGCCGTCGTCCCCGTCGTTCCCGTCGTTGAGACCCTGCGCCAGCTTTCCTCCCCCTCCGCCTCTTCCTCCCCCTCCGCCTCTTCCCTTTCCTCAGCCGTGGTGGCCGCGCCGTCCGGCGCGGTTTCCTCCTTCACCGTCGACCGCTCCCTCTTCCGCCTCGTTCAGACCCCGCAGACCTTTCAGCTCCCCCTGTTGCTGCGCGCCTATGAACAACCCTTCCGCGACACCTTCACCGACGACGCCTCCGTCGTCGAGGCCCTTGGTCATCCCATCACCCTTGTCGAAGGCAACCGTGAGAACATCAAGATTACCACGCCTTACGACATGAAGATTGCAGAGGTCTTACTATAAAGGATGGATATTCTAAAGCAAGACATACAATACCTGTCAGGCGTCGGACCCAGCCGAAAGAAGATACTGGGCGAAGAGCTCGGTATCTTCACTTATGGCGACCTACTCAACAATTTCCCTTACAAGTACGTCGACCGCTCGAAGGTCTATACCATCCACGAACTGACAGGCGATATGCCTTTCGTTCAGATTGTAGGTAAGATCCTCAGTTTTGAGACTTTCGAGATGGGACCGCGCAAAGAGCGTGTCATCGCCCATTTCAGCGATGGCACTGGCATCATGGATCTTGTGTGGTTCCAAGGTGGCAAATATGCGAAGCAGACTTACAAGATTGGTGTGGAGTATGTAGTCTTTGGCAAGCCTACAGTCTTCAACAACCGCATCAACGTCACCCACCCAGATATGGACAGGGCCGACACGTTGGAGCTTTCGAGCATGGGCATGCAACCCTACTACTCCACAACGGAGAAGATGAAGAAACGGGGGCTGACCTCGCGCACCCTCGAAAAACTGATTCGCA
>ONJJ01000033.1 GCA_900318115.1 uncultured Prevotellaceae bacterium | reverse complement strand
TCATCGCCAACGAGTTCCCCGAACTGACCGACAGCCGGGCGGAAATAACCCTAAGGCAGGCCGACATCTACCGCCTGACGAGCGAGGGCGTCCGCGTGGCACAGCCGCAGGACGACGTTGTAACCATCGTTTTCGACTTCCACCTATATCGTAAAGCGAACGTAGGGGATGTTAATTCCGAGCATGAGAAAAAATATAGTACAGCCAGCGAAGCATTGGCCGACAGTGCACAATTTATCCGGCAACTGCGCCAGTACGTAGGCAACCGGCTCAGTACGCTCCGCGACTCGATAGCCGAGGATTACTACGTGGGACCCGTGCTTCTGGAGAACGGCGCCAGCCGGAGAATATACAACCTAACCGGCTCCGGAAACTACATTTTCCGTGCGCGACATCCGTTTACGGAGAGCGACCGAAGCATCTTTGTGAGGCGCGACCGCAAGATTGTGGACGAGAAGATTAGTATTCGCCAAGACCCGACGCTGCGTCAGTGGGAAGGCAAGCCGCTTGTGGGCTACTACACAGCAGACGCCAACGGGCAGGCGCCGCAGGCCGTAACGCTGGTGGAACACGGCATCTTCCGTGGGCAACTATGTGGCGCCACGCCGGCACTGGGCACCCCTGCTCCGACGGGAAACCTGCGCTTCAACAATCCCAACACATGGAACGGAGCCTTGGCGGCCAGCACGGCACCCGGCGTTATCCGCATAGAGAGCAGCAAGACCCTACCGCTCAAGAAGATGCGCAAGAAGCTCCTGCGCGACGCACAGCGCGAGGGCTACGACCATGCCTATATCGTGCGTAAGGATGCCCTCTATTGCGTCAACGTTAAGGACGGCAGCGAGAAACCGCTGCGCAAGCCCAACATCAATCCAACCCTGAACATGATGCGCCACATCAGCGCCCTCTCCACCGAGCAGACAGATGTCGTCAACAGCGAGGATAACGGGGCCCGCTTCTCCATCATAGGTCCTAAGGCCATGCTACTCAACGATGTGGAAGTGCCTACCACAACGCCCGAGCAGCCCGCCAAGATTCCCCTCACCTTCCCGCTACATAGAAAATAAAATTATATGAAAGTTTTTCAACATGTTACAGACCTTGGCGACCTGAACGTCGCCCTCGCGGAAGCGCAGGAAGTGAAGCGCGACCGCTACCAGTGGCAGCACCTCGGTCGCAACAAGACCGCGCTGCTCATCTTCTTCAACAACTCACTGCGCACACGCCTCTCGACGCAGAAGGCTGCGATGAACCTGGGCATGAACGTCATCGTGCTCGACGTGAACCAGGGCGCCTGGAAGCTGGAGACCGAGCGCGGCGTCGTCATGGACGGCGACAAGAGCGAGCACCTCTTGGAAGCCATCCCCGTGATGGCCTCCTACTGCGACCTCATCGGCGTGCGCTCGTTCGCCCGCTTCGAGAGCCGTGAGGACGACTATGAGGAGAAAATCCTGAATCAGTTCATCCGCTACTCCGGTCGTCCCGTCTTCTTCATGGAGAGCGCCACGGTGCATCCCCTGCAGGCGTTTGCTGACCTAATCACGATTGAGGAGCAGACCCCCTCCCCGCTCCCCCTAAAGGGGGAGAGAGGTCACCTCCAAGATCAGGTCCCCTCTCAAATACATTCTACTCTCCCCCTTGAGGGGGAAAGCCTACGGGTAGGCGAGCTTTGCTCGGGAATGCGGGGAGGGGGGCTGTGCCCAGGTCGGCCCATCAAGGTTGTCCTCTCCTGGGCACCACATCCCAAAGCCTTACCGCAGGCGGTTCCCAACTCTTTTGCCGAATGGATGCTGGCCGCTTCCCAACAGGGACTTGGCATCGACTTCGTCATCACGCACCCCGAGGGCTACGAGCTCGACCCGCAGTTCGCCGCAGGTGCTTGTGTGGAGTACGACCAGATGAAGGCCTTCGAGGGTGCCGACTTTGTGTATGCCAAGAACTGGAGCTGCCCGGGCGTCACCCGTCCCGAAGACTACGGCAAGGTGCTGCACGACTACCATACGATGATGGACTGGTGCGTCAGTGCCCGTCAGATGGCCGTGACCAACGACGCCCATTTCATGCACTGTCTGCCCGTAAGAAGAAACATGATTGTCACGGACGACGTCATCGAATCGCCACGCAGCCTCGTCATCCCCGAAGCAGCCAACCGCGAGATATCTGCTCAGGTGGTGCTCAAGAGAATGCTCGAAGCATTGTAACAGATTTCTGTAGGAAGTTCCAGAGGAAAGAGAACCTATAGCAGGAAAAGAAAACCTCCTGGAGAAAAGAGAACTCCAGGAGGTGATAAATCCTCAGATAGAAGATGTTACTTCTTAGTTGGGGCCGTGAACTCGATGAGTGACACGGCCTCTTCGTTTCCTACCGCTCCGAAGATGGCAAAGCGAGCTGTGCCGTCCTTCAACTTCTCGTCGGCATAGACATACGCTGTGATGCGCAACTTCTGCTTGGAGGCGATGTTCTCTATCAGCGGCAAGGTCGAGTAGCTGAGATGCTTGTTCTTGTCCAGGTCCTTGATTTCCAGTTGCACGTCACTCACGCTCTCTGGAGCATTGTTCCTCAATTCGAACACCAGCGTGCAGGTCTCGCCGCGGTTGAAGGAATGGTCATTGTTGTTGTCTATGAGCTGCAGATTGTGTATGCTGAGCGGGGTATAGACAAGCTCCTGGTTGTCCTTTTCTCTCCTGTTTATCTGTCTCTCGGCTCGAGGTTGGTTTCCCATCTGTGCCTCCTCGTACTTCTTAGCCCTCATCATTTCCAGGCCCGTTCCGGCAGCCATACCTCCGAGTCCGCCGATAATCGTACCAATATCGCTACCGCGCGGTCCTCCCAGAATACCTCCAATGGCACTCCCTAAGAGAGAGCCTGCCACGGAACCTCCCGTGATAGCGCCTCCGTAGGAGATACAGGAGTTGAACACCACTGTTAAGGAAAGGAGCAGAATCGTAATCTTTTTCATAGTTCTGTTGGTTTATTGGGGATTTATACTTCGGGCGAAGGACCGAGACTGCGCACCTGCAAACGATATTCCTTGGGCGAGACGCCCACATACTGCTTGAAGTATTTTCCGAAGAACGACTGCGAGGGGAAGTTGAACTGCATGGCGACTTCCTTCACACTGTAATCCGTGGTACGCAAGACTTGCTTGATCGACGAGATCACCATTTGGATAATCCACTGGGAAGCAGAGTGACCTGTCTTCTCCTTGATGATGCTGGAGAAGTAGCGCGGGCTCAGACACTGCTCATCGGCATAGAACGCCACTTCACGCTCGCGTTTGTAGTTCTTGAAGAGCGACATCAGGAAGAGCTGGAAGATGCGGTCCTTGGAATCCTGCGCCTGCGAGACCAGATGCTTGTTGATGGCATAGTCGAACAATAGTTCGTGCACCACGGCCTCTGCCAGCGCCAGCACCAGCTGTTGCATGATGCTGTAGGTGGTGGAGTCTGGCTGCAGGTCTCGCAGAATCATCTGCCTATTGCGTAGCACTTCCAGAAGGCTTTCCAGGCTATTCTTTTGCGCTTCCGGCAGCCGGAAGCAAGGTGCTTCGCGCAGGGAAAGGAGGTCGCGGGGATTCACGATTCGCTCCAGCATGGGAAGCACGAAGTCCAGCTGGCATTTCACGGCAATGCCCTCGATGTCCCGCGAGCGATTGAGCACGCTGACGAAGGTGGAGGGGGTGTAGATGTACACGTCGCCAGCCTCGATATGGAACGTCTGCCCGTTCAGGCTGACGTCAGCCGAACCGTGCTGACAGAGGAAGAACCCACACACATCCATCAGCGACATTAGCTGCGATGTGTCGCCGAAGGCAGAGGCGATATCCTCGATGGATATGTTCTCAAATGGCAGATTCTCCATGCTCTGGGTCTTTATTTTGTTGTTAAAGAAATCTATCCTTTGGATTCGCTGTCGCTATAGCCGTATCCGTATCCGTAGCCATAGCCGTATCCGCGTCCGTAGCCATAGCCGTATCCGTAGCGTTTCTGCTCCATCTTGCTGTCGTTGATGATGATGCAGAGGTGGTTGAACTTCTTCTCCTCGTAGAGGCGCTGGAGTTCAGGCAGATAGCGTCGGTCTATCTTGCCCTCGCGGATGACGTAGAGCGTCACGTCCGCCACACGGTTGACGATACCTGCATCTGCCACTACCTGTGCCGGCACATTGTCCACGACGATGTAGTCATACGTTTTCTTCAGCTCTTCGATGAGGAGTTCCAGCCGGTTGCTCATCAGCAGCTCCGAGGGATTCGGAGGCGTTACGCCGGCAGGCAGCATATCTACATTATACTCTGGACACTCAGGGATAATCAGTTTTTTCACATCATCCGTAGCACCACTGAGGAAGGAGGTCAGTCCCTCGCGGTGGATACTGCCGGAGAGTTTGCTCTGGGTGCGCTTGCGGATGTCCGTGTCCACCAGCACCACCTTCTTCCCTGTCATACCCAATGTGACGGCAAAGTTACGCGAGATGAACGTCTTTCCCTCGCCAGGCATGGTGGATGTGAACATGATGACGCGCGCATCCTTTCGGATGAAGTTCAGGCTGAAGCGCAACATACGGAAAGCCTCGTTGATGGAATCCGACTTCTGGTCGCCCACCAGGATTTCGCTGTCGCTGATGCCCTCCTTGCGGTGGGGAATCTCTCCCAGCACGGGGATGGTCGTGTAGTCCTCGATGTCCTTGCGACCACGCACGCTCATGTTCAGCAGGTTGCGAATGTGGAAGAAGGCGAAGGGGGCCACGATTCCGATGAGCAGAGCCACCAGCAGGATGATCTTCTTCCTCGGCGCGATGGGAGCATTGCTGCCGAAGGGAGTCTCGATGACACGGATATTAGCCTCCGTGATGGCGAGCTGCAGGGCCGTCTCCTCGCGCTTGTTGAGGAGGTAGGTGTAGAGGGTTTCCTTGATAGCCTGCTGGCGGGAAATGTCCAGCGACTGTTTCTCCTTCTCCGGCACGGATGAGATAGCCTGGCTCAGTCCGCTCTCCTCCTGCTTCGAGCGGCGCAGCTGCACGTTCAGCGAGGAGAGATAAGCCTCGGTACTGGCGATGATGGTCAGCCTCATCTGGTTCAGGTTCTGGTCTATCTGCTTGATGCGCGGACTGGTCTCGCTGGTGTTCTCGATGAGGCGGTTGCGCTCCAGCATCAGCTCGTTGTAGCGCGATATCTGTGCCTGGATGCCGGCATCGGTCAGTCCGGCCAGCGAGGGAATCAGGTTGTTGCCCTGCGACTTGTCCCGCAGGTAGTCCAGCAGGTATTGCACCACACTGACCTGGGACTCCAGCAGCACACTGCGCTGGCGAGCCTGGCTGCTCTGCTGGAGGTATAGGTTGGCGTCGGTCTTGACGTCCACGAGTCTGTTTCTCTGCTTGAAGCTGGCCAGGTCTCCTTCGACCTTGCTCAGTTCTCGGCTGATGAGTTCTATGCGTTCGTCGATGAATGCAGCCGTGCTCTCGGCAATACGGTTCTTGTCGTCGATGATGCTGCGCCGATAGGCATCGAGCACGGCATTCAGGATGTCCTCCGCCCGTTTGATGTCCTGGTCGGCATAGGTGATGCCCACCAGGGTACTCTGCTTGTCCAGTTCTCCGGCTTCGAGAGCGCCTCCATAGGAATTGGCGGCAGCTTCCACCGTGTAGTGCGCCACGGTGATTGTCTCTCCGTCGAACTTGTCCAGCAACTTCTCGTTGGGCTGCAGCACCACCTCCTGCTGCGTGGCAGGAAGGCGGAAAGGCTTGCCGAACTCCACTAGCAAGTCCACTTCCGGCACCACTTCGTCATCCTTCGGCGCCATCATGAAATTGCTGATATGCGCGCGGGTTCCATCTATCTCCACATCGAAGCTGTAGGGCCGCAACGTCTCCACGTCGATGCTGTCGAACTGCACCGTGAACGGGCGTGTGGCATATAGGTTGCGCGTCTGCAGGTGGTGGCGGTAGGAGTAGTACACATCCAGATGCAGGTCGCGCACCACCTGAATCATCAGCTGATGGCTCTGCAGGATATACACCTCGTTCTTCACGCTGGTTCCCATCATCACGCCGTTGAGCTGCATCAAGGCATCCGTGCCGCCCCTGGAACGGGAACTGGACTGAGTGCTACCGGAGTCATCCTTCACGAGCATGACAGCGGAGCGTTTGTAGATATTGGGCTTCGTGTACAGATACAAGCGCCCTGCTATCAGGCAGAGGATGACCGAGAGAACAAACCATTTCCAGTTATAGATGAAAATGTCAAGGATATCGCGCAGGGAGAGCATGTCATCTACTTCCTGGCTTTGCTGTATTTTTTGATTATCTTCCATATCTATTTTCAGGGGGATAAACGTCTATAAATTGAGACATATCGGATTAAAAGCGGACAAAGTTACGCATTTTTGTCCAATCAATCACAAAAAAACACCAAAAAAAGTTGGCCAGGTTCAAAAAAATCCCTACCTTGCGCCCGAATGACGCCGTTTCAGACGCTTATGAAAGACTTTTCCTCACTTTTTCGCACGTTTTTGCTCTTCGCCGGAGCCGCTATCTTCGTCACTGTCGCCGAAGCGCAAATTCTGTTTACACAACAGGGTAACGCCTCGTACTACGCCGACAGTTTCCACGGTCGCAAGATGGCCAACGGACAACTGTACCACCGCGACAGTATGACGTGCGCCCACCTGCGCTATCCGCTGGGTACCAAGTTGCTGGTTCGCAACCTCGTCAACGGACGCGAGGTGGTGGTGACTGTGACGGATCGGGGTCCTTATACGCGTAAGTTCGTCATCGACCTCTCGCGTGCCGCTGCCCGCCAATTAGATATCATCCACCACGGATTCCAGCAGGTAGAGATTTTTCCGTATATAGCAGGACGAATACCTTATAAATATGAACCCTCGACGGAACGCCCGGAACTGGACTTAGGTTATTCCACGGATGTGGATTTAGGCCCCCCCGTCTGGCAGGACGACAGCATCTACTGGGCTCGCCACCGCCTCTCGCGCACAGCAGTAGTCCAGGCCTACCGCGACTCTATGGAAGCTACCTTGGTGGAGGATTCCACGCTACGTGCGCGAGCTATTCCGAAGGCAAAGACGGTGGGCGGCAAAGTGTCGAAGCACCACAAGGAGCATGTGGCGCCAAAGCACCCGAAGGCCTCCTGACGTAGCTTCGTATGTCTTTTAAGGCTTCTTTGTGAAGCTATGTGTTCTTAGGAAGTTTACTTCCCGGAACCTTCCATCGAGGAAGAAGCCTTCTTTTCGTAGGTCTGAAAAACGAGGTAATATCCGTCGCCCTCGAGGGAAAAGAATTCACCGAGGGATTCGTTGAGTGTGCCCTGCCACCATTGCTCATAGGCATAGGACTCCCATTTCAGTCCCGTGGAAGCCAGGTGCTTGCATCCGAAGTTGAAGATGCTCACCTGCTGTCCGGGGAAGGCCGGGAAGGTCCTTGTCCCGCGTACGGGGCTGAAGAATCCATGGTCCGTGAACATCGTTCCTTGAATGCCAAATTCGCGGTAGTAGCGCATGAGCAGCGAGATGTTGCCCAGCGTGTGGTCCTCGCGACGGCCTGTGGCGCCGAAGTAAGCGATGGAACGCCAGCCGCGGGTCAGGCAGTAGCGTGTGGCCTTCGTCAGGTCGTTGTCCTCTTGCTCGTCTATCCGGATAAGGCGTTGGCGGTAGGTCGTGGGCACGCTGTCGCCGTCGCCCACCACGGCCTCAGCCTGCGGCACATCGCCCACAGCCCCGTCGCAGGCCACGATGTGGGGTGTGCTGCGGAGGATGCTCAGCGCTACGGGGTGTGTGGGGAAATCGCCGGCGGCTACGACGGCTGCTTCGAAAGTTGTTTCCATTTGAAATATCCTGCCACGGCGATGATGACGTAAAGTCCGTAGAGCCCGGCCTTGAAGGGGATGCCCTTCTGCACATAGAGTACGCAGCAGACGGCATCCACCACGATCCAGAAGAACCACTGCTCGATGTACTTACGCGCCAGGGCCCAGAGACCGACGAAGGAGAGCGCGTTGGTGAACGAGTCCAGAACGGGCACCGTGGAGTTAGTCCATGTTATTAATATGTAATAGGTTGCGGCCCATGCAGCGAGGAAGCACACTGCGGTGGGCAGGTACTTCCTCGGAGGCATGTGGGTGATAGAGCGCTCCTGTTGCTGTCCCCGGCCCCAAGTCCAGACCACGTAGCCATAGACGGCCGCCAGCGTGTAGTACACGGCCATGCCGGCGTCGCCGTAGAGCCCGTGGCTCCAGTAGAGGTAGATGTCCAGCGCAGGCATCACGATGCCCACGAACCAGAGGGCGATGCTGGCGCGGTACTCCAGCCAGATGTACAGGAGACCGAGTACCGTGGTCAGGATATCGAGCCAGTGAGTTTCCAGGAATGCCATCATGCGCTCTTGCTCAGAAATTTACAGAGAGGTGGGCCATCACGTTGAAGGGTGCCGAGGGAGCGAAGCCGGCGGCTCCGTTGTCGCGTATGTCCCATTCGTTGACGGCCTTGATGCGGCCGCCGTCGTTGACCAGTTGGGGAGCTGCCCAGCCGTTGTTGTCGAACTTGGCGGAGAAAAGATTGTACAGAGTCACCCCCACGGTGATGTCCTTCACCCCGAAACGCGGCAGGGCGAACTGGTAGCTCAGGTCCACGTTGGTCGTGAAGTGCTTCTTCAGCAGCAGAGTCTCGTAGGTCGTCTGACCTGCGGCGTCGGTGCATTCCATCTCCTCGAAGCCCGTGTTCGTCAGGTACTGGTCGCCGACGTACTGGCTCTGGATGCTGGCTTTCAAGCCTTTCCAGTCGAAGGTGAAGATGTTGTTGAAGATCAGGCCGGGCGAGAAGGCCAGCGGCTGCGAGCCCAGGTTCACGTTGGTGCCGTCGGTGAGGGTGACGACCATGTCCTCTACGCGGTTGCGCGAGAGGGTGAGGTTGGCGTCCCACCGGAACCAGTTGAGAGGTTTCCAGGCTGCTTCCAGCTCTATGCCCAGGCGGTAGCTCTTGTCGAGGTTCTTGGTCAGAGCCTCGCCGATGGCGTTCAGCTCGCCCGTCAGCACCAGCTGGTCCTTGTAGTTCATCCAGTAGAGGTTGGCTCCGGCAGAGAAGCGCGGGCTCTGGAATTTGTAGCCTACCTCGAGGTCGTTCAGGCGCTCGGCGCTGGCGTGGGTGTCTGTGCGGTCGGGGTTGGCAATCTGCTGCATGAAGTTGTTGCGCACCGGTTCCTTGTGCCCGATGCCGTAGGAGGCATAGACGCGGTGGCGGTCGGTGATGTCGTAGTTGATGCCAAATTTCGGGTTGAAGAAGTTGTAGTTCTTGTCAATTACGTAGCTCTTGTCCGTGTTCACGCCATAGGCGACCGTGGGGTCCTGCAGCATGTAGCCGATGTGGCGGTATTGCAAGTCCAGGTAGGCGTTCACTCCGCTGACGAACTCATAGCTGGCCTTACCATAGATGTTGAAGTCCGTCTTGCGCGAGTGGTTGCGGTAGTACTCGAAGTCCGGTGTCAGTGCTGCGGGCTCCGGCACGGTGGTGACCACGCCGGGCTGCGCCCACACGATATGCCCGAACTGGTCGCCGACATAGCGGTTCCAGCCGCCTCCGGCGATGACTTCCAGGTTCTTCTGGTTGTTGTAGGTCACCGATGCCACCATGCCGAAGAAGTCGTTGTCCATCTTCTGCTGGTCGGCCAGGTCGGCTACGACGGTCGGGTCGGTGCTCAGCCCGAACGTGGCCCACGATGTGCCGTACATCATCTGTGTGGCAGCACTCTGGAGCTGCTGGTAGTAGCCCTTGCCCTTGGTATAGTGGAGTCCCACGTTGGAGTTGAAGAACCGGCTGTAGCGCTGGTTCCAGATGAGCTGGTAGTTCTGCTGGTGGTAGTTGTCGGTCTGGTCCTCATAGTATTTGTTGGGGTTGCCCTGCTCGTCGTAGCCCATCAGGCCACAGCTGTTGAAGGTGCGGCCATATAGGCTCTGCTCATACTTCGAGGTGTAGTTCCATGCGTGGTAGGTCTCCTCGATGCCGTTCCAGGTAATGAACTTCACGGCGGCGTCAGCTCCGAACCATCCGGCCTGGAGGAAGTAGGAGTTCAGCTTCGTGGAGGCTCGGTCCAGGTACCCCTTCGAGCCGATGTTCGAGAGGCGTCCCTGCAGGCCCCAGTGGTCGGCCAATATACCTGTGCCGAAACGCAGGGTCTCCTTGTGGCTGCTGTAGGAGCCGCCGCTGACGTCGAGGCCGATGTAAGGTTTCATGCCGATGTTCTCTGTCAGCATGTTCAGCGTGGCACCAAAGGCACCGGCGCCGTTGGTGCTCGTGCCCACTCCGCGCTGAATCTGCATCGACTGCACGCTGCTGGCGAAGTCGCCCATGTTCACCCAGAAGACCGTGGCGCTCTCTGCATCGTTCAGGGGGATGCCGTTGGCGGTGATGTTCACGCGTGAGGGGTCGGTGCCGCGGACGCGCAACGAGGTGTAGCCGATGCCGTTGCCGGCGTCAGAAGTCATCGTGATGCTCGGCGTCAGCGAGAGCAGGTAGGGCACGTCCTGACCATAGTTCACGCTGCGCAGTTGCTCGCGGCTCATGTCAGTGAAGGCCACGGGAGTCTTCTTCGTGGCTCTGACGCTGCGCACCACCATTTCCTGCAGTTGCTCCACGGAGGCGGTGTCTGCGGCTTCGATTTCTGCCATCGTCAGGTTCTGCTGCGCGACGGCACAGGCTGCACCCAATTGCACAGCCAGCAAGAAAGTCATTGTCTTTTTCATCTCTGATACCTTATTTAATAATGAAACAAAATAAGGGGGAGAGTCTTCGTACCTTATCATTCCTACGGCGGCACTACCCGCATCAGGTCTGAAGGGTATAATCTCAGCCCGACCCAATTGGCGGGCACCCCTTGATAAATCGGCCGCAAAGGTACGCAAAAGAGCGTAAAGAGAAAAGCGAAAAGCAAAAAATGTAAGCGCGAGCCGCCTCTTTTCGCACATTTTACTCATTATATGCTCTGTTCATCCAACTTTTCGCTATCTTTGCGCCAAAGTTTCAGCGCTCACCACGCCGCGGCTCCCAGACCGCGCTCACCAAACTATTAACCTCTAAACTACGAGCTCAGCTCGTGCTCATCATGGGTGTACGATTCAACAAACGCATCAAAGTCCTCCCCTACGTGACTGCCAACGTGGGCAAGAGCGGCGTCAGCCTCACCATAGGCCCCAAGGGCAAGACCCTGAACATCGGCAGCACAGGCGTCAACGTCAGCGTCAGCCTCGGCAAGGGCGTGGGCTACAGCAAACGCCTCATCACCTGGAAGAAACTCAACCTCCTCTCCATGCTCGGCATAGGAGGCGCAGCAGCCGCCAAGAAAGCGACCGCCTCCAAGAAGAACAAGGGCAAGAAAGGCGCCACCGACGTGCCCAGCCTCGACGAAGCCATCGCCGAAGCCGAAGCCGCCAACGCCAACGACACCACCTCGCAGGCCGAGGAGCAGAACGAGGAACAGCCCGGATGCGGACCCGTGGGATGCATTCTCGGAGTTCTGGCTGTGGTCATCATCCTCGCCCTCATCGCCGCAGTTGTCTATCTGCTGATGAACCGACCTGCAGCATAGCCCTGGCATCACCTCACGGGAAAAAATGTAAACCCACTCAAAGAAAAGAGTCCACTAATCCAGACTGACAAGTCAACATTATCCGTATGGAAAATGGATACAGAATACAGAATACAGTTTTCTCAGGAGCTATAACATTGGGTGCTGAAAAATGGGTGGAAGAATTTTACAATATATACTATTATATATATATAATAGTATATATTGTAATTTTTAATTGCCACTTTTTGCATTGCTCACAAGAAAACTGTATTCTGTATTCT
Organism: uncultured Prevotellaceae bacterium; assembly: GCA_900318115.1. Classification (GTDB taxonomy): domain Bacteria; phylum Bacteroidota; class Bacteroidia; order Bacteroidales; family Bacteroidaceae; genus Physcousia. Next base: position 27,543 of record ONJJ01000033.1, on the reverse strand, counting down.
GTATCACTTTCTGCGGGCTGTAGCAAGGGGGCCCTTCCCAACTCGCCTCTTCCACACAGCCAGCTCCTCTGCTCCACACAGATAGCTCCTCCAAAGCACACAGCCTGCTCCTTCCGCGCATAGACAGCAAAGAGAAATAAGCAAGCGCTAAATCTGGAATCATTTAAAGACCACGGATTCCACGGATTACACGGTTAAAATAAGCCAAGCGGACAGGAAAAGAAAAAGCCGCGAAATCCGCGAAATCTGCGATCTAAAATAAGACCACGAATTAGACGAGGGGTGCGGAGAGGGCGGCATAAGTCAGGTGAGCATCTGTTCGAGCTGCTGGACGGCAGAGGTGATGTCCTGGAGGAAGCAGGCATGGTCGCGGAGGAAGTCGGAGCGACCGCCGGAGAGGAGGCCGTAGAGGGCGGGACTCATCTCGTCGGCATAGGAGGAGACGGCCCACTCGATGTCGTCCTGCTGCCAGGACAGACGGGAGTGGACATAGACGTTGCGCTTCTGGTGGAGGAAGCTGTAGGCGGTCTCTATCGCATCTTTGGTGATCATGGCTCTAAAACGCTGACGTCATCCCAAGACGACATCGAGTGCCATCATGAGGACGAAGCCGATGGCGAAACCGATGGTGTTGAGGTTGGAGTGCTGGCCCTCGGAGGCTTCGGGGATGAGTTCCTCGACAACGACGTAGAACATGGCTCCGGCGGCAAAGGCGAGCATGTAGGGCAACACGGGCGTGAGCAGTGAGGCGAGCATCACCACTGCCAGTCCGCCTATGGGCTCCACGGCTACCATCACGCCGGAGGCGAAGCCCAGCAGCGTCTTCTGCAGGCGCGCGGACATGGCGTCCTTCATCAGAAAGACAAAGGAGGCGCCGAGCATGGTGCCCAGCAGGGGGATGAGGAGTCCTAAGATGAGTGCCATCGGAGTGTCAGGCCTTGTTGAACTTCGACTTGGGCTGCTTGCAGCGCGGGCAGCGCCAGTCGTCGGGCAGGTTCTCGAAGGCTACGCCGTCGTGCTCTGCGGGGTCATAGACGTAGCCGCAGATGGAGCATACGTACTTGCCGGATGCCTCCTGGGCGGAGAAATCGACTTCGGCGAGCTGCGTGGGAACGGGATGGTCGAGGTCCATGACGCGCTTTGCCTCGAGGTTCTCGTAGCCCTGCGGGGTGTGGGTGCCGCAATAGACGGTGGGGTGGTTGCGTACGAACTCGCGGATGCGGTCCTGCGTCTGGCGGGCTGCGGGGAGGTCGTCGAAGACCACGGAGAGCTTGTCCTCGTAGAGGGCCTCATCGACGTAGGTGATGTCGCCATGCAGCATGTAGAAGAGTCCTTCGTTCTCCACGATGACGATGCTGTTGCCGCGGGTGTGGCCCTTAGCCTTGATGAGATGGATGCCGGGGCAGATCTGCTGGCTCTCGGGGAAGTTGTAGTAGGCGCCGTCGGTGAAGCTGACGGGGACGAGGTTGGGCAGACCCTGGAGCTCGTCGGCACCCAGCTCGTCCTGGTTCACATAGACCTTGGCATTGGGGAAGGAGCGGAGCTCGCCGGAGTGGTCGGCATGGCGGTGGGTGAGCAGGATGCGGGTCACCTGCTCTGGCTTGTAGCCTAAGGCGGCGAAGGCCTGCATGTAGGTGCAGATGTCCTTGCCGGTGAAGGCGAGGGAGTTCTCGTCGGGCACCTCTTCGGGCGTGCCTGCGGGTAGGCCTGTGTCCACGAGGATGACTTCGCTGCCTGTGTCGATGAGGTAGTTCTGGAGGCTGCCACGGTAGCGGATGTTCTTGTCGAACTGTTCCATGCCTTCCTCACCTCCGAAGGCGAAGGGCTGGGTGTAGAATCCGTCGCGGCGGAATTTAACGGCTTTGATTTCCATTGCGGATAAGATAAGAATAGAAAGATGTGGGGGCGGCAGAGCGGTGACTTTCAGCTTAATCGCTCAGTAACCTGGACGCCGTCCCGGCACAAAATGAAAAGAAAAAATGGTATGCTGCATGATGCGTGTGTGGGGCACCAGCGAAGCCTGGGTGTGAGGGTTACTTGGCGGGTTCCCACTTGCAACGGACGGGCGACACGATGGCGCCCTCCTTCTTCAGTTCGGCAAATGCCTTATCGACTTCCTTGCGGTCGGCACCCAGTGCCTTGGTAACATCGCCTGCGGAGACGGGTTTGCCTGCCTCGCGCATGGCTTGGAGAACTTGTTCTTTCATTGTGGTTGACGGCTCCACCCCTCATCCCTCCCGGAGTGGGGGAGGGGAGATGATGCTTCAGAGGAGTGGATTCTTGTTTTAGAAGTTAATAATTGGTTTGCTGACTACGTGTCAGAACTTAATCGTTTCTACCAACTCCATCATCTTGAAGAAGTCGGCCTTGGCGTCGGCGAGGTAGTACATCACGCCGTTCTCGCCATGCTCGCCCAGGGCGGAAAAGGGCAGCCCTCACGGGTTGCCCTTCTCACTGATGTATTGCAATTAAGAATTATTCAGCAGGAGCCTCTGCGGGTGCTTCCTCTGCTACGGGTGCCTCTGCGGCAGCCGGAGCCTCGGTAGCGGTTGCAGCAGCATTGGACTTGCGGCTGCGACGTGTGCGAGTTGCCTTCTTCTGTGTCTTGGCCATGTTCTCATCGAAGTCAACGAGTTCGATGAAGCAGACGGGAGCCATGTCACCCTGGCGGAAGCCAGTCTTGATGATGCGGGTGTAGCCGCCGGGACGATCGGCAATCTTCGGGCTGATGACCTGGAAGAGCTCGGTCACGGCGAACTTGTTCTGCAGGTGGCTGAAGACAACGCGACGCGCGTTGGTGGTATCTTGTTTTGCCTTGGTCAGCAAGGGCTCGACAAACTTCTTGAGAGCCTTGGCCTTGGCGAGAGTCGTAGTGATTCTTTTGTGCATGATCAGCGAGACGGCCATGTTGGAGAGCATGGCATCGCGGTGAGATGCAGTACGGCTCAGGTGGTTGAATTTCTTTCCGTGTCTCATAGGAAAATTTAATCTTTGTCTAATTTATACTTTGAAATGTCGGTTCCAAACGATAGATTCAGACTCTCGAGCAAATCATCAAGCTCGGTGAGCGATTTCTTACCGAAGTTACGGAACTTGAGCAGGTCAGTCTTGTTGAACTGAACGAGGTCACCCAGAGTCTCGACGTCAGCGGCCTTCAGGCAATTCAGGGCGCGCACGGAGAGATCCATGTCGACGAGCTTTGTCTTCAGGAGTTGACGCATATGGAGAATCTCCTCATCGAATTCTTCGTTGCCCTCGGCATCGGAGTTCTCGATAGTGATCTTCTCGTCGGAGAAGAGCATGAAGTGGTAGATGAGGATCTTGGCTGCCTCTTTGAGAGCATCCTTCGGCTGGATAGAACCATCGGTGGTGATTTCGAGAACGAGCTTCTCGTAGTCGGTCTTCTGCTCCACACGGTAGTTCTCCACAGCGTACTTGACGTTGCGGATGGGCGTGTAGATGGAGTCCACGGGGATGACGTTGACGTCCGTGCAGAACTCGCGATTCTCCTCAGAGGGCACGTAGCCGCGACCCTTGTTGATGGAAATCTCGATCTGCATGGAAGCCTTGGCATCCAGGTGGCAGATGACCAATTCAGGATTCAATACTTCGAAGCCTGTCAGGTACTTGTTGAAGTCACCAGCCTTGAACTCGGTGGTGTTCTCGACAGTCACACTGACCTTCTCGTTCTCAAATTCTTCTACAACCTGTCTGAAGCGCACCTGCTTGAGGTTCAGGATGATGTTCGTCACATCCTCCTTCACGCCAGGCACCGATGCAAATTCATGTTCTACGCCATTGATACGAACCGTATTGATGGCATAACCCTCCAGGGAAGAAAGCAGAATACGGCGAAGAGCATTACCTACGGTAATACCGAAGCCGGGCTCCAACGGACGAAATTCGAACTTGCCGTATTTGTCGTCGGCCTCCACCATTAACACCTTATCAGGTCTTTGAAATGCTAATATCGCCATAATCAATTTTTATTTAGAGTACAGTTCAACAATCAGTTGCTCCTTGATATTCTCAGGAATGTCTGCGCGCTCAGGCTTGTGCAGGAGCTTGCCGGCTTTCTGAGTCTCGTCCCATTCAATCCAGGGGTACTTGCTGTGGTTGAAGCCTGCCAGGGCAGCTGCAATCACCTCAAGGGACTTGGACTTCTCGCGCACACCCACGATTTGGCCGGGCTTGACGCTGTAGGAGGGGATATTCACCACCTTGCCATCGACGACGATGTGGCGGTGGCTGACGAGCTGACGGGCAGCAGCACGGGTGGGAGCAATGCCGAGACGGAAGACGACATTGTCCAGGCGGCACTCCAGATTCTGGAGCAGGATTTCACCGGTAATACCATTGGTGCGGGCTGCCTTCTCAAACATGTTGCGGAACTGCTTCTCGAGTACGCCATAGGTGTATTTGGCCTTCTGCTTCTCAGCAAGCATGATGCCGTACTCGGAGGTCTTGCGACGACGGTTGTTGCCATGCTGCCCGGGAGGGAAGTTACGCTTGGACAAAACCTTGTCGGGACCGAAAATGGCCTCGCCGAAACGGCGGGCAATCTTTGACTTTGGACCAGTATAACGAGCCATAGTTTCTTTTTTAGATTTTAATTGTTTCGAGCTTCGAGGGAAAAGGAGCGGACCTTAGCAGCCGCGCTAACTTACAGATGAGGATGTATGTGCCCTTTGTAATTAGGTCGCTTTGCTCCCACCCTTCGCCGAGCTCTTCTTTGATGTTGTAGGGATCTCTCAGTGACTTAGACTCTGCGACGCTTCGGAGGACGACATCCGTTGAAGGGAAGCGGAGTAACGTCGATGATTTCTACTACCTCAATGCCTGCACCATGGATGGTACGGATAGCGGACTCGCGACCGTTGCCGGGACCCTTCACATAGGCCTTCACCTTGCGGAGGCCGAGGTCGTAAGCAATCTTGGCGCAATCCTGAGCGGCCATCTGGGCGGCATAGGGAGTGTTCTTCTTGGAACCGCGGAATCCCATCTTGCCGGCGCTGGACCAGGAAATCACCTGACCCTCGCTGTTGGCAAGCGAAACGATGACATTGTTGAAGGAACTGTGCACATGAAGCTGGCCCAGAGCATCAACCTTCACATTTCTTTTCTTAGCTGCGACTGTTTTCTTTGCCATATCTTAATGATTATTTGGTAGCCTTTTTCTTGTTTGCAACGGTCTTCTTCTTGCCCTTGCGAGTGCGGGCATTGTTCTTCGTGCTCTGGCCACGGACGGGAAGTCCATGACGATGACGGACACCACGATAGCAACCTATATCCATCAGGCGCTTGATGTTCATCGTGATTTCTGTGCGAAGGTCACCTTCGACCTTGTATTCTGCAGCAATCACCTCACGGATCTTACCGGCCTGCTCGTCGGTCCAGTCCTTGACCTTGATGTCCTTGTCGACACCGGCCTTGGCGAGGATTTTTGCTGCGCTACTGCGACCAATGCCAAAGACATAGGTCAAAGCGATTTCACCTCTCTTGTTCTGAGGCAAATCAACACCAACAATTCTTATTGCCATATACTATTTTTATTCTTAAATTGCAATACGATTAACCCTGACGCATTTTGAACTTAGGGTTTTTCTTGTTAATCACATAGAGGCGACCCTTGCGGCGTACGATCTTGCAGTCGGGGGTGCGCTTTTTCAAAGAGGCTCTTGTTTTCATATTCTTTGTTCATTTATTTGTATCTGAATACGATGCGTCCCTTGGACAGGTCATAGGGGCTCATTTCCACCTTGACCTTGTCGCCAGGAAGAATCTTAATGTAATGCATTCTCATCTTGCCAGATATGTGGGCGGTGATCTGATGCCCGTTCTCCAGTTCTACGCGGAACATAGCATTGGAGAGGGATTCCATTATCTGCCCATCTTGCTCAATAGCGGATTGCTTTGCCATACTTCGTATCAGTTGGATCTGTTTATAATGTTTGGTTACGTTGCGCTTCCAATTTCTCTATTTCCTCGAACGAGGAGAGGATGTCGGCCTTGCCATGATGGATGGCCATGGTGTGTTCGAAGTGGGCTGCCGGGCGGTGGTCGCGGGTGTAGATCGTCCACTTGTCGTCTGCCATATAGACCTCATGAGTACCCATGGTGATCATCGGCTCGATGGCGATGCACAGACCGTTCTTGATCTGCTTGCCCTGACCGCGACGACCGTAGTTGGGTACCTGAGGATCCTCGTGCATCTCACGGCCGATGCCATGTCCCACGAACTCACGTACTACTCCGTAGCCCTGAGCCTCGCAGTGAGACTGAACGGCATAGCCGATGTCGCCGATGCGGTGGCCTGCCACAGCCTGCTCGATGCCCTTGTAGAGCGACTCTTTCGTCGTGCGCAGCAACTGACGGATGTCCTCGGCAACCTCACCCACCTGGAAGGTGTAGCAGCTGTCACCGTTGTAGCCATTCAGGAGTGTGCCGCAGTCCACTGAAATGATGTCGCCATCCTTCAGTACCGTCTGCTCCGACGGAACTCCGTGAACCACCACTTCGTTGACGGAAGCACAGATGCTGCCGGGGAAGGGACCACCATAGGGATTGGGGAAACCCTTGAACGTAGGCACGGCACCGTGGTCGCGGATGAACTCGTCGGCAAGACGGTCGAGTTGAGCTGTGGTGACACCCGGGCGGATGGCGCGGCCAACCTCGGCGAGCGTCGCGGCCACCAACTGGTTGGCGGCGCGCATCAGCTCAATCTCGTCCTCTGTCTTTAGAAATATCATTAGGTGATAGATCGCTTGTGTTTAGTAGGCATTCATTCCACGGCCATGGATACGACCCGACTCAAGGAGGCCATCGTAGTGGCGCATGAGCAGGTGGCTCTCAATCTGCTGCAACGTGTCGAGGACTACGCCCACGAGGATGAGCAGCGAGGTGCCGCCGAAGAACTGAGCAAACTCTGGCTGGACATTCAGCAGGCCGGCGAAAGCAGGCATACAGGCAATGAATGCCAGGAAGAGAGAACCGGGCAACATGATGTGAGACATCACATTATCGATGTAGTCTGCTGTGTCCTTGCCCGGACGCACACCGGGGATGAATCCGTTGTTGCGCTTCATGTCCTCTGCCATCTGAACGGGGTTCATCGTGATGGCCGTGTAGAGATACGTGAAGATGATGATGAGCGCAGCGAAGGCCAGGTTATAGGCCCAGCTGGTGTGGTCGGACAGCGCAATCATCAGTGCCGAGGGGTTCTGTCCATCGCTCAGAGCTCCGTAGAGCGTGATGGGGAGGAACATGATAGCCTGAGCAAAGATGATAGGCATCACATTGGCAGCAAACAGCTTCAGGGGAATGTACTGACGGGCACCGCCAATCTGCTGGCCACCGCCGACAACGCGCTTGGCATACTGCACGGGCACCTTGCGGGTTCCCTGAGTCAGCATGATAGCGGCCAGGACGGCTAAGAACAGGATGACGAGCTCGACCAGGAACATAACCAGACCGCCACCGTTGAGGTTATTCAGACGGCTGACAGCCTCCTGACCGAAGGCCTGCGGCAGACGGGCAATGATACCCAGCATAATGATCATCGAGACACCGTTACCGATACCCTTGTCCGTGATGCGTTCGCCCAGCCACAGAATGAACATACTGCCAGCGGCGAGGATGACGGTGGAGGAAATCATGAACCAAGTCCAGTCCAAGGCAGGACTCAGGGCACCGCCAGACATGTGACGGAGGTTAACGAGGTAACCAGGACCCTGGAAGAGCAGGATGAAAATGGTCAGGTAACGTGTGTACTGATTAATCTTCCGACGACCGCTCTCGCCCTCGCGCTGCATCTTCTGGAAGTAAGGCACAGCAACAGCCAGGAGCTGGATGACGATGGACGCCGTGATGTAGGGCATGATTCCCAGCGCAAAGATGGAAGCGTTGGAGAATGCACCTCCAGAGAACATGTTCAGGAGGCTCATCAGACCCTCACTGGTTTGCTCGCGCAGGGCAACGAGCTGGCTGGGGTTGATGCCGGGAAGCACCACGAAGGAGCCGAAGCGGTAGATAGCCGCAAAAGCCACGGTGAAGAGGATCTTCATGCGAAGGTCCTCTATCATCCAGATGTTCTTCAGTGTTGCAAAAAACTTTTTCATAAGTCTTTAATCTTAGATGGTTTTTGCGCTTCCGCCGGCAGCCGTGATGGCAGCCTCTGCGGTCTTCGAGAAGCCATTGGCCTCGACCTCAACCTTGGCAGTGAGCTGACCGTTGCCGAGAACCTTCACCAGCTGGCCAGCCTTGGCCAGACCAGCGGCGACGAGTTCTGCAAGTCCGATCTTCTCCATGCCCTGCTCTGCCAGCTTCTGCAGCTGAGCCAGGTTCACGGGCTGATACTCCTTGCGGTTGATGTTCTTGAAGCCGAACTTGGGCAGACGACGCTGCAGAGGCATCTGACCGCCTTCGAAACCAATCTTCTTCTTATAACCCGAACGAGCCTTGGCACCCTTGTGGCCACGGGTGGAAGTACCACCGAGACCAGAACCGGGACCGCGACCAATTCTCTTGCGAGTCTTAGTTGCGCCTGCTGCGGGTTTCAATGTATTCAATTTCATAATCGTGTGTCGGTTAAAAGGGTTAAGAGTTTAATGTTTTGAGAGAGAAAACTGAATGTGATTAGTCCAGGACCTTCACCAAATGGTGTACGGTCTGAATCTGACCGCGGACGGAGGGAGTGTCCTCCAGTTCCACGACGTGATTCAACTTTCTCAGCCCCATAGCGTCGAGTGTGCGCTTCTGATTCTTGGGGGCGCCGATGCGGCTCTTGATTTGCTTCACTTTGATAGTTGCCATAGTCTTGAACCTCCTTCGTTAACCTCTGAAAACTTTTTCTACACTGATGCCACGGTTCTGAGCCACCTGGCGGGCGTCGCGCATCTCAGCGAGGGCTGCGATGGTAGCCTTCACCAGGTTGTGGGGGTTAGAGGAACCCTTGGACTTGGCCAGACAGTCAGTGATACCAACACTCTCGAGAACGGCACGCATAGCGCCACCGGCCACCACACCGGTACCGGTGCTGGCGGGCATGATGAGTACCTCGGCACCGCCGAACTTGGCAGCCTGCTCGTGAGGCACTGTACCGTTGAGGACGGGAATCTGCACAAGATTCTTCTTGGCAGCCTCCACACCCTTGGCGATAGCGGCGGTGACCTCACCGGCCTTGCCGAGGCCATAACCGATGATTCCCTTGCCGTCGCCGACTACTACGATTGCTGCGAATGTGAAGGTGCGACCACCCTTTGTCACCTTGGTGACACGGTTGATGGCTACGAGGCGATCCTTCAATTCTACATCGCTATTGATCTTTACATTCTTGATTGCCATAATGATTTAGAATTTAAGTCCACCTTTACGTGCTGCATCTGCAACTTCTTTCACACGACCATGGTAGAGGTAACCGTTGCGGTCGAAGACCACCGTGGTGATACCAGCTTCCAGGGCTTTCTTTGCAATGAGTTCACCGACCTTGGCAGCCTGCTCCTTCTTGGGGCATGCTTCCATTCCGAGGGAGGAAGCGGCACAGAGAGTGGTGCCGGTGAGGTCGTTGATAACCTGAACGTAGATCTGCTTGTTGCTGCGGAAAACCGACATGCGGGGACGCTCAGCAGTTCCGGAGATCTTGTTGCGAACTCTATACTTAATCTTGATTCGTCTTTCTATTTTCGTTGTCATGATTACGCTATTTTAGAGTTACTTACTTAGCACCGGCGGACTTACCAGACTTGCGGCGGATCTGCTCACCCTTGAACAGGATACCCTTGCCCTTGTAAGGCTCGGGCTTGCGGAAGGTGCGGATCTTTGCACAGATCTGACCCAGAAGCTGCTTGTCGCAGGACTTCAGGATAATCTGCGGGTTCTGGTTACGTTCTGCCTTGGTCTCAACTTTAATCTCCTGGGGAAGCATGAAATAGATGGGGTGGGTGTAGCCGAGAGCGAACTCCAGAAGGTTGCCCTTGTTGCTCACGCGATAGCCGACACCGACAAGCTCCAGCTCCTTCGTGTAACCCTCGCTGACGCCGACAACCATGTTGTGGATGAGCGAACGGTACAGACCGTGGAAAGCCTGCTTCTGCTTCAAGGTGATGTTCTCGGGGTCGTAGGCCTCGTCGATATCAAACGTCACCTCAGCCTTTTCTTTGTCAAAGTTCACTTTAATGGAAGGATTAACCTCTTGGGTTAAAACACCCTCCTTACCCTTAACGGTAACGACGTTGCCGTTAACGGAAATCTCAACACCTGCAGGGATGTTTATGGGCAATTTACCGATTCTTGACATGTTAAGTCCTCCTATTAATTAATAAACGTAGCAAAGTACTTCACCACCGATCTTCTGCTCGGCAGCTTCCTTGTTTGTCATTACACCTTTGGACGTGGAGATGATGGCAACACCCAGTCCGTTAATAACACGGGGCATGTCCTTGTAACCGGTGTACTTACGCATACCGGGACGGGAGATGCGGATAAGTTTCTTGATGGCGTTAACCTTGTTAACAGCATCGTACTTCAGGGCAATCTTGATGGTGCCCTGAGGGCCATCCTCGACAAACTTGTAGTTCAGGATGTAACCCTTCTCGAAGAGGATCTTGGTGATCTCCTTCTTCAGATTCGACGCGGGAACCTCCACCACGCGGTGTTTTGCCATGATGGCGTTGCGGAGCCGTGTCAGATAGTCTGCAATAGGATCTGTCATTTGTTTGAATTGATTTAATTAATCGGCACTGTGCCGACAATATTAAACATAAAGTAACTTGGGTAGCTTTCCTTGATGCGCGTTTACCAGCTTGCCTTCTTCACGCCGGGGATGAGTCCCTGGCTGGCCATCTCGCGGAACTGGATACGGGAGAGTCCGAACTGACGGATGTAACCCTTCGGACGACCCGTGATCTTGCAGCGGTTGTGCAGGCGGATGGGGTTGGCATTGCGGGGGATCTTCTGCAGCTTCTGTGCAGCCTCGAAAGCCTCCACGGGATCACCCGTGTTGACAATCTTCTTCAGGGCAGCACGCTTGGCGGCATACTTGGCAACGAGCTTGGCGCGCTTGACCTCGCGGGCCTTCATAGATTCTTTTGCCATATTCTCTTAGTCTTTAGCGTTCTTGAAGGGCAGGCCGAACTCCTTGAGGAGAGCGAAGCCTTCCTCGTCGGTCTGTGCAGTGGTCACGAAAGTGATGTTCATACCGACAATGCGGTCGATGGCATCAATATTGATCTCAGGGAAGATGATCTGCTCCTGGATGCCGAGGGTGTAGTTGCCACGGCCGTCGAGCTTACTCTCAATACCCTTGAAGTCACGGATACGGGGCAGGGCGACCTTCACGAGCTTCTCGAGGAACTCGTACATACGCTCGCGACGGAGAGTGACCATGACGCCGATGGGCATCTTCTTACGCAGCTTGAAGTTGGCCACGTCCTTCTTGGAGACGGTGGCGACAGCCTTCTGGCCGGTGATGGCGGTGAGCTCGTTGATAGCGACTTCGATAATCTTCTTGTCGGCGGTGGCGATACCCAGGCCCTGATTGATGACAATCTTCTTCAGGACGGGGATCTGCATAGCGGATGTGTAGCCGAACTTTTCCTTGAGTGCGGGAGCGATACGCTCGGTATACTCCTGCTTGAGTTTTGCGGTATTTGCCATTACTTAATCTCCTCTCCTGACTTTTTTGCATAACGGACAAGCTTGCCGTCTGCGTTCAACTTACGACCAATGCGGGTAGCCTTTCCGGACTTGGGGTCCACCACATTCAGGTTGGAGATGTGGATGGGGGCTTCCTGCTTCACGATGCCACCCTGAGGGTTCTTGGCGCTGGGCTTCTGGCTCTTGGAGACCATGTTCAGGCCTTCCACGATAGCCTTCTGCTCCTTGACGAGCACGCGCAGGACGGTGCCGGTCTGGCCCTTGCTGTTGCCAGCCAGAACCATGACGGTGTCACCTTTCTTAATATGTAACTTAGCCATTACTGTTTTGAATCTTTAAAGATGATTAAAGTACCTCGGGTGCGAGTGACACAACCTTCATATTGGCAGCGCGCAGCTCACGGGCCACAGGACCGAAGATACGGCTACCGCGAAGTTCACCAGCATTGTTCAACAGTACGCAAGCGTTGTCGTCGAAACGGATATAGGAGCCATCGGCACGACGGACTTCCTTGTTTGTGCGGACGATCAAAGCCTTCGACACAGCACCCTTTTTAATTTCACTCGAGGGAATGACGCTCTTCACAGAGACGACGATAACATCCCCCACTGTTGCATAGCGGCGCTTGGTACCACCAAGAACACGGATGCAGAGGCACTCCTTGGCGCCACTGTTGTCTGCAACAACTAATCTAGATTCTGCCTGTATCATAATTACTTAGCTCTTTCTACGATTTCTACTACTCTCCACCTCTTGGTCTTGCTCAGGGGGCGGGTTTCCATAATCAGAACGGTGTCACCCTTGTGGCAGTCGTTCTTCTCATCATGAGCGTGGTATTTCTTCGTCTTCTGGACGAACTTACCATAGATGGGGTGTCTTTCCTTATATTTGGCAGCCACTACAATGGTCTTATCCATCTTGTCGCTGACGACGACACCAGTTCTTGTCTTTCTTAAGTTTCTAGCTTCCATTGTCTAAGACCATTATTAATTAGCGTTTTTCTTCTCCGTCAGGATGGTCATCATGCGAGCGATATCGCGACGTGCCTTCTTGATTTCCGAAGGATTCTCCAGGGGAGACACGGCATGGTTGAGCAGCATCTGGTTGTACTGTGCCTTGGCCGTTTCGATTTTCTCGGCGAGCTCCTCAACGGAGAGGGCTCTTACTTCTGCAGTCTTCATAATCAAGCGTTTTTGTCGTAATCTCGTCTAACGATGAACTTTGTTGTAACGGGAAGCTTCTGTGCAGCAAGGCGCAGTGCTTCTTTTGCTGTCTCATAGGGCACGCCCTCAACTTCGAAAATGATTCGACCGGGCGTGATGGGGAACACGTATCCCACGGGGTCACCCTTACCTTTACCCATACGTACGTCGGCAGGCTTCTTGGTGATGGGCTTGTCCGGGAAGATGCGAATCCAGACCTGACCTTCGCGCTGCATGTAACGAGTCACGGCAACACGGGCAGCCTCAATCTGGCGACCTGTGATCCAGTGCGTGTCGAGGCTCTTGATACCGAACGATCCGAAAGCAAGCTGGTTGCCGCGCTGGGCGTTGCCCTTGCAACGACCTTTTTGCGGTCTTCTGTATTTTGTTCTTTTCGGCTGTAACATAACTTATTACGTTCTTTCTGATTGTTTAACGATTGTTGTTGCGCGGACGGCGGGGACCACGACGGCCACCACGGTCGTTACCGCTGAAGCGTCCGGTTTCCTTCTGCTGAGCGAAGTTAGGAGCCAGATCCTTCTTGCCATAGACCTCACCACGGCAGATCCACACCTTGATACCGAGCAGACCGACCTTCGTGAGGGCCTCAGTCTGGCAGTAGTCGATGTCTGCGCGGAACGTGTGCAGGGGAGTGCGGCCTTCCTTGAACATCTCGGAACGGGCGATTTCTGCGCCGTTCAGACGGCCGGAGATGAGCACCTTGATGCCTTCAGCACCAGCACGCATGGCATTCTGAATAGCCATCTTGATGGCACGGCGGTAGGCGATCTTGCCCTCAACCTGCTTTGCGATATTGGCGCCTACGATGTTTGCATCGAGGTCCGGCTTCTTAATCTCATAAATGTTGATCTGGATATCCTTATCGGTGATCTTCTTGAGCTCCTTCTTCAGAGCGTCAACCTTTTCACCGCCCTTGCCGATGATCAGACCGGGGCGCGAGGTGCACACGGTGATGGTCACGAGCTTGAGAGTACGCTCGATGACGATGCGAGCGATGCTTGCGTCGCCAAGACGAACCATGAGGTACTTGCGGATCTTGCTATCCTCGAGGATGGAGTCACCGAAGTTCTTGCCACCAAACCAATTGGAATCCCAACCGCGGATAATTCCGAGACGATTGCTGATAGGGTTAACTTTTTGTCCCATAGTTCTTTCGATTAATCTTTAGTTTTAGTGTCAACAAACAAGGTGACGTGATTGCTGCGCTTGCGGATGCGGTAGCCGCGGCCCTGAGGTGCGGGGCGCATGCGCTTGAGCGTAGCTCCTTCGTCGACGAATACTCTCGAGACGATCAGTTCGCCATCTTCGGCCTTGCGATCGTTCTTCTGTTCCCAGTTGGCGACAGCCGAGCGGAGCAGTTTCTCTACGTCCTGAGCGGCAGCCTTCTTGTTGAAGCGCAGTGTAGCCAGAGCGCGGTTAACCTCCATGCCGCGGATCAAATCCACCACATAACGCATCTTCCGTGGAGAGGATGGCACGCTTTTGGCCTTGGCAAAGTACTGGGTCTTCTGTGCAGCCTTTCTTGCTTCAGCTGCAAGTCTTTTTCTTTTTCCCATTATATTATTTACTCTAATTGTTCGGTTATTGAATCCTTAGGTCCTGCTTATTTCTTCTTCTGACCAGCATGACCGCCGAACTTGCGGGTGGGTGCGAACTCACCAAGCTTGTGACCGACCATGTTTTCAGTGACATACACAGGGATGAACTTGTTACCGTTGTGGACAGCAATCGTGTGGCCGACGAAGTCGGGGCTGATCATTGAAGCGCGAGCCCAAGTCTTCACGACGTTCTTCTTGCCGCTCTCGTTCATGGCGAGAACCTTCTTCTCAAGGCTTACTGCGATGTATGGACCTTTTTTAAGTGAACGACTCATAATATTACTTCGAGTTTAACTGTGATTACTTCTTGTTGGCTCTTTCAATGATATACTTGTTGGACTGCTTCTTCGGAGCGCGCGTCTTGAGACCCTTAGCATACAGGCCCTTACGCGAACGCGGATGTCCACCGCTCTGACGACCTTCACCACCGCCCATCGGGTGATCGTGGGGGTTCATGACGACACCACGGTTGTGGGGACGACGTCCGAGCCAACGGCTGCGTCCAGCCTTACCGGAAGCTTCGAGTGCATGGTCGCTGTTGCCGACGCTGCCGACGGTAGCCTTGCATGCGCTGAGGATCTTGCGGGTCTCGCCCGAGGGGAGCTTGATGACGCAGTAGCGTCCTTCGCGGGAAGTGAGCTGAGCGAAGTTACCGGCGGAACGCACGAGGAGTGCACCCTGGCCGGGACGAAGCTCGATGTTGTGGATAACGGTACCAACGGGGATGTTCTGCAGGGGAAGTGCATTGCCTACTTCAGGAGCGGCCTCGGGACCAGACATCAGCGTCTGACCGACCTGCAGCCCGTTGGGAGCAATAATATAACGTTTTTCGCCGTCAGCGTAGAAGAGCAGAGCGATGCGAGCCGAACGGTTCGGATCGTACTCAATGGTCTTCACGACTGCGGGAACACCATCCTTCTCTCGCTTGAAGTCGATAAAGCGGAATTTCTGCTTGTGGCCGCCACCCATGTAGCGGACGGTCATCTTACCGACATTGTTACGGCCGCCAGTGGAGCGCTTGCCGTAGACGAGAGATTTCTCAGGTACCGCAGCAGTAATCTCTTCGAAGGTACCTATAATCTTGTGTCTCTGGCCCGGTGTTGTGGGCTTTAATTTACGTACTGCCATTGTTCTTTTTAGATGTTACTGTAGAAATCGATAGTCTCGCCCTCCTTCAGAGTGACGATAGCCTTCTTGTAGGCATTGGTGCGACCCTTGATCAGGCCAGCCTTGGTGTAGCGGCTCTTGTTCTTGCCGGCATAGCGGCAGGTAGAGACGTCAACCACGGTCACATTGTAGAGGGCCTCAACTTCCTTCTTGATCTCGATCTTGTTAGCTTCAGGACGCACGATGAAGCCGAACTTGTTCTGCTTCTCGGTGATGTTCGTCATCTTCTCAGTGACGAGGGGTTTAATGATGTATCCCATAGTTGTTGTAGCCCTTTACTTGTTAAGATTTTGGTCAACGACGGTGAGTGCTCCTTCTGTCAGCACAAGCACATCTGCGTCAAGCACCTTGTAGGTGTTCAGCGCAGAAGCGGCCATAACATTGACCTTCTCGAGGTTTCGAGCGGACAAATATACGACTTTATCTGCACCTGGCAAAACAAAGAGTGCCTTTTTGCCGTCAACTTTAAGATTTTTTATAACTTCGATGAAGCTTTTGGTCTTCGGAGCGTCAAAAGTGAAGTCCTCAACGACCACAATAGCATTCTCCTGAGCCTTGTAGGCCAGGGCGCTCTTGCGGGCCAGACGACGGACCTTCTGATTGAGCTTGAAACCATAGTCGCGGGGCTTGGGACCGAACACGCGTGCACCACCCACGAGGACGGGGGAGTTGATATCACCACGACGTGCGCCGCCGCCGCCCTTCTGGCGACCGAGCTTGCGGGTGGAACCGCTGATCTCAGAACGCTCCTTGGACTTGGCTGTGCCCTGGCGCTGGTTTGCGAGGAAGAGGCGGACATCGAGATAAATTGCATGGTCATTGGGCTCAATGCCGTAGACTGCATCGTTCAGGACGACCTTGCGGCCGGTTTCCTGACCCTGGATATTCAATACACTTACTTCCATCTTACTTAATAACGCTTACGATTGAACCTTTAAACCCGGGAATGCTGCCCTTGATGAGGAGCAGATTGTGCTCGGGGATAACCTTTAACACTTGCAGGTTGTGCGTAGTGACACGCTCAGAGCCCATCTGGCCGCCCATGCGGAGGCCCTTGAATACCTTGGCGGGGTACGAGCAGGCGCCGATAGAACCCGGCTTGCGGGCACGGTCGTCCTGACCATGGGTGGTCTGGCCGACGCCGCCAAATCCATGGCGCTTCATGACGCCCTGGAAGCCACGGCCCTTGCTGGTGCCGATGACATCGACGTAAGCTGTGTCAGCGAAGAGGTCAACGGTGATGGTGTCACCGAGATTGATTTCGCCTTCGAAACCTGTGAACTCGGCCAAGTGGCGCTTGGGAGTAGTACCGCTCTTGGCGAAGTGGCCGAGCATGGGCTTGGAAGTGTTCTTCTCCTTTGCCTCCTCGAAACCGAGCTGAACGGCAGCATAGCCGTCCTTCTCTACGCTCTTGATCTGGGTAACTACGCAAGGACCTAATTCGATAACAGTGCACGGTACGTTCTTACCGTCGGCACTGAACACGGAAGTCATTCCGATTTTCTTTCCTAATAATCCTGGCATTTCAGTACTTTGATTAATAATTGAATGATGTACTATAGATACTATAGTCGCTATAGGCTCTATAGAATGAATTAGACTTTGATCTCTACTTCCACTCCAGTGGGCAACTCAAGCTTCATCAGAGCGTCCACGGTCTGTGCCGTGCTGCTGTAGATGTCGATAAGGCGCTTGTAGCTGCTGAGCTGGAATTGCTCGCGAGCCTTCTTGTTGACGAAGGTGGAGCGGTTGACGGTGAAGATGCGCTTGTGGGTGGGGAGAGGAATGGGCCCGCTCACGATGGCGCCAGTGGCTTTCACAGTCTTCACGATCTTCTCTGCGGACTTGTCCACGAGGTTGTGGTCGTAGGACTTCAGCTTGATTCGGATTTTTTGACTCATGCTTTTGATTTACAATTTAAGAATTTACGAATTACTTTATTTTAAGGTGGGCGGCTGCCGAAGAGTCATTTGCTCGGCAGCCCCCTGCCTCAGTTTCTGTTTTTAGACCAGGTCCACACGACCCTTGACTTCCTCGAGCACAGCCTTGGCAATGCTGCTGGAGACGGGTGCATGGTGATCGTAGGTCATGCTGCTGGTGGCGCGGCCGGAGGTGATGGTGCGGAGTGCCGTCACGTAGCCGAACATCTCGCCCAGAGGCACCATTGCCTTGACGATACGGGCGCCGCTACGGCTGGTGTCCATACCCTCGACCTGTCCACGACGCTTGTTGAGGTCGCCGATGACGTCACCCATGGATTCTTCGGGGGTGACGACTTCCAGCTTCATGATGGGCTCCATCAGCACGGGCTTGGCCTGGGCGCAAGCGTTCTTGTATGCCTGAATGGCAGCAATCTCGAAGGAGAGCTGGTCGGAGTCCACGGGGTGGAACGAGCCGTCGAGGAGTTCGACCTTCAGGCTGTCCATCGGGAAGCCGCCGAGCACACCATTCTTCATGGCGCTTTCGAAGCCCTTCTGAACGGAGGGGATGAACTCCTTGGGAATGTTACCACCCGTGACGCTGTTGATGAACTGCAGGCCTGTGCCTTCGAAGTCGTCGTCCACGGGACCTACGTTCACGATGATGTCGGCGAACTTACCGCGTCCACCGGACTGCTTCTTATAAACCTCGCGGAGGTTCACAGTCTTCGTGATGGCTTCCTTGTAGTTCACCTGAGGCTTACCCTGGTTGCACTCGACCTTGAACTCACGCTTCAGGCGGTCAATGATGATGTCGAGGTGGAGCTCACCCATACCGCTGATGACGGTCTGGCCGCTCTGCTCGTCGGTACGGACGGTGAACGTGGGATCTTCCTCTGCCAGCTTGGCCAGGCCATTGCTGAGCTTGTCGAGGTCCTTCTGGGTCTTGGGCTCCACGGCGATACCGATCACGGGATCGGGGAAGTCCATGGACTCCAGCACGATGGGAGCGTCCTCGTCGCAGAGGGTGTCGCCCGTGCGGATATCCTTGAAGCCTACGCCAGCACCGATATCACCGGCGCTGATGACTTCCACGGGATTCTGGTGGTTGCTGTGCATCTGGAACAGACGGCTCACGCGCTCCTTCTTACCCGAGCGGGTGTTATAGATATAGGAACCTGCTTCGACCTTACCGGAATACACGCGGATGAAGGTCAGGCGGCCGACGTACGGGTCAGTTGCAATCTTGAATGCCAGAGCACTGGTCTTGTCGTCCTCGCTGGGCTTGCGATCTTCTTCCTCGCCAGTGTCGGGGTTCGTGCCTACCACGTTGGGAGTATCCAGCGGGCTGGGCAGGAATGCGCAGACATAGTCGAGCAGCGTCTGCACACCCTTGTTCTTGAACGAGGAACCGCACAGCATGGGAGTAATCTCCATGGATACGGTGGCAGCACGCAGACCAGCCAGGATCTCCTCTTCGGTGATGCTGCTGGGATCGTCGAAGAACTTCTCCATCAGCTTCTCATCATACTCGGCCACGGTTTCCAGCATCTTGTCGCGCCATTCCTGAGCCTCGTCCACGAGGTTAGCGGGGATGTCCTCGACGCTGTACTCTGCGCCCATGGTCTCGTCGTGCCAGAGGATAGCCTTCATCTTGATGAGGTCCACGACACCCTTGAAGCTCTCTTCTGCGCCGATGGGGATGACGACGGGCACGGGGTTGGCTCCGAGCACGTCCTTCATCTGGCGTACCACTTCAAAGAAGTTGGCACCGCTGCGGTCCATCTTGTTCACATATCCGATACGAGGCACATTGTATTTGTCAGCCTGGCGCCACACCGTCTCGGACTGGGGTTCCACGCCGCCGACTGCACAGTAAGCAGCCACAGCGCCGTCGAGCACGCGCAGAGAACGTTCCACCTCAGCGGTGAAGTCCACGTGTCCCGGAGTGTCGATCAGATTGATTTTATACTTGTTGCCGCTCCAATTCCAGAATGTGGTGGTTGCAGCAGAGGTAATGGTGATGCCGCGCTCCTGCTCCTGGGCCATCCAGTCCATGGTAGCAGCGCCGTCATGCACCTCACCGATTTTATGTGTCAGGCCCGTATAGAACAGGATACGTTCAGACGTAGTCGTCTTACCGGCATCGATGTGAGCCATGATGCCGATGTTGCGGGTCAGATGCAAATCTTGTTTTGCCATTCGATTCGTGTTATCGTGAAATTAATCTTTGTCCTTGGGCTTAGAAGCGGAAGTGTGCGAACGCACGGTTAGCCTCTGCCATACGGTGCATATCCTCCTTACGCTTGAAGGCACCACCCTGCTCATTGTAGGCATCCATGATCTCAGCAGCGAGCTTGTCGGCCATAGTCTTGCCGCCACGCTTGCGTGCGAATGCGATCATATTCTTCATGCTGACGCTTTCCTTACGGCTGGGACGGATTTCCGTCGGCACCTGGAACGTAGCGCCACCGATACGGCGGCTCTTGACCTCAACTTGGGGAGTGACCTTCTGGAGAGCTTCCTTCCAAATCTCGAGGGGAGTCTTCTCCTCAGCCTGCATCTTGTTCTTCACGATCTCCAGTGCATCGTAGAAAATACGATAGGAGATGCTCTTCTTGCCGTCATACATCAAGTGGTTGACGAACTTCGACACCTTCACGTCGCCGAATACGGGATCGGGAAGGACTTGTCTTTTCTTTGGTTTTGCTTTGCGCATTGTTTTGTGTGATTTTAAATTTGTTTGGCTGTATTCGTCTGTTCTTCAACGCCGCTGTCCTCGTCCCGAGGAGCTCTGCAGCATTTACTCAACCGCGTTTCTACAACACAAAACTGTTTGTTCTTTGTTCTGAATAGCTTACTTCTTAGCAGCCTTCGGGCGCTTGGCACCGTACTTCGAGCGGCGCTGAGTGCGATTGGCCACGCCGGCGGTGTCCAGAGTGCCGCGGACGATGTGGTAACGTACACCGGGGAGATCCTTTACACGGCCGCCGCGGACCAGCACGATGCTGTGCTCCTGCAGGTTGTGACCCTCTCCGGGGATGTAGCTGTTGACTTCTTTCGTGTTCGTAAGGCGCACACGCGCTACCTTACGCATGGCGGAGTTAGGCTTCTTAGGAGTGGTTGTGTACACGCGAACGCAAACACCACGACGCTGGGGACAGTTGTCCAGCGCGGGGCTCTTGCTCTTGTCCACAAGCACCTTGCGGCCTTTCCGCACGAGTTGTTGGATTGTTGGCATAGTTTTTTGTTTTTTTGTTATTATATATTGTATATTTTTGTATCTTAATACGTTGCAAACGGGCATACTATGCCCATTCGGGCTGCAAAAGTACATAAAAATCTGCAAAGTACAATGCTCCGAGGGTCTCAAAATCGCCTCGGAGGTGCAAAATCACTGCATTTTCTTTATTTTTTAAGATGATTTAACAGAATTAACGTCTCAAAAAAGCACTCATCAGCGTAATATTGTCCTTTGGGCAAAGGACATGAACGCTTCATCCACCGATCCTTTACCCATGCTCCTGTGCTAACTCTTCAGCCCCTTATATATAATAAGGTACGCGCGCGAGGCCTTTTGCCCCCTTTTTGCCGGTAGCTGCTCCGCGTCTTACAGTCGCCTGCATGGCTCTGACCAGCCGCCTGTCTGACGCAAAACAGCCGCCTGCACGAGATTGAGCAGGCGGCTGTACTTTGGATGGTCATTCCCGATCAGTTAATCTTGAAGGGGGAGATGGGTCCGTTTTGTGTTGGCGAAGAATCCTCCGGGAGCTTGATGGCGCCAAAACTCTTCTCGTAGTTGGCCATATTCTGCTCCAGCAGGCGCATGAGGCGTTTGGCCTGCACAGGGGACATCACCACACGGCTCTGCACATTGGCACGGGGCATTCCAGGGTGATGGAACACAAAGTCCATGATGAATTCGGTGGGTGTGAAACCCATGATAGCCAGGTTGGAGTAAACGCCCTTCTCCACTTCCGGGGTCATGTTCACCTGAACCTGCCCTTGTTTCTGTTGTTCGTTGTTGTTAGCCATAGTGCAGTATCCTTTCAATAGAGATTAGAGACCGAGTTTCTTCTTGGCAGCGGCAGCAGCGTCGTCAATAGCCTTGTTGGCCTGCTCCTGGGCTTTCTGCTGGGCAGCAGCGGCAGCCTCTTCGCCCTTAGCCTTGGCAGCATCTACAGCTTCCTTTGCAGCTTCCTTGACAGCTTCGGGAGCAGCCTCCACGGCAGCCTTGGCAGCGTCCACGGCCTGCTGTGCAGCCTCGCCCTGCTCGGTAGCAGTAGCAGCCACGCCATTGGCAGCGCTCGTAGCAGCCTCCAGCAGGCTGGAGGGCAGGTTCTCTACGTTGGAGAGAGCCTCGCTGATGGTGGTGCTGGCACCGATGGCCTTCAGCTTCTCTGCATTCTCGGCGATGAACTTGTTGATGGTCTCGGTGTAAGTCTTGGCAGCAGCCTCATCGCCCTTGGCGAGGAACTCGGCCACCTTCTCGGCCACCTGAGCGCCGATAGCCTTGATCTGCTCGGGGTCGGCGTTCTTAATCTGTTCCTGCAGAAGAGCAACCACCTGTCCAGCCTGCTCTGCGGGAGCGACTTCCTCTTCGGCCACGGTCTCGGTGGTGAGGCTGTCGAGTTCAGCTGTGTTGGAATTGGTCTTGCCGCCGCAGGATGCGAGGCTGATTGCAGCTGCTGCAATCACGAGGGTCATAATCTTTTTCATTTTGCTTTTTCTTTTTTTAATGGTTGATAAAACTATTCGTTTACTATCTCGACGGATTCGCCATTGTGGCGAAAACCGGGGCAAATGTAGGTCAAAAGAACGAAAGCTGTGCAAGAATTGTGCTAAAATGTGTGAAGTCCGCGCTTTTTTTCTCATATTTGTCGCCGGAATACGGCAAAATTGGCTTTCTGCGGACGAAAGCGGTGCCGGAAAAAGAACCCGCTTCCGTGCAGTCGAACTGTCAGTAGAGGCAGAAGCTCCATTTCCGGTCGCCCCTGCTCACCACCAGATTGTCGCCATCCAGCCGGTCAATTTTCAGCCGTATGTCGGTAAATGGGCTGAAGCCGAAATCGTTTTCCACGAGGAGGGTGTCTGCAGGGTCCTGCCTGACAGAGACGCACTGGATGAAAAGGCTGTCGCCGGAGTGCCGGAACTGCCCGTTTACCTCTCTTCTTCCGGCATTCCGGAACAGGCAGACAGAGCCAGAGAAGCTGACATATTTGCCGTCGGCATCCATCAGCCGCCACTGACCGAACAGGCTGCCGGCCTCGCCCCCTTCCTGGCAGGAGGTGAGAAGGAAGACGGCGGATGCCAGGAGAACGATGTATTTACAGAATCTTGCCATGATAGCCAATTTTGATGTTGAACGTATAGCAATCGCCGTAGATGTTACCCTTGTCGAAGGCGAAGGCAGCGCTGAACTGCCAGGGTCCCAGGCTGTAGTTGCCCTGAATCATGACATCCAGCGAATGCTGTTTCTGCGGCAACGGCACGGCGTAGGTTCCCCGGCCTTCCCGATAGGAACCTTTTACGAGATAGCTCAGGCGTCCGTTGATCTCACCGCTGACACCCAGATGCCATGCTCTGACGCGGTTGTCGCGGAATTGTGTGAAACCGTCCTTATTATAAATAGGTGAAGTAATCAGTGCGATGCCGGGCGTCATACCATAGTGTGTGTAGCTGTTGTAGAAACTATGGTTGTAGTAATTGTCAGCACCCACGACAAAGTCCGTAATCTGGCTCCGCGCCGGCTCCGGATAGTCGTTACTGTCCCAATGCAGGGGGCCAGACTGATTGGTGCTTTGAAAATATTCGGCCACGACTCCACGCACGAACTGACGTCCTTCCGATTGGTTCTTATATTCCAGCCCCCAGAGACCGTCCCAGCCATTACCCTTACGAATACCAGAGCCATCCTCGAAGGGGTTGTCAAGGTAGGCCTTCAGCTGATGGCCGCTATTGATATTCCAGCCTATTTGAGCCGTCATGACCCCCACGTGATTGCCGTAGACCCAGTCTTCCATCGCGTTGTTTTCGAAATAGTTTTGGTCGCCACGGCAGAGGAAAACGCCCCATATATCCTTCAGACCCACCGACTTCGATTTGGGCTGAAGCGTCAGCGTACCGTCAGCATTCCTGACGTACATATACTTCGTTCCACCGAACTGTGCCACGTGTTCAATACCCACCATGCCAAAGAACAGTTTTTGGGGATTCGTCCGGATGTACAGATGTTTCTGATGCATGTAGATACCCGTGGCATAATGTTTGTTCACATTATCACCTTCGGGCGTAGCGCCCCGGAAGAAAGCGTCTTCGCGATAATGACCATCCAAGAAACGTCCGTAGCCGCCATCGAAATCCACCTGAATCCACTTCCTGGTGAAAGGGACGTCCCAGAAACCGTTGGTGCCGATATGCAACTGGGCGAAGGGCTTGGCATTGGTGCCCTTGGTGAACGAGCCTATTGAGAGCAAGTCGTTGCGCACCACCGCAGCATGTTCCCGCGCGCCAAATTCAAGGAAGAATTTCTTGAAGGAGAGGTTGGCATAGCACTGCTGCAGATAAAACTTGTGGTCGGCATGGATGGAGCCGATGGCATCGACGCATCCGGAGAGCGATAGGTCGTCCGTGAACGCGTGGCGGATGTTGACAGCGCCTCGTAAGTAGGCCGTGTTGGAGCGGGTCGAAAGCACGTGGTGGCGATTCGTGACCAGCTGATAGGCTGTGAAGTCGCCGCTGCCGACAGCAGCCTCCGTGCTGAGGTCGCAGGTGATTTCCGTCCGACAGCTGTCCTGAGCCTTGGTTATCGCGGCATAAGAGAGGAGTACGGACAGGAGAATGAGAAACCGATGAATCATGAACGCGTCAGTTTGATACATTTTATATTATAGACCCTGGACGGCTGAAAAGCCGGTCAGGATGATGCCATGACGGAAGATTCACCTACTCAAGTGCTGGATTTCATGACAAGTAAAATCTTCTTTGACGTGGCAAAGGTAAGCATAAAATCCGAGAAACTCACCCCTCTCGGGAAAAATATTCTATGTAATGAAGCTTTTTGATACTCTTTTGGCAGAAAACCAGCTGCTCTGTATGGGTTTCTCAGGCATCTGAAGCCCACAAATTCCCACTTGCCCCCTGTGGGGTGGGGACAACCCGCAAAGCCATGCGAAATCAGTGCATAAAATGATTTCGGAGGCCGCCCGAATCTTTCGCTATGTTTCCTGCAGAGAATCTTTTTAGTCTTCTTTCCGCTCATTTCTCACTTTTCTCCCCAAAAATTTGGGAGGAAAGCGATTTGTGCTTATCTTTGCAGCGTCCCACCAAAAGATTCTGCAGTCTGATGCCCTCAAAAAAACGGTGGACCGAGATCTATCAGCTCCATAACTAACTTTCTGGTATAACCACACAAACCGCTAACGTTATGATACACATTCATGAAGAGGCTGCGCGCTGTCTGCTCTGTGCCGACGCTCCCTGCAGCCAAGTCTGCAAGAACGGCGACCCCGCCCGTGCCATCCGTGCCATCCGCTTCGGAAACGAGTCGTTGGCAGCACGTTGGGTCGCAGATTGTACTGACCAGGAGTTAAAGCAGGCCGAGGCTGCTTGCATCCACTACGACCGTCCTATCAGGATTGCAGAATTGCTCCGTTCCGTGCCCGCCGCCGAGGATGCCACATGTCAGGAACTTCCCTCCCTCGCCATCGACTTCTGTGGCAAGCACTGCGAGAACCCCTTCTTCCTGGCCTCCTCCGCCGTCTGCACTAACTACGAGATGGTAGCTCGCGCCTTCGATGCCGGTTGGGCAGGCGTTTTCTACAAGACCATCTGTATGCAGGAGATCCGGGAGGTGTCACCCCGCTTCGATGCCGTGAAGAACGGTCCCTCGTTCTCCGGATTCCGCAACATGGAGCAGCTCAGCGAGAACCCCGTCGATATGGACTTCGATATCCTGCGCCGGCTGAAGCAGGACTACCCCTCCAAGGTCGTCGTGGCATCCATCATGGGACAGACCGAGGAGCAATGGATAGAGCTGGCAAAGATGGCCGAGGCTGCTGGCGTGGACGCTGTGGAGCTGAATTTCTCATGCCCGCAGATGAGGCTGACAGGTATGGGCAGCGACGTCGGGCAGAACCCAGAACTGGTTGCCATCTACACATCCTACGTCAAGCGATGTGTCAAGATCCCCGTTATTGCCAAGATGACGCCCAACATCACGCAGATCATCCAGCCCGCCATGTCCGCCTATTTCGGCGGAGCCGATGCCATCTCCAGCATCAACACCATCAAGAGCATCACCATGTCGCCGAAGGCCGCCGTCAGTGAGAAGCAGACCATCTCAGGCTACTCCGGACGTGCCGTCAAGCCCATCGCCCTCCGGTTCATCTATGAGATGGCCTCAGAGAAGATCATGAAAGATGTCGGGCTGAGCGGCATCGGTGGCATCGAGACATGGCGCGATGCCCTGGAGTTCATCCAGCTGGGATGCAGCTGCGTGCAGGTCTGCACAGCCGTGATGGAATACGGCTATCGCATCATCGATGACCTGGTGCTGGGATTGCAGCATTATATGGCATCACGTGGCATCAAGCAGTTGCAGACGCTCGTAGGTGAGCAACTGCCCAATTTCGTCCTGCCTTCCGACCTCGACCGCGAGACCATCGTCTATCCTAAGATCAATCGTGAGCGTTGCATCGGTTGCGGACGCTGCTACACCTCCTGCATGGATGGCGGTCACCAAGCTATCAGCTTCGACTACGCGACTCGCCAGCCCCGCATCGTCGGCACCAAATGTGTCGGTTGCCACCTTTGCCGGCTGGTCTGCCCCACCGGAGCCATCGAGACTACCAAGCGCATCAGAAAGAAGAAGTAGCACCCACCTTCAAGGCGTTCCAGCAAATTCATTTTTGAATTGCTCTTACGCCATCTCCGAGCATTCCCGAAAAGATATTATTCATCTTCTTTCCTCCCTCTTACCTCACTTTTCTCCCGAAAAATTTGGGAGAAAAGCAATTTGTGCTTATCTTTGCACCGTCCCACGCAGAAATGCCCCTCTCTGAGAGGCAGGGAAGGGTGGGATGTACATACATAAAAGGCGTTTTCTGAACGCTTTGAGTCTGACACTCTGAGAATTTAGCACATTCCGAACCTGCTGTCAGGAACAAAGCAACGGGAACGCCTCATGGGATGTTTATATAGCAGCCCTTTTTGGCTTTTGTGGCCAAAGGGTTCAGTATATTCATCTGCGTGGGGCTTTCATCACGTTGCTCGTTGCGACAAACAGGGGCACGTGCTAAAGCCTTCGGAGTGTGGAACGAGCATCAGAGCTGGCTCCACGTTTGAGCCAAAATCACATTTTACTTTTATTGATTATCAATGTGTTACAGGTAGGTGTTTGATGCACTGATACCATAATGTTCCCAAACTATAACACCTTTGGCAATTGATGTTCAAGGGGCTACAATGAGATCTTTTTGAGACGGAACGGCAATTTGCAGTTGTTAACACATCAAATTGCCGTTTTGCTGTTATCACTTTTTCATCTGTTCTTGGGCGACAGTGATTGCATCATTACTAAGTTCATCATCGCCTACAGCATCAAGAACTTTATCTGCTAACCACAACGTCAGCATCTCTTTCTCGTCCTGATGTAGGTATTCTGCAAGTTTGATTACATGTTCGCGCTTTGCCCGTCTGTCACCTCGCTCTATCTTGCTGAACATAGGTGTATCAATCTCTAATAGTGCAGCCAACTGTCGTTGCAGCACTCCTTGCTCATCTCTGAGCTCTCTTATTTTCTTTCCAAATATCATATTTTGCTTATTTTTGCCTTATACTTCGACTAGAAGTTCGACTAGAACTATCTGAAAATGACTACATTTATGGCGAAAACGGAGCATGTCCACCCAGTCGGAGCGGTTCAATCCAGCCACTTTTGAGCCGAAAATTGGCGTGAAAACGGCCTGAAAAACGGAGCATATC
>ONJJ01000026.1 GCA_900318115.1 uncultured Prevotellaceae bacterium | reverse complement strand
GCCCGACGCCGTGAAGACTATCGGTTCGGGAGCCTTCATCGGATGCCCCTTAAAGGAAGTCGTCTTCGGACCTAACGTGGAGAGCATCAGCTACAGTCAGTTCCGTGACTACAATTCAACGGTACTCAACATCGAGCGAATCGTGTTCAACGGCACCTATTCGGCCATCCCCAACAGCTTCTGCAGCAACATGCCTCGGCTGAAAGAAGTCGTGCTGGGCGAGAACATCACCTCGATAGGCAGCAGCGCCTTCGCAGCTGCACCCCTGACGGAAGTCAACCTGTCAGCGTCGATCACCAGCATCGGCAGCAGCGCCTTTGAGAATTGCGACAGCCTCAAGAGCATCGTCATTCCGGATGGTGTGACCACCATCGGCACCTATGCTTTCCAGAACTGCGACAGCCTGAAGCAGGTGACGCTGGGCGAGCGAGTGACAACCCTCAGCGACTACGCCTTCAACAACTGCCGCGCGCTGACCACCGTCACCGGCGGTGAAGCTGTGACCTCACTGGGGTCCAGAGCCTTCAGCTACACAGGGTTGACGAAGGCTTTTCTGCCCGAGGCCCTTCAGACCATCGGCTCAGGTGCCTTCCTCTATTGTCCCCTGAAAGAAGTCGTCTTTGGACCTAACGTACAGAGCATCAGCTACAGCATCTTCAAGAATTATTCCTCCGATGTCATCGGCGTCGAACGGCTGGTCATCAACGGTACCTTCACCAAAATTCCCAGCAGTATGTTCTCCTATTGGAAAATCAAGGAACTGGTGATTGGAGACAACGTACAGACCATCGAGAGCAGCGCCTTCTCGAACTGCGACAGCCTGGTCAGCTTAACGCTCTCCAACAGCGTGACATCCCTCGGTAACTCAGCCTTTGCCAGCTGCGACAAGCTTCAGTCCGTGAATCTCGGTTCTGGTCTCCAGACCATTGGCACCTACGCTTTCGAGCAATGCCCGCAACTGACGACAGTTTCGGGCGGCAACGCATTGAAGTCCATCGGGAGCTATGGCTTCCGCAATTGCTACAAGCTGCAAACCTTCGACGGCCACAACAGCCTGGAAACCATTAACGACAATGCTTTCTACAACTGCTACGCCTTGGCAGAACTGAAGGGCCTGGAAGCCGTGAAGACCATCAGCTACTACGCCCTGTACAACTGTTCGGCTCTGACGGAGCTCACCTTCGGCACTGCCTTGACCTCCTTCTCTTATCAGAGCAACTATACCGATTCCTATGGTCCCTCAGCCCTGCGCTACCTGACCCTACCCAGCGCTGCCGACCCCTTCACGTCCAGCGGCACCAACGGTCTGCCCACGGGTCTGCTGATCTATGTGCCCGCAGAACTCCTGGAGACCTATCGTGCAGAATCTAAGTATGCCCGTTTCCGCTTCATGGCCATCGGCGCCAGTGAGGACTTCGTCATCACCACCACCGAGGGCGGCCAGCTGCAAGAGAAGATCGAGGAAGGTGCCAGCGCCGACCAGGTGATGGAGCTGAAAATCATCGGTCCCATCAACGGCACCGACATCGATTACATCCACCGCTACCTCACCAACATCGAGGTGCTGGATCTGGGAGAGGCAGAAATCGTCAACGGCGGCGACAGCTACCACCGTTGGCAGCACGCCGGCAACACCTCCACCCAGTACCAGAGCAGCAGCTACAACACCCAGAACAATGTCGTAGGCAACTTCATGTTCGCCAATCTCACGGGACTGCGTAAGCTGGTGCTTCCGGCCGGAGTCACCTCCATCGGCAGCTACGCCTTCTCCGACTGCGGGCGCCTCACGGAGATCACCATCCCCGACGGCGTGACCTCCATCGGCAGCTATGCCTTCAGCTACGCCTTCAACAGCAGCAACTGCCCCCGCCCGAGCTCGCTGCACCTGCCTTCTCAGCTGACCAGCCTCGGCTCCTACGCGTTCTATTATATGAAGTCACCCCAGAGCATCGAGATTCCCGCCGGCGTAGAAACCATCAACGATTACACCTTCGGGTATTGTGGCGTACGCAACGTGACCCTGCCTGAAGGGCTGAAGACCATCAGTCAGAACGCCTTCTACTACAGCAGCGTCCAGGACATCAACCTGCCCTCCACGCTGGAAAGCATGGGACAGCGAGCCTTCTACCACTCCTCCATACGTTCCATCACCTTCCCCGCAGCACTGCAGACCATTCCGGACTATGCCTTCTACAACTGCACCAACCTCACCTCGGTCACCTTCAGCGAAGGGCAGGAAAACATTTCGCAATACGCTTTCCAAGATTGCTCGAACCTCGCCACCATCACCTTCAGCGAAGGGCTCAAGACCATTGGAACCTGCGGGTTCTACGGGTGTAAGTATCTTCGTCAGGTGCATCTGCCACAGAGCCTGAAGACCATGGGCAGCCAGGTCTTCGACCAGTGTTTCCGTTTAGCAGAAGTCACGCTGCCAGATGCCTTAGAGAGCTTAGGAACCTACGCCTTCCGCGACTGCGACTCGCTGACGACCATCACCATCCCGGAGACCATCACCATCATTCCCGAATATGTCATGATGGATTGCAACAAGCTCTCCACCATCAACCTCTCCTCGAAAGTGCGCCGCATAGCCAGCTACGCTTTCAGCGGCTGCGTGAGCCTGAAGTCCTTCGACTTCGACCGCTACCCCAAGCTAAATCAAATCTATGGTTATAGTTTCCAAGGCACAGGCCTGCAGGAAGCAATCCTCCCCGACCGCATCGACACCCTCTTCACAGCAGCCTTCAGGAATTGTAAGTCGCTGAAGCGGGCCAAGATGCCCGCGGGCGTGGACTACGTCGCCTCGGACCTCTTCTACGGCTGCGACTCGCTGCAGGAAGTGGTGATGCACAATGGCATCAACCGCATCAACAGCGATGCCTTCAACGGATGCAAGTCCCTGCCCACGATAGAGCTCAACGACGGCATCACCACCATCGGCAGCAGCGCCTTCTACGGTTGCTCCATCCTCGAGCTCCCCAATCGCCTACTACCTCCCAACATCACGACGGTCAACAGCCAAGCCTTCTACGGCTGCGCAAAGTTGCAGCTCGACGCCTATCCCGCAGGGTTGCAGAACATCGAGAATGGTGCATTCAGGGAATGTTCCTCGCTGAACAACGGCGCCCTGCCCTCTGGACTGAAGGTTCTGAACACCAATTCCTTCCGCGGCTCCGGCCTCACCAGCGTTGTCATTCCTGAAGGTATCACCACCTTCGGCACCAGCGTCTTCGAGAACTGCAAGTCGCTGGTCGATGTCACTTGGCCTGCCGACCAGAAGGTGGTTCCCAACTACACGTTCTACGGTTGCAATAAATTGAGCGATCCGAACCTGCCCGATGCGGTAACGGAAATCAGCTACCAAGCCTTCTACAACTGCAATTTCAAGACCTTCCACTTCCCGGCCTCGCTGCAGACCATCGGACAGGAGGCCTTCGAGTACGCCTACGGCCTGACGGAAATCAATCTTCCCATCTCGTTGCGCACTATCGGACAGTACGCCTTCCGCGGCACAAAGCTGCGTCATGTGGAAATACCTGACAGCGTCACCACCGTCGAAGGCTATGTCTTCTACGATTGCGACAGCCTGCGCTCGGCTTATCTTGGCCGTGTCATGAATTATGGCACCAGCACAAGCTTCACATACTTCTATGAATGCGACAGCCTGAAACTCATCCGCATCTACGCCGGCACACCACCCACGATGCAGAACAACTATTACATCAACCGCTACTACAAGAACTGCATCCTCGAGGTGCCTGCTGGCGTCGATAGTCTCTACCGCGAAGCCAATATTTGGAAGGACTTCAAGGAAATCCGCACCTTCCTCACCGGCGACAAACTCGATGCCATCGACTACGCCATCCTCAAACGCCTCTACGAGCTGTGGGACGGCGAGAACTGGACACACACCTGGGACCTCTCGACCGACGACCGCTTCATCGGCAAGTGGCACGGCGTGACCTTCGAAGGCGACCACATCTCGAAAATCAATCTCACGAACAACAATCTGCGCGGTCCGCTGACCCACGATGTCTTCGACCTGCCGGCCCTGACCTCTCTCGATCTGGGCAACAACTACCTGACCGGGCAGATCGACACCGTGCTGGCTCAGAACTTCGCAGATTCGAAGATGACGCGCATCCAGCTCTACGGCAACCACCTCGAAGGCGACCTCTACCCCTTCGCCTCCAAGTTCAGCGCACTCACGTATCTAAGCGTGTCGTACAACAACCTGACAGAGATTTCGCAGCCGATTTCCAAGGCCACGCTGCAGAACGCCGGCAACCAGCTATGGTTCAGCGACCAGTTCTGCGACTACAAGACCCAGAAGCCCTTCGTCAGCGAGAAATACCCTGCTCGCAGGTTCGCTTCGGAGAACCCTTTGAGATTGAGTGGAACAGCCTGCAGAACTACGACCACAGCAAGCAGGACTACAGCCGCAACCACACCAATCTCTTCAAGATGTACTGCAATTCCAGTGGCACCTGGACCTACGACAGCCCCACATACTATGCACGCAGCAATGACCACTACATCGTGGGAACCAGCAGCGTGCTCTATCCCCTGCGGGACGAGCCCATGCTCCTGACACCTTCCACCAGCAGTGCTTACATGACGCCTATTGTCGTGCAGTTCTATTGGGACGACGGTGATGTCAACGCCGACCTGACAGTGGACGTTGCCGACCTTCAGAGCGTGGTTTACTACGCCATGAACTACAGCAAACTCAGCGGCAAGGCCTTCAACTACACCGCAGCCAACGCCATTGACGACAAGTACATCGATGTCCGCGACATCGTGGCCTGCATCAACGGTATCCTGGCCTTCGAGGAAAACGAGACTCCCGCGCACGTGCGCCCGTTCCTTAATAAAGAGTACACAGAAGCACGCAACGGCATCGCCATTGAGGCCGACCGCCTGCGCCTGGCCAACACCGACGAGGTGGCAGCCCTGCAACTGAACATCCTGAATCAGGCAGCAGACGACCTCTCGCTCGCCGGCGACGTCAGCAACTTCCGACTCGCCACGCGACAGTTGGGCAGCCACACCCGAGTGATCATCTACAGCCCCGACGGGCGCAGCATTGCCGCCGGCGAGCATGACTTGCTGACAGGCCTCTCTGCCGACGCCGTCATCACCCAAGCCCGCCTCATCGACCTCGCCGCCGACTACCTCGAAGTAGCCGTGCGCGACCAGGTGACAGCCCTCTCCTCCATCGACGACGTGACCTCCGATGCCGAAATCTTCGACCTCAGCGGGCGCCGCATCCTCTCGCTGGAGAACGCACCCGCCGGAGTCTATGTCGTCAAGCAAGGCAACAAGCAGTTTAAAATCAAGAAATAAGATACCGCTATGAAAACATATCATCGCATCCACGAGATACTTGGCGCACTACTGCTTGCGCTGGGAATGAATATCGGAAGTGCCACGGCACAGACCAACGTGCTCCGCATAAGTGAAGTGACATTTCCGGCGGGAAAGACGGCTACGGTGCCCATCGAGCTGGAGAACCAGAGCGACATCGTCGGAGCCCAGTTCGTGATCACCACGCCCTATGAGCTCAAGGCCTACACCGACGAGAACGGCAACGAGACGGGACTGGTGAAGCTGAATCCCCAGCGAGCCGCGAACCATGCCGCCAGCGTCACACGCACCTACAACGGAAGCAGCTACAAGCGCTACCGCGTGATCATCTACTCGGAAACGAACGCAGCCTTCAGCGGCAGCAGCGGCACCTTGCTCACCCTGCAGATGGACATGCCCGAGACGCTGACCAACGGCCAGGTGCTCAACGTGTCCTTCTACGAGAACACGGACAACTACTACGTCTCGGATCATGGCGTGACGATTCTGTCCGACCGCGAGAGCAACAACGTCCTCTCCTCCTCCGTCAACGGCAAGATTACCATCGAGGTCATTCCACGACCCGACATCGTGCCGTCCGAGGTGAAGGTGACGCAGACCCTGGCCCGTCCGGGCGACCAGCTGGACTTCACCTGGAACGTCACCAACCAGGGCGACCTGGCAACAGGCGCCGGCTGGACCGAGAAGCTGTTCCTCGAGAACGAGAACAAGAGCCGCGTTTACGTAGGAACCACCGCCTATGAGGGGACCCTCGAAGTGGGAGCCACCGTGCAGCGCAGCTTCTCGCTCAACCTGGACGAATACCCCGGCATCAGCGGAGCCTGCAAGCCCGTAGTACAGCTGCTGCCCGCTGCCAACTGCGGAGAGATAGCACTGGACCAGGACAACAACACAGCCATGGGCAGTGCCTACAGCCTCAACGTGCGTAAGTTCTTGAAACTGACGGCCTACAAGAACTCCATTCCCGAGAAAAACACCAACAGCGGCTACGCCTGCGAACTGCGACGCACGGGAGATCTCAGCGTCACACAGACCTTTGCCATCACCACCCGCGATGCCGACGGTAACACCAATCGTCTGAAGGTCAACTCCGACGGCAGCGGCACCGTGCGCTTCGACAAGAACGTATCGAAGCTGAACTTCTACGTCTATCCCCTCAACAACGAGGATATCAACGTAGACCCACGCGTGGCCATCATCGTCAACCAGGACAAAAATAACGGCTACGACACCGTCACCGACAGCGTGCTCATCGAGGACGACGACCTCATCCCCCTCACCCTCGAGACCGACAAGGGCGAGTACAACGAGGGCGACGTGATGAAGGTCACCGCCACCGTGCCCCACCACTACTACCCCGGCGACATCTACGTCTATCTGACCATCGAGCAGGGCAAGCGCTTCAAGCTCCCGCAGCGCATCGTCATCCCCGACGGCGAGACCTCGGCCTTCGTCTATGTCAATGTCCTCCAGGACCAGACACCCGCCAACGACATGAACATCACCATCACGGGCACTGCCGACCGCCACGTGCAGGGCGCCACGGTCTTCACCCTGAAGGACGACGACACGCCCGCCATCGCCCTGACGCTCTCGCCGACAACCGTCAGCGAGGGGGCAGGCCCTTCCGCCATCCTTGGCACCATCACCCGCACGGGGGTCACCAACAACAAGATTACCATCAAGCTCTCCGACGACGGCCAGAATGACATCTATTATTCCCAGACGACCCTGACCATGCCCGCCGGCACGACCACCATCAACTTCCCCCTGGGTGTCCGCGACAACGCCATCGTCGACGGCGACCGCACGGTCAATATCCGCGCTGCGGTCTATATCACCGACTGCAACTGCTCGGCCATCGGCGACAAGCAGGCCTCCGTGGAACTCCCCATCACTATCACCGACGACGATGGCCAGGCCCTCTCCCTCAGCCTCAGCCGCAGCACAATCCTCGAAGGCGACGAGACCGGAGCCACGCTGACCGTCACCCGCAACACGACGGAGAACAGCCAGCCGCTGACCGTCAGCCTCGAGAGCGATGCCACCGACATCATCCTCCCGGCCACCATCACCATTCCAGCCGGGCAGACCAAGGGGACAGCCGTCATCACCGCTCCCTCCAACAGCACCGAGGAGGGCGACCGCACCATCAGCGTCATCGCCAAGGCTGCGGACTTCAGCAGCGGCTCCGCCTGGCTGCTCATCAGCGACCGCACCCTGCCCGATGCAATCATCGAGAGCGCCACGCTGAACCTTCCGGCGGGCAGCCCCGCAGGCACCATCGCTGCCGGAGGTTCCTTCTCCGCGGCCGTGGTCGTCAAGAACATCGGGGCAGCAGCCCTGCCGGCCGGCACGCTCGTTCAGGTCCTCCAGAACGGCACCGCCGTCAGCAGCATGACCACCCAGCAAGCCATCCCGCAGGGCCAGACGCTCACTCTGAACGCTCACCTGCAGGCCAGCAACGTGCCGGGCGACTACACCCTCCAGGCGGTGGTCAACCCCAAGAACGCCGTGGCCGAGCTGCTCTACGTCAACAACTCATCGGAGCAGCAGACCCTCGCCGTCAACTCGCTCTACCGCTTCACTATCCACTCCGACAAGAGCGCCTACAAGGATGAGGACGTCATCACCCTCTCGGGCACGGTCTCTGCCACCGGCAGTTCCTCCGTCGGCGGAATCCACGTGGAGCCCTACGTTATCTTCAACGGCCAGCGCACCGCCCTGGACTGCGTGACCGACGAGGCCGGACACTTCAGCGTCATCTATGAGCGTCCCGTGAGCTTCCGCGGACACTTCATCTACGGCGCCTGCAACCCCGGCGAAGGGAAGACCGCCGAGGCTGGCACCTTCGATGTCTTCGGACTGGAGCGCGTCTACAACAACTACATCAAGCACGAGCTCTTCAAGGATGAGCCCTACGAGGGCACCATCAGCATCAAGAACCTCAGCCCGCTGGCCCTGAACAACATTCAGCCTACCATCAGCGGTGATGTAGCGAATTATGAGCTGGAGGTTGGCTCCGTCTCGATGCTCAAAGGTGACTCCATAGCTGTCATCAACTACCGCATCTGCGGCCACGCAGCATCCACTGGTAACGATTGGGAGCGCATCGCCATCACCTTCACTTCCGACGAAGGAGCCACGCTGGTTGTCAATACCTATAATTATACACGCCTGCATACGCCTAAGCTGGTGGTATCACCAACCAGCATCAACACGACGGTGACCAAGGGTGTTGTACGCAACTATCCAATCTACGTGACGAACTCCGGTATGGCCGAGACGGGGCGCATCAACATTGACCTGCCTCAGAGCATGGCCAGCTTTGTCAGCCTTGCCACCCCTGCCGATATGCCCAGCCTGCAGCCCGGCGACACAGCACAGGTCATCCTTCGCTTCAACCCCGGCAACTATGATGTCAACGTCATCCAGAAGGGCAACATCGCCATCAACTGCGAGCGCGGCAACGGTGTACCGGTATATTTCAACGTCAAGGTCGTCTCCGAGTCCAAGGGTAATCTGCGCGTCCGTGTGCAGGACGAAAACACCATCTACGGCAACAAAGATGGTGAGAAGCCCTACGTCAAGGATGCCACCGTACAGCTGAAGGACTACAACACAGGCGCTACCATCGTCAGTGGCAAGACACCCGACAATTCTTCCAATGGTATCCTCTTCGAGAACGTGCCGGAAGGTGTTTATCAGCTCTACGTCACAGCCGACAAGCACGACAGCTACCGCCAGAACATCCTCATCAACCCGGGCGAGACCACAGACCACACAGCCGTCATCTCCTACCAGGCCATCAGCGTCGGCTGGGATGTCGTGGAAACGGAGGTCGAGGATGAGTACGAGATTGTCACTACAGTCTCCTACGAGACGCATGTTCCGGTGCCTGTAGTACGAATGACCATGCCGGAAGTCATCGACTTCAAGAAGATCGACTTCGGACACTCAACAATGATCAACATCGTTCTTCGCAACGACGGTCTCATCACCGCCGAGGATTGTCATGTCGATATTCCCACGGTGAAAGGCTTTACCCTGACACCCCTCGTGGAGGCTAAAGACTTCAAGATTCCTGCCCAGCAGAGCTACACCATCCCCGTGCGCATCGTCCGCAATGCCGAGAATGTCCAATATGGAGGCTCCCAGACTTCCACTGGCGGTGGCGGCGGCGGTGGCGGCGCTGGCGGTGGCGGCGGTGGCAGCGCTGGTGGCGGTGGCGGCTCCGGTGGCGGTGGCGGCTCCGGTGGCGGTGGCGGCTCCGGCGGCGGTGGCGGTTCCGGCGGAGGCGGAGGTGAAGGTGGCTATGTCCCCTGCGGCCTTGACTTCGGCGGAGGCTACTCCTGGCAATGCTCTCTCTTCAAGAAATCTGCCAGCATGGGCGCCCATACCGGTACTGGCGTCACTAACTGTGGCGGTGGCTCTTCAGGTGGGCCTGGCTGGTACGGCGGCGGCGGCATTGGCGGCGGCGTAGGAAACCCCGGTGAACTGGTACTCAACGGTGCCTCCAGCGGTGGTAAGCTACTTGATTGGTCGAAGATAAACGTCCCCTGTCCCCCCGATACCTGCAACATCTGGGATTGCGTCACCGCGTGGATTCCATACTACGACTGCGTCAAGGCCGGCGTGGAAGTCGCTCAGGAAAAATACGAAGCTGCCAAGAACTCCGGCAAGAGCTGTGCCGTGGGTTTCGTACCTGTAGTCTCCAAAATGGTACCCGTCGTCACGTGTATGAGCGTTGCCTTCGACTGCCTCATGTCCAGCCTCTATCACGCTCCTCGCCTGCGCAACGCTCCCGTCCTGAAAGCTACCAACAACAAGATTCCAGAGCTGATGCAGAGCTACTTCAACAAGATTGAGCCCTACGTCATCCACGCACAGTGCTACGTCGATTACGCCAAGGAATGCTATGGCGCATCGGAGATGGTCGAGAATATCACCGAGGAACTCTCGCTGGGCATCGAGCTCGTCGATCAGCGACTTGCAGAGCTCGATGAGGAAGGGCGCCTCATGACCATGGATCCCCTCACGGAAATCCCGGAGGCCGAGACCGACGAGGTCACCGACCCCTATGGCATCCTGCCTCTGCTGCCACAGAAGCAAGCCGTCTTCTACGACTTCGACGTACGGCGCTACATCCAGCGGTGCATCAACACCCACAAGCTTCTGCTCGGACAGACCATTGACAGCGACAACTACATCGACAACAGCCGCATCGAGCAGCTCCGCGAACGCGAGGATTCCTGCAAGATGGCACTCGTCAACATGGGCTTCGCCACCTGGGAGGAACTCGTCCAGAGTGCCAACGCCGATTACCTCGAATACGCTGAGGGACAGTCCAAGAATGTCTGCGCCACCGTGAAGCTCGAGATTGAACAAAAGCTCGTCCTCACCCGTCAGGCCTTCCGCGGCACGCTGACCATGGAGAATGGCACTTCGACCCAGCTCACAGACATCGACCTCGCCGTCGTCGTCACCAACATGCTCGGCGAGCAGGCCACCAGCCATGAATTCCAGATCAACTTCGAGAGCATCGACGGATTCGAGGGCAACGTCACCGGGCCCTGGACACTGCCCGGAAACAGCAAGGGCGTGGCCACCATCCTCTTCATCCCCACCAAGTACGCTGCCCCCGACACGCTGACGACCTACTCCTTCGGCGGCACCCTCACCTGGTATGACGGCGCCACCACGCAGTCCCGCAGCCTCTATCCCGTGAAGCTGCAGGTGAAGCCCTCGCCCGAACTCGACCTCACCTACTTCATGCAGCGCGACATCTACGGCGACAACCCGTTGACGAAGGACGTCATCGAGCCCATCGTGCCCGCCGAGTTCACCGTCCTGCTCCACAACAAGGGCAAGGGCGATGCCACTAATGTGCGTATGTACACCAACCAGCCGCAAATCGTCGAGAACGAGAAGGGACTGATGGTGGACTTCGCCATCGTCAGCTCCAGCCTCAACGGCGGAGAGAAGGCCATGGCCCTCGACAAATCCATCGTCACCCAGTTCGGCGACATCAAGGCCGGTGGCAGCAGCTATGCCACCTGGGACCTCACCAGCTCGCTGCTCGGTCACTTCGTGGACTACGACGTCAGCGTCAGCCACGTCACCAGCTACGGCAACCCCGACCTCTCGCTCCTCGACCAGGTCACCATCCACGAGCTCATCCACAGCGTCAACGTCCACTTCGGTGACGTCCACTACCGCGGATGGGTCTGCAACGACTACGAGGACGGCCACGCCGAGCCCGACCACATCTACTTCAGCAACGGCACCGATGAGGCCCTGAAGACCCTCTCCACCAGCACCACCGTCACCGCCCTCGGCGACTTCAAATGGCGCATCAGCCTGAAGGTGCCCCAGCGCGAGTGGTTCTACGTCTCCATCGCTGACCCCACGGGCGGCATCGCCAAGATTGTCTCCATCACCGACGAGACCTCCAGCCAGAGTCTCGACCCGCAGAACTTCTGGAAGACACAGTACACCATGCAGGACGGCTTCGACCCCCTGGCCGAGAACAAGCTCCACATCGTGGACTACGCCGACGCACCCGTCACCAAGTCCTACGTCGTCGAGTTCGAGCCCATGCCCGAAGTGCGCCTCGAGGTGGCGTCCATCGACACCATCCCCGACGAGAAGGACATCGCCACGAAGGCCATCGACCGCCTCGCCGTGCGCTTCAACAAGCCCATCCAGGCAGAGACCTTCACCCGCGAGGACATCATCCTGCGAATGGAAGGCGAGCAAGTGGACACCGA
The DNA here is from genome assembly GCA_900318115.1 of uncultured Prevotellaceae bacterium. GTDB lineage: Bacteria > Bacteroidota > Bacteroidia > Bacteroidales > Bacteroidaceae > Physcousia. The sequence goes on along the minus strand of ONJJ01000026.1, from coordinate 33,360 downwards.
CCTCCCCATCACCAAGGCCGAGGACTCCGACAGCATCTTCTTCCTCAACACCAGCGCACTCTCCGACAACGGCTACTACTCCCTACAGGTGAACACCGCGGATATCCGCGACCGCGAAGGATTCCTCGGCTACGCCGGCAAGCAAGTCCGGTGGATGTACTTCAAGGACGCCCTCGTGCAGTACAACGTAGCTCCGTGGCCCGATCCCAGTGCAGGCTCCATCGCCTCCAGCACATCCAGCACATCGGGCAAAAATCCCTACGGCACCTACCTCACCTTCACTGCCCAGCCCGGCGTAGGCTACGCCTTCTCCTACTGGGGCAAGCCGGTCATAGGGCTCGACAAGAACGCCAGTGGAATCCGCGCCCGCAGGGCACCCGCCCAGAGGGTCCTCACCGAGAACCAAATTGAGCAGATCTCCACGGAACCCACCATCGAGGTGGAGATGAACCAGACGCAGGACCTCTTAGCCGTGTTCAAGCCGCTGAAATACAACGTCACCGTGCAGTGCGACGCCGCTGCAGGCACTCTGAACTTCGGCTCCGGTATCTACGACTACGGCACCGTCGTCAACCTCGAGGCAGCCGCCAACGATGGCTACCGCCTCCTCGGATTTGTCATCAACGGCGAAGACATCGCCAGCGAGGACGGACACTGCGAGTACACCGTCCGCGGCAACGACAACATCGAAGTGCGCTTCAAGGACCTCAGCCCGCAGAACATCATCCTGCAGGACACCCGCGACTACGTGCCCGAGGCCATCGAGGTTGCCAACGTGAAGCTGCAGCGCTCCTTCCGCAAGGGCACCTGGAACACCATCTGCCTGCCTTGCGACGTTGAAGACCCGCAGGGCGTCTTCGGCAGCGGAACGCAAGTGGCACGCCTCACGGGCGTGGAGGACGAGGTCATGCACTTCTCACGCGTCAACCGCATGGAAGCCAACATCCCGTATCTCATCAAACCCGGCAGCCTCATGAACTCCACCCTCGTGGCCGACGGCCAGACGAAGACCGCCGTCTATGACATCCTGCTCACCAGCATCCAGGAGCCCGGAGCAGGAGGCCCCGTGGACGACACCCACCAGGGCGTGCAGTTCATCGGCAGCTACAGCGCAGCCCTCGTGCCTGCCGGCGCCGGCTACTACTACATCTCCAGCGACCAGCTCTACTACATCGATGCCGCAGCCCGCGTGCCCAGCGGCCGCTTCCGTGGTTACTTCCACGCCGACGGCGATAACCTGGTCCGCCAGATGGGCGTAGCCATCGGCGATGAGACCCACGTGGCAGACGTCGCCGTGCCCCAGACCGACGATATCTACAGCCTCGACGGCGTGCTCCGCCGCAAGGCGGGCAGCGGAGTCCGCGGACTCGCTCCCGGCCTCTACATCATGGGCGGCAAGAAAGTACTCGTCAAATAGCGCTCACCGCTGAATCACCGGACGCCTCCGCGCGGTTCGTGGCCACACTCTGTCATCGTCTGTGCCACGGACCCCGCGGAGGCGAACTTTCTGTACGGGGCCTATGGATTTGTTCTTTAGCAGAACACGCCCGTTCCTGCCCCCGACGGAAAAAAAGAGCGGAAAAACGGGGCGCGGGCGAGAAAAGTGCCTTTTTCTGCTCGCCTTTCAAGAATAATATGTAAATTTGCCGCGAAATTAGCCATCAAGTGGCGAATAAACAAGAAAACGCAAAACTATATAGAATATCGAAAACTATGGGAAAAGTACTGATTATCGGCGCAGGAGGCGTGGCCACCGTAGCCGCACACAAGGTGGCACAGAACCCCGACGTGTTCACTGAGATAATGATCGCATCGCGCACCAAGGAGAAGTGCGACCGCCTGGCTGCCGCCGTCGAAAAGGCCACCGGATACAAAGGAATCCGCACAGCCCGCGTGGACGCCGACAACGTCCCCGAGCTCGTGGAGTTGCTCTCCGCCTACCGCCCAGACATCGTCGTCAACCTCGCCCTGCCCTATCAGGACCTGACAATCATGGAAGCCTGCCTCCAGACCGGCTGCAACTACCTCGACACTGCCAACTACGAACCCAAGGACGAGGCACATTTCGAGTACAGCTGGCAGTGGGCCTACCGCGAGCGCTTCGAGCAGGCCGGACTTACGGCCATCCTCGGCTGCGGATTCGACCCTGGAGTGACCAGCATCTACACCGCCTACGCCGCTAAGCATCACTTCCGCGAGATCCAGTACCTCGACATCGTGGACTGCAACGCCGGCGACCACCACAAGGCCTTCGCCACCAACTTCAATCCCGAAATCAACATCCGCGAAATCACCCAGAAGGGACTCTACTGGGAGGACGGCCGATGGGTGGAGACCGAGCCACTGGAGATACACAAGGACCTGACCTACCCCGAGATAGGGCCCCGCGACAGCTACCTCCTCCATCACGAGGAAATAGAGTCGCTGGTCATCAACTACCCCACCATCCGGCGCGCACGCTTCTGGATGACCTTCGGACAGCAGTACCTCAAGCACCTCGAGGTCATCCAGAACATCGGCATGAGCCGCATCGACGAGATCGAGTACGAGGCTCCGCTGGCCGACGGCACCGGCACCGCCAAGGTGAAGATTGTCCCCCTGCAGTTCCTGAAGGCCGTGCTGCCCAACCCCCAGGACCTCGGAGAGAACTACGAGGGACAGACCTCCATCGGCTGCCGCATCCGTGGCATCGGGAACGACGGCAAAGAACACACCTACTACGTCTATAACAACTGCTCCCACCGCGCCGCCTACGAGGAAACCGGCATGCAGGGCGTCAGCTACACCACAGGCGTACCCGCCATGATCGGTGCCATGATGTTCCTCACCGGAAAATGGGTGAAGCCCGGAGTGCACAACGTCGAGGAATTCGACCCGGACCCCTTCATGGAACAGCTCAACAAGCAAGGCCTGCCCTGGCACGAACTGCACGACATCGACCTCGAGCTCTGAACTCGATCAATCGAAATACCGAGATAGCAAAATATCGAATTATCGAAATCCCAGAATCCCGAATTATCGAAATAATATCCTACTTCCACAAATGGCAAAGAAAGCAGAACAGCAACAATCCCAGGACGAGCGGGCAGCACGCCTGCAAGCCCTGCAAATGGCAACAGCCAAGATAGAAAAAGACTTCGGCAAGGGAAGCATCATGCGCCTGGGCGGTCAGGCCGCCGAGAAGATCGACGTCATCCCCACCGGCAGCATCGCCCTCAACCACGCCTTAGGCGTCGGCGGCTATCCCCGCGGCCGCATCATCGAGATCTTCGGTCCAGAATCCTCAGGCAAGACCACCCTCACCATCCACGCTATCGCCGAGGCACAGAAGGCAGGAGGCATAGCAGCCTTCATCGATGCCGAACACGCCTTCGATCCAACCTACGCCCGTAAGTTAGGCGTCAACCTCGAAGAGCTATGGATCTCGCAGCCCGACAACGGCGAGCAGGCACTGGCCATCGCCGACCAGCTCATCAGCTCCGCCGCCGTGGACCTTGTCGTCATCGACTCCGTGGCAGCACTGACGCCCAAGGCCGAGATTGACGGCGAGATGGGCGACAACAAAGTCGGACTCCAGGCACGCCTCATGAGCCAGGCACTGCGCAAGCTCACCGCTACCATCAGCAAGACCAAGACCTGCTGCATCTTCATCAACCAGCTCCGCGAGAAGATTGGCATCATGTTCGGCAACCCCGAAACCACCACCGGCGGCAACGCCCTGAAGTTCTACGCCAGCGTGCGCCTGGATATCCGCAAGATCAGCACCTTGAAGAATGGCGACGAAGCCATCGGCAATGAAGTTCGCGTGAAGGTAACCAAGAACAAGGTGGCACCACCCTTCCGCAAGGCCGAGTTCGAAATCAGCTTCGGAGAAGGCATCTCCAAGACGGGTGAGCTCGTGGACCTCGGAGTGGAACTGGGCATCATCAAGAAGTCCGGCTCCTGGTTCAGCTACAACGACTCCAAGATTGGCCAGGGCCGCGATGCCGTGAAGAAAGTTCTCCGTGACAACCCCGAACTCGCCGAAGAGATCGAGGCCAAGATCAACGCCGCCTTCGAGAGCGGCAAGGAACCGGCCGAGGACGTCGAATCCGCCGGAACCGCCGAGAACGCCGAATAGCAAGTATCAGCGACCACACACACTGGGGGATATGCCACTGCGGCATATCCTCCCTTTCTTGTGGACCGCAGGACCACCTGCCTGCCACCGAGCCACAAATCTCATGCCATGGAACGAGAGACCCATCAGAACCACCTGCCAATAGAACCACAAAAACCTATGAAAAAACTATTCCTCTCCATCGTACCAGCCCTGCTGGCCCTGAGCACCTTCGCACAAGGTGTCATCGAAGCCGTGCCCTTCACCAGCGTCCACTTCAACGACGTCTTCTGGCGCCAGCGCCTCGACACCATGCAACACCACACCATCCGCTACGCCTTCTCCAAGGTGGAGGCTGCCGGACAAATCCGCAACTTCGAGTATGCCGGCCGTATCCTTTCCGGCCAGGCGAAGCAGGGCGACCTCACCTTCCAGAGCGGACAGCCCTACGACGATGCCGAGGTCTATAAAGTCCTCGAGGGAGCCTCCTACGTGCTCATGGTCAGTCCCGACCCCGAGCTGGAGAACTACATCGACGGCGTCATCGACAAGATTTGCTCCGCACAAGAGCCCGACGGATACCTCCAGACCAACTGGACCATTCACAACCCCCTCCATGAGTGGTACGGGGGCCAGCAGTGGATGAACGACTGGAACCTCAGCCACGAGACCTTCAACGTGGGTGAACTCGTGGAATGTGCTATCGCCTACTACCAGGCCACCGGCAAGGATAAACTCCTCAAGTGCGCCATCCGCGCTGCCGACAATCTCTGCGACAAGTTCAACGACGACGGTATCCGCATGGCACCCGGACACGCCGTGGTAGAGATGGCCCTCGTGCGCCTCTATGAGCTCACCGGCGAGCGCCGCTACCTCGATGAGTGCAAGTTCTTCCTCGACTGCCGCGGAATCCGCAAGTTCGATCCCTCCAGCGACGACCTGCGCGTCAATGGCAAATACTGGCAGGACCACCTGCCTGCCACGCGCCAGCGCGAGGCCGTGGGCCACGCCGTGCGAGCCCTCTACTTCTATTCCGGCATGGCCGACTGGGTGCGCTACTCCGACGACCGGGCCTACCGCACAGCCATCGATGCCATCTGGAAGAATATCGTTTCCAAGAAGTTCTACATCACCGGCGGTCTTGGAGCCCGCGACAACAACGAAGCCTTCGGTGAGAACTACGAGCTACCCAACACCTCAGCCTACTGCGAGACCTGCGCCAGCGTAGCCAACTGCATGTTCCAGCTCCGGATGTTCCGCCTCACCGGCGATGCCCGCTACATCGACGTGCTCGAGCGCTCGCTCTACAACACCGTGCTCGACGGCCTCTCGCTCCATGGCGACCGCTTCTACTACCCCAACCGCCTCGAGACCAGCACCCGCGGACAAGAGCGCAGCGAGTGGTTCGGCACCTCATGCTGTCCCACCAACCTCTGCCGCCTCATCCCCTCCGTGCCCGGATACGTCTATGCCACAGGCCCCGACCACGACCTCTTCGTCAACCTCTACGTAAGCAACACCGCCGACATCACCCTCGGCGGCCACGCCGTCCGTCTCACCCAGCAGACCGACTACCCCTGGGAGGGAAGCGTGCGCCTGAGGGTCGATGCCACCGAAGCCGGCGAATTCACACTGAAACTGCGCATCCCCGGATGGGCACAGAACCGACCCGTGGACTCCGACCTCTACACCTACCTCGACAGCCAGGCCAAGCCCGTGCTGCTGACCGTCAACGGGCAGCCTGCGGAGCTGCGTATGCAGAACGGCTATGCCCTGCTGACACGCACCTGGCAGGCAGGCGACGTCGTGGAAATCACCTTCCCCATGGTTCCCCACCAAGTGCGCGCCCACAAAGCCGTCGCCACCGACGCCGGCCGTCTGGCCGTGGAGCGGGGACCTCTCGTTTACTGCGCCGAATTCCCCGACAACGGAGGCTCGCTGCGCCAGACCTTCATTCCCGAGGGAGCCGCCATCACCGTGGAAGCCACACATTCCGACCTCCTGCCAGGCCTGCGCATACTCCACGCGGGCGACGTCACCCTCGTTCCATATTTCTATCGCGCCTACCGAGGCAATGGCGAGATGAAAGTCTGGATTCCCACCCAGCAACCCGACGTAACACCCGACAGCTGCATCATCGACGAAGTCACCGTCTGCGATACCCAGTCCGAGCGCGACCACAACCTCCGCGGAGCACACATGCGCACGGGCACAGACCTCGGATGGCGCGATGCCACCGACGGCGGCTGGATCTCATACTCCATGCGAGTGGACCCCGACCGTCCCTGCGAAGTCATCCTCAAGCACTGGGGCAGCGATGGCGGCGACCGACGATTCAACATCCTCTGCGACGGCGAGCAGTTCGCCTACGACCACGTAGATAACTTCCGCCCCAACGAATACTACGAGAAGAACCACGCCATCCCCTTCCACCTGACCAAGGGCAAGACACGCGTCACCATTCGCCTGCAAGCCCTCCCCGGCAACATCTGCGGAGGCATCTTCGGAATCCGGACTGCCCTGCAGCGCGAGGTGCCGCCCACAGCCACCATCGTGGACTATATGAACACCACCGAAGAGGACCTCAAGGCACACGCCTACAGCAGCAATGGCCAGACAGGCACCGCCCGAGGCCGCATCTGGGCAGACGGCAGCGGCACCACGGGACTCTCCTTCACCATGAACGTTTCGCCCGTGGGCACCAACAGCCTCATGCTATACTACTGGGGCGACGAGAGCGACCTGCGCAACTTCGACGTCCTCGTCGACAACACCAAGATTGGCTCCACCCGCCTGCAGCACAACAAGCCTGGCTACTACTTCAACCAAGTCTATGACATTCCGGAGGAACTCACCGCCGGCAAGCAGCAGGTGCGCATCCAGCTATCCAGCACCAGCGGCACCAAGGTCGGAGGCATCAACTACGCCTACACCTTCGCCACCATCCCCACTGCCATTCACCAACCACAGGCCATCCTACCCGCCACGCCTCAGGACAAACCCGCCACGCCCCAGAACAGCTCCACCGGAACCTACACCCTCACCGGTCACCGCCTCTCCTCCCTCCCCTCTTCCGCCATCCCCGGAATCTACATCATCGATGGCAGGAAGCAGGTCATCAACTGAGGCCCAGACCACCTGCTATTTCCTCTTCTTCGGTTCCGGAAGAGCACGGCACGTCACGCGGACGAGTTCCGAGAGATAGTCGCGGTCATCCACGTCGGCGATGTAGAAGTAATACTTCGCCCCCTCGTAGGGTGGTCGCAACTCTTCCAGCCGGAGCAATGCCCGTGCGGCTTCCGTAGGCTTCAGATAAAAACGGTTGTCGCAGATGAGTCCGAAGATCTTGCCGTCGCAATAGATGCCGTAGTCACCAAACATCTTCTTGGTGACTATTTCGCCCGCACCACCACACTGGTCAGCGATAAATTGTACGAAGTCTGTATTACTTGCCATATTTTGAATCGTTTATGGAAGTATGACATGCAAAGATAGGCAATGAATAGCAAATTACGATGGTCTATTAATACTTTTTCTGTTTATAGAGGGCGGAGAGATGGAAGAGAAGTGAAGTCCTCAAAAGGATAAGGCTTATTCTTATAAATAGCACACAGCTATTCTTCCATCTGTTTCCTCAATGAGATGATTGTCGCGGAACATACCATCGAAACTGAGGTCCTCATCAAGAAGGGGCCAGTGGATTCCAGAAAAGGAGAGATGGAAGTTATGACGCTGCTCGTTAGTGGCACTTGCGAGGCGTGGCCAGTCTACAAAGGCATAAGAACAACGTATGCCTTCAGTGGTTTCTGCATATACATGAGTATCATCCACCCAAACCTTCGCTATTTTCAATGGTGTGTTCATAATTACTGCTTGAAATGAGTTTTCCAACGTTCTATGATGACTTCAACATTTTCTTCGATGACAGATTCTATAATAGCTATCTGCTGTTTCTTGAAGCCATGGTTATATATCTGTTCAATTGGAGATACATTGTACTTGGCTTCACAATCGTCTTTGACGATGTGGACGTGAATCGGTTCATGATCATTGGAATAGAACAAGAAACGATATCCGAAGAATACAAATACTGTAGGCATATTTACAGGGGTTAAAGATGTTATACTATCGAAAGTTACGTGCGCAAACGTCCCCCTTCCGATGAGATTTGACCCATAAGTTCTATTAAACTATCCGAGTCCGCGGCAAAAGTACAAATAATATCTGATTCCTCGCACTTTTTCTGAGAAAAAATGCAAGAAAGAGAGAAAAAAAGGGAAAAGTTGCGCCGCAGATAATCAGGATGGCGGCGAGCACCCAATTAAAATTGTCTTCGTATTGTTTATCCTATTATGAATAGTATTCTTTCATCAGTTTACGGACATAGTTGCCGAAAAAAAGCTTCTCGAAAAAGTTAGGCTTCTGGAATACGGTGCGGAGGACGACGTCGAGGGCGGCGAAGCGACCGGCCAGGGCATCGAAGGCGGCATGGTCGTCCTGCCCTGTGTATTCCTTGGCGAAGGCATCCCAGAAGCGGTGGAACTGCTCCAGAGTCATGTGGAAGATGTCCTGCACCCGCTTCATGGGAGCGTAGATGTGGCAGATGAGGAAGAGGTGGCCGATGTCAAACATGGGGTCGCCGTGGCCAAAGCGGTCCAGGTCAATCCAGTAGTTGTCGTCTCCGGTCTGGATGATGTTTCCCGGCTGGAAGTCGCCGTGCAGGCAGTGGCTGTCTTCCGCGATGCTCTCAACGAAGGTGCGTAGCCGTTCCCTGTTCTTGCGGCTCACAAAGGAGGATTGCTTGATGGCCAGCAAGGCCTGGTCCCGTCGGCTGGGGAACAACTGCGTGTTGCACTGGGTGGCGAAGAGCTCACGGCCCTTGCTACACAGCAGGCGGGCCATCTCCTCGGTACGTTGCGGCTCGTCGTGGCAGATGCGGGAGAGCGACCGCTTGCCCTCGATGCGCTGTGAGATGGTGGCGTAGGCCTTACCGACACGAACGATGCGGTATGTCGCGGGGACTACGATGCCCAGATCCGCCACAGCCCGCGAGATGTCGTATTCGCGCTTCACAGCCTCCCAGGTACTCATTCGGGCACTGTTCACCTTGAGGATTTCGCCGGGGGCGGCGGGGTTGACGTAGGTCTTCCCGTTGCCACCTTCGCCTATCTGCGTGTAGTCGTCTAAATTGATACACTGTATTTCTTCGTTCATTATCTTTTCTTATACATCTTTTCTAACTTTCCTGTGCAAAAGTACCATTTCTTGTCTCAAGAGCCAAATAATAAAGGTAGAAAATGATAGAAAGTGATTCCTAAAAGGCCAAAAAGCATCAAAATCAGCCTTCTATACTAAGAAAAAGGCGGAATAATCTGGCCGAAGCTGTATCTACGCTTGTTCGACAATCAGAAGAGGAAGAGGCCGAGGTTGGTGTTGCGGAGTTTTTGTGCCAGTTCTTTCTCCATTCTGGTGGTGGCGGACTGGAAGAAGAAGGAGATGAGGAATTCGTCGGTAACTTCGGCACGGATTTGGCGGAGGGCATTGAAGATCTTATCGCGTGAAGAAATTTGAATTTAGGTACATAAATACACAGATTATTAGTTATCTGACTGGTATTCAACACTTAGACGTTTTTAGAAGAATGTAGTCTTGTGTAGTTTTGCATGGAAATGGCTTTATACGTGTACTTTTGGGGTCATACTACCTCGAAAATAGGCTATACAAGTGCAGTTTTGATGTACTTTTATGTAGTTTTCGGCTACTTTTGTGTAGTTTTATCCATTCTACTAAATCCTAAGAGCGACTAAAGGATTAGGGGAAGTCGGATTTTTATATTTTGTGAGGTATTTTTGCACTTGTATGGGCCTATTTTGGTGCAATTAGGGCCTGTTTTTTTGCTAATAGAGGGTATTTTCTGCATAGTTTGCATCCTTTTTATTGTTCTATTTGTAAGAAGTACACAAACTAAATTAAACTAAAGTACTTATATCCAGCCAAATATGAAATATTCCGTGTAGTTATGTAGTTCAAAACCTAAAATATTTCTGCACAAATCGGCTTTTTTGTTTTGACGTCCCTTGGGTCGTCAAAGGATACATCGAGATGAATTTTGATTTTCGTCCTGATGCTTCCTTTGACGACCCTTGGGACGTCAAAGGAAGCATCAGGACGTGTTGCCGCAAAGATCCATATCTTCTGCTTGACGACCCAAGGGGCGTCAAAGCATGGGTCCCTGTCAATCCGCCAAAAGACCAAGCGGCCTACGGAAACAGATGAGGTAATCTGAGTAGCCACGGCACAGCGGGCGGCAAGTCTCAGGGCTGGGCATCGGGCTGGAGGTCGCCGATGACGGGTGTGCCGTCGGGGGAGAAGGTGAGGGGGGCAGAGAGGGTGGGCATGTCATCGTAGAAGAGGATGGGGCACACGGCGAAACGGACACCGGGGGTCAGGAGCAGACGGGGTACGTCGCCGCTGAGGTCGTACTGCAGCTGGTCGCCAATCCAGAGGGGTTGTTCGGGGTCGAAACCTCCCATATCGGTGATGGTGTTGGTGGCGGTGGCGAGGGGTCGGCGGTCATCGTAGAGGGTGATCTGCTCTCCGTCGATGTGATAGCCGAGGCGGGTGAGCAGCTGTTGCTGGAGGACGTAGGGATCCACGGTGCGGACGATGACGGCCGAGTCGCCTTCGAGGAAGCGGAACTGACAGAGATGCTTGATGGACACGCCGGTGCCTTCCGTGGCGCTGGCGCTGAGCCAGAGGTCGCCAGACGGGGCGCAGTAGCGGGCCTGGGGCTGGCGCGCGAGGAAGATGTGGGGGAAGGTGGTGGAGGTGGCACCCTTCACGATGACGAGGCCATAGCCTCCGGTGGAGGCGGTGTCGGCCTCGACGATGGCCTCGACGCTGATGTCATGGGCGGTGTCGCTCAGGATCTCGTAGGTGTGGAAGCGCTGGGCACGCTGCATGGCCTGGAGGACGGCGGCGGGGGCGGAGTCCACAGGGAAGGGGGCCTCCAGCGTGCCGCTGACGGGGGTGATATCGGTGCCTGAAGGCCGGCAGGCGACTAGGAGGATGAGGGTGGCGCTGACGAAGAGGGCGGCGCCGAGGATGGAATAAGTTTTTTTCATAGTTAATGGCTGTAATGGTTTTACTCCGCGAGGAGGAAGGCTTTGAAGTCGGCGAAGTCGGCGGAGAGAGGTATGCTCTGCTTGCGGCCGCGCATGAAGGCTTGAAGTTTCCCGGGCACGGGGAGGTCGATACCGAGGATGGTGTCCACGGTGTCCTTGAACTTCGCGGGGTGCGCCGTCTCGAGAAAAACGCCGATTTCATCGGGCAGGAGGTGCTCCTTCAGGGCACGATAGCCGCAGGCACCGTGGGGGTCAAGGACGTAGCCGGTGCGGGCGTAGCAGTCGCGCATGGTGGCGGCGATCTGGGCGTCGGTGTAGGTGGTGGCGGAGAGGAAGGGAGAAGAAGGGGCAGCCTCGATCTGGTCTGCCAGGGAGGGAAGGGGCTGGGCGATGTCGCGGGATTTCAGGACGGATTGCACATCTGGGCGGCTGTAGAGGTCGAGGATGCGGGCGAAGTTGGAGGGGTCGCCGACATCCATGGCGTTGGCGATGGTCTGAATGGAGGGACGGGGGGTGTAGGTGCCCGTCTGGAGGTACTGGTAGAAGACGTCATTGGCGTTGTTGGCGGCAATGAAGCGGTGGACGGGCAGGCCCATGACGTGGCCGAAGAGGGCGGAACAGATGTTGCCGAAGTTGCCGGAGGGAACGCAGAAGACTAATTTGAGATCGGCGGAGGGGGAAGAGGGGGCGGCGGCTTGCTGCACCTCGTGGGAGGGGGCGGAGGAGGAGGAGGAGGAGGAGGAAGAGGGGACGGCGGCTTGCTGCACCTCGTGGGAGGGGGCGGGGTGGCTGAGTTTCAGGATCTGAGCATAGGCCCAGAAGTAATAGAAGGCCTGGGGGAGGAAGCGGGCGACGTTGATGCTGTTGGCGGAGGTGAGGCGCATGTGGGCGTTGAGGTCGGCGTCCATGAAGGCGGACTTGACCAGGCGCTGGCAGTCATCGAAGACGCCATCGACCTCGAGGGCGGTGATGTTCTGGCCGAGGGTGGTGAACTGACACTCCTGGATGGGAGAGACCTTTCCCTTGGGGTAGAGGACATAGACGTGGATGCCATCGACGCCGAGGAAGCCGTTGGCGACGGCGGAACCGGTGTCACCGGAGGTGGCGACGAGGACGTTGAGGCTTCCACCCCGCTGGCCGTCAGGGGAAGTGGTCGGGTTCTGGCGTATAAAGTATTGCAGGAGGCGGGCCATGAAGCGGGCGCCGACATCCTTGAAGGCTAGGGTGGGCCCGTGGAAGAGCTCAAGGGCGTAGATATTGTCCTCGACATGGACCAAGGGGGTGTCGAAAGAGAGGGTGTCGCAGACGATGCGGCGCAGGTCCTCGGCGGGGACGTCCTCGCCGAAGAAGGCGTCGGCGACGCGGCAGGCTACTTCCTGGAAGGTGAGGTCGGCAATCTCCTGCCAGAAGGTGGCGGGCAACTGCTTGATGACTTCGGGCATATAGAGGCCCCGGTCCTCGGCAAGGCCGCGGACGACGGCGTCGCGGAGGGTGGCGCGGGAGGCGGTGTGGTTGGTGCTATAGTAGAATGACATAGAGAATTATATAGTTTTTATGAAATTCACGATTTGCGATTTATTTCCCTGACGCTTTCATGAACTCCCGGATGAAATCGTCGCCCTGGAGGGAGCCGTAGGAGCCGGACTTGGCAGCGTCCTCGTCGAAGGTCTGCACGGAATCGGGGACAATGCCGGGATAGTAGATGCAGAAGGGGACGGGGTCGGCAGTGTGAGTGCGAAGCTCGCAGGGAGTGGGATGGTCGGGAAGGAGGGCGATGGCGAGGGGGATGTCCGCGCGAATACGCGCGGCACCCAACCGGCAGGCCTTGTGGGAAGAGGAGGGGAAAACGGCGGGGGAGGAGGATTCTGCGGGGGAAGAAGGGGAGGCGGGGGAAGAGGGGGAGGCAGGGGAAGAGGGGGAGGAGGATTCTGCAGGGGAGGAGGATTCTGCGGGGGAAGAGGGGGAGGAGGATTCTGCGGGGGAAGAGGGGGAGGAGGATTCTGCAGGGGAAGAGGGGGAGGAGGATTCTGCAGGGGAAGAGGGAGAGGCGGGGGAAGAGGGGGCAGGGGGGAATGTGACTCCGTAGAAGGTGCGGAGGATGGGCTGGAGGAGGCGATGATCGAGGTCTTCGATAGTCTGGAGCTTGAGGGCCACGGAACCGTCGTGGCCGGCTTCGTCGCTGGCCTCGACGTGAAGATAGACGAAGTCATCGCCTGCGGAGGGGCAAGGAGAAGAGGGGGAGGCGGCGTTGCCATCGGAGGAAGAAGGGGCAGCGGAGGGGATGTCCGCGCGAATATGCGAGGCACCAAACTGACAAGCGGCGGGGGCAGCGGGGGCGGCGGCTTGCTGCGCCTCGTGGGAGGGGGAGGCGAGGGTGTTGCCGAGGAGGGCGTCGATGGCGGCCTGAGCCTTGCCTTCGAAGTTGGTGTCGAAGAGGCCGGTGGCACCGGGGACGTGGATGACGCGGAGGCCGGCGTAGTGACCGATGCCACGGATGAGGTCGACAGCGGTGATGACGGAACCGCGGCGGATAGAGGGGAAACGCTGGGTGAGGGGCGTCATCTGAGGACGATATCCGCCGCCCCAGGGCCAGATGCTGGAGGCTTGGTCGCGCCCTTCGCGCGCGCGTTCCTTATTTATATAATGCTGCGGAAGAAGTTCCTGGGAGCGAAGAATGAGGTCGCAAAGGAGGGCGGCGGTGGCGGCGGGGGAGAGGATGTCCGCGCGAATACGCGCGGCACCCAACCGACAAGCGGAGGGGGAGGAAACGGGGGAAGAGAGGATGGCGGGGGAAGAGGGGACGGCGGGGGAAGAGGGGACGGCGGGGGAAGAGGCGGGGGAAGAGGCGGAGGCGGAGGAAGCGGGGGCAGGGAGTTTATCGCGCCAGGGTTGGAGGGGGATGTCGTGGGGCGGGGTGCAGAGGAGGTTTTTGTTGCCGCCGCGGATGACGAGGAGATGGCGGTACTGGACGCCGGTGTAGAAGCGGACACGGCCGCCGTACTTGGGGTCGGAGGCGAGGTGTTCGTTGAGGAAGTCGATGAGGGGTGCGGCTTCTTCGGTCTCGAGCCGGCCGCAGGAATGATTCTTCAGAATATCGCCTTCAATGCAGACGAGGTTGCAGCGCAGGGCGAGGTCGTCGGGCTGGAGTTCTACACCGATGGCAGCGGCCTCGAGGGGTCCGCGGCCTTCGTAAACGAGGTGCTGGTCGTAGCCGAGGATGCTGCTGTTGGCGACTTCGCTGCCGGGATGGAAGCCGTCGGGGACGGTCTTCAGCAGTCCGCAGCGACCGTGGGCCGCGAGCCAATCCATGGCGGGCGTGTAGGCGTGCTGGAGGAGGGTCTTGCCTCCGAGAGCGGGCACGTGCCAGTCGGCCATACCGTCGCCAAGGATGATGAGGTGGCGGAGCCTGCCCGGGTCACCGTCGGCAGGGAGGGTGCTATTTATATCATGATGTGGTTCTTTCTCCATTGTCATTCCAGTTTTACTTGACGGTTTACGATTTGACGATGTACGATGGGATTTTCCGTTAATCAGTAAAAATCCTGCATTCACTCTCGCGCTTAACCTCGACTGCATCGATAAGGATAAACCTATCTTGCATTCTCAGAGCGCTGGGAGGTCTGCTTCAGAAACGGTACTCAATCGTTTCTTCGCAGCCCACAAAAAATCCCTTCGGGTCTTCGTCGTCAGATGTTTGCTATCGACATGATATCCGCGAAGACGCCGGCGGCGGTGACGCTGGCTCCTGCTCCGTAGCCCTGGATGAGCATCGGATATTCGCGGTAGCGCTCGGTGGTGAGGAGGACGATGTTGTTTGATCCTTCGAGCCTGTAGAAGGGGTGGTTCTCGGGAATCTCCAGCAGGGCAACGCGTGCATGGCCGTCCTCGTAGCGCGCCACGAAGCGCCACCGCTTGCCCTGTGCCTCGACCTGCCGGCGCCTCGCCTCGAAGTCGGCATCGAGCTCCGGCAGGTGCTGCCAGAAGGATTCTACGTCGCCGGCAAAGAAGGCCTGAGGGATGAAGAGTTCGGCCTCGACGTCGGACTGCTCGATCTGGTAGCCGGCCTCGCGGGTGAGGATGACGAGTTTGCGGATGACGTCGTGGCCGCAGAGGTCGATGCGGGGATCGGGCTCGCTGTAGCCCTGTTCCTGGGCCAATCGCACCGTCTGGCTGAAGGGCACGTCGGCAGATATCTTGTTGAAGATGAAGTTCAGAGTGCCGCTGAGCACGGCCTCGATGCGGAGTATCTTGTCGCCGCTGTGGATGAGGTCGTTGATGGTGCGGATGATGGGTAGTCCGGCACCAACGTTGGTCTCGAATAGGAACTTGACGCCGCGGCGCTGGGCGGTGGCCTTCAGTTCGTGGTAGTTGGCATAGTCGGAACTGGCAGCAATCTTGTTTGCCGCCACGACATTGATATTATGTTCGAGGAAGTCGTGGTAGAGGCTGGCGACCTCGGGTGAAGCGGTGCAATCGACGAAGACGGAGTTGAAGATGTTCATTCCGATGACCTCGTCGTGCAGCCGGCGTACGTCGCTGGCGGGGGCAGCATCCAGGAGTTCGCGGTAGTGGCTGAGGTCCAACCCGTCGCGCGAGAAGACGGCGCGCTTGCTGCTGGCCAGTCCTACGACGTTCAGCTTCAATCCCTGCTCGCGCATGAGTTTCTCCTGCTGCTGTGCCAGCTGCTCGATGAGCGAGCTGCCCACGGTGCCGACGCCACAGAGGAAGAGGTTGAGCACCTGGTACTCCGAGAGGAAGAAGGCGTCGTGGATGACGTTGAGGGTCTTGCGCAGGTATCGGGAATCGACGACGAAGGAAATGTTTGTCTCCGAGGCTCCCTGTGCACAGGCGATGACGCTGATGCCCGACCGTCCGAGGGTTCCGAAGAGCTTTCCGGCGATGCCGGGTGTGTGCTTCATGCGCTCGCCGACGACGGCCACGGTGGCCAGCCCTCCCTCGGCCTGCATGCGGAACATTGCTCCCGTCTCGATTTCCTTGGCGAACTCCTCGTTGAGCACGCGGCAGGCAGCCTCGGAATCCTCGTCGCGCACACCGATGCTGGTGCTGTTCTCGGAGGAGGCCTGCGAGACCATGAAGACCGAGATGCCATTCTCCGCCAGCACGGAGAAGATGCGCCGGTTCACGCCGATGACGCCGACCATGGAGAGGCCGGAGACGGTGATGAGCGTGGTGCCCTTGATGCTGCTGATGCCCTTGATGAGGCGCTGGTCATCGGAGGCTTCACGTTGGATGATGGTTCCGGGGGCATCGGGGTTGAAGGTATTCTTGATGAGGATGGGGATATCCTTGACGCAGACGGGATAGATGGTGGGCGGATACACTACCTTGGCGCCGAAGTTGCAGAGCTCCATGGCCTCGACGTAGGAGAGTTCGGGGATGACGTAGGCTCCACTGATGACCCGCGGGTCGGCTGTCATGAAGCCATCGACGTCTGTCCAAATCTCCAGCACGCGGGCTCCGAGGGCAGCCGCGATGATACTGGCGGTGTAGTCCGAACCGCCTCGTCCGAGGTTGGTGGTCTCGCCACTCTCGGCGTCGGTGCTGATGAAGCCTGGCACGAGGGAGATGCGGGGCAGCGTGGTCCAGTTCTTTCGGACGAGATCGGCGGTGAGCTCGCTGGCCAGGCGGGAGCGCCCGGCCTTGACCTCCGTCTTGATGAACTCGCGGCTGTCGAACCATACGGCGTCGGAGACGAGGGTGGCTACGATGCGGCTGCTGAGGCGTTCGCCATAGCTGACGATGGCGGCCTGGGTCTTCGAGGAGAGGTCGCGGATGAGATAGACGCCCTGGTAGATGCTGCGCAGTTCCTCGAGGAGACCATCGACGATGCGGATGAGGGTGTCGCGGTCGGCACCTGCGGGGATGATGGCGGCGATGAGGTCGTGATGGCGTCGCGCCATCTCGGCATAGGACGCCAGGTAGGCGACATCGCCCGCCAGGGCTTGCTGGGCGGTGCGGAGCAGTTGGTCGGTGATACCTCCCAAAGCGGAGACGACGACGATGACGGGTTCGGTCTGCGACTCCACAATATTCTTAACGCTGAGGATGCTCTCGACGGAACCTACGCTGGTTCCTCCAAACTTGAGTACTTTCATGTGTCTGATTAGAATTTGAGCGCAAAAATACAAATTATCCTTCAAACTTTCGCTAAAAGGAGGACGGAAAAACGTTTTTGTTACACAAAAACTTGCTAAAGAGCAAGAAAGTCCTCTTCGAGCATCATCTGATGAAGCACTTCGGCCACTTTACTGTCCGCCACACCCGGGAGATGCAGGTTGCCGAGGACTCCCCTACCCTGCTGCCGGACGAGGTCGAGGATGCGGCGGCGGATAGTCTCGAGCTCAGCCACCTGGGCGGGCTGCCGGGCGGGCAGGAGGCCGTGGGTGCCGAGGCAGTTGTCGCACTGTCCGCATTCGCGGGCCTTGGTCTCGCCGAAATAGTTCAGGAGATAGCGGCTGCGGCACTCGGCGGTGTTGAGGTAGCCGATCATGGTCTGCAGGCGCTGCTCCAGCTCGAGGCGGCGGTCGGCATAGACGGCACGCGGGAGCACGATCTCGTCGTTGTCCAGGCGCCGCTGGACGAAGGTCACATAGGGGACGAACTTACGAGGAATGAAGCTCAGTATGTGGGCACGGCTGAGGGTGATAAGTGCCTCGCCAACCTCCTCCTGGGTGGCAGCGAGCTCCACGGCGAGGCGCGACTCGTCGATGAAGGAGTACTCGCTGAAGATGCCTGTGTAGGAACGCAGCAGTAGGCCCAGCAGGCGGTCGGCCGTAGGCGGCAGATGGAGGCCATAGAGCTCCTCGCGCCGGCAGGTGATCATCACGCGGCTCTGGTTCTCCTCGGCGTCGGCCCACTCGATATAACCAGCTCGCGAGAGGAGCTGCAGGGCGTTGTAGGCCCGCACCGGGAAGTGGCGGAAGTTGCGGCAGAACTCCTCGAGGGAGAACTCACGAGTGACCCCGAAGCCATCGCCGACGGCAATCTGGAGGTAGCAGCACATATCTTCATAGACCTGCACGACATACTCCTCGGGCGGGTAGGTCTCATCGACGCGCCGCCGCAGCACAGCCTCGGCACGAGGACCCCGCAGCAGCACAGCGTGCGCGGGCAAGCCGTCGCGACCGGCACGGCCGGCCTCCTGGAAGTAGGCTTCGGGCGAATCGGGCACGTCGGCGTGAATGACCAGTCGCACATCCGGTTTGTCGATACCCATGCCAAAAGCGTTAGTCGCCACCATGATGCGGACGTCGCCCTGTTGCCAGCTGCGGGCGCGGTCGTTCTTCTCCTGATTCGTGAGTCCGGCATGGTAGAACGTAGCCCGGAAGCCCTCGGCGGCGAGCCATTCCGCCAGCTCGCGGGCGCCACGGCGACTACGGATATAGACGATGGCGCTGCCCTCGGTCTCCTGGAGGAGTTCTTTCACCTGCTGTTCCATCGTGCCGGCGAAGGAACAGACGCTGTAGATGAGGTTCTTGCGCTCGAAGCTCATGCGAAAAACATTCTCGCGGGCGAAGCCGAGCTGCCGCTGGATGTCACGCACCACGGCGGGGGTGGCGGTGGCCGTCAGTGCCAGCACGGGAGCGTTGGGCAACACACGGCGCACCTTGGCGATGGTGAGGTAGGAAGGGCGGAAATCGTAGCCCCACTGCGAGATGCAATGAGCCTCATCCACCGCGATGAAACTGACATGCATGTGGTGAAGCTTGGCAAGGAAGAGTTCGGAGGACAGCCGCTCGGGCGAGACATAGAGGAACTTGAAGTTGCCAAATATGCAGTTCTCCAGCGCCACGATGACCTCCTCACGGGACATGCCCGTATAAACGGCCACGGACTTGATGCCCTTGCGGCGAAGGTGCTCCACTTGATCCTTCATCAGCGCTATCAGGGGGCTGATGACCAGACAGAGGCCTTCCTTGGCCAGCGCCGGCACCTGAAAGGTGATGCTCTTTCCCCCTCCCGTGGGCATCAGGCCGAGGGTGTCCCGCCCGGCTCCGATGCTCTCGATGATTTCCTGCTGGATACCTCGGAAGGCGTCAAAGCCCCAGTACTCCTTCAGGATAGAGAGATAGACGGAATCCTGGCTCGCACTCATTCTTCCGTGCAAGGTCTGATGTCCTCTATCTGCAGCTGCACCTCACCGCGTTTGTGGGTGTTTTCCTCCACGGTGTAGCAGATGTCGAAGGCGCGCTTGCTCTTGATGTAACGGGCCTGCGAGCTCTGACCGAAGGCGATGCCGCTGACGACATTGGAGCTCTTGTTGTCCACGAGTTCCAGCTTGATGTGCTCCTGATGATGACCCACGACCTTGCTGGTGCCGTAGTCATAGACGTGCTCGGTGCAGAAGAGGGGTTTCTGGTTGTCGGGGCCGAAGGGGGCAAACTTACGCAGGTCCATCAGGAAGCGATGGGTGATGTCCTTGAAATCCAACATCCCATCGATGGTGAGCTCGGACTGGATCTGCGCAGGCAGTATATTGGCCTCCACGTATTCCTCAAAGCGGCGCTTGAACTCCGGCACGTTCTCCACGCGCATGGAGAGTCCCGCTGCGTAGGTGTGTCCGCCGAAGTTCTCCAGGAGGTCACGGCAGCTGTCGATGGCGCGATACACGTCGAAGCCCGACACGCTGCGGGCAGAACCGGTGGCCATTCCATCGGTGCGCGTGAGCACCACAGAGGGACGTGTGTAGATCTCCGTCAGGCGCGAAGCCACGATACCGATGACGCCCTTGTGCCACTCCTCGTTGTAAATGACGATGGCCTTGTGCTCGTGGCCAGGGTCCAGACGCTCGACGATGTCGTTGGCCTCCTGGGTCATCTCCTTGTCGAGGTCCTTGCGCTGGTCGTTGTAGGCGTTGATCTGGAGAGCCATCCGATGCGCCTTGGCGGGGTCGCGCTCCACCAGCAGTGCCACTGCCTCGCCGCCATTCTGCATGCGCCCGGAAGCGTTGATGCGAGGACCGATCTTGAAGATGATGTCACTCATGGTAATCTCGCGGTCGCCCAGGCCGCAAATCTCGATGATCGCCTTGAGACCAACGCTGGCACTGGCGTTGATCTGCTTCAGGCCGTGGTAGGCGAGGATGCGGTTCTCGCCGAGAATGGGCACGATGTCTGAGGCAATACTGACGGCACAGAGGTCCAGCAGGGGAGTGAGCTGGCTGAAGGGGATGCCATTGTTCTGGGCGAAGGCCTGCATCAGCTTGAACCCCACGCCGCAGCCCGACAGGTGCTCGTAGGGATAGGTGGCGTCCACCCGCTTGGCATTGAGAATCGCCACGGCAGGCGGCAGCACATCATCCGGCACGTGGTGGTCGCAGATGATGAAATCGATGCCCAGTTCCTTGGCATAAGCGATTTCCTCGATAGCTTTGATGCCACAATCGAGGACGATGATGAGTCCCACTCCGGTCGAGTGGGCGTAGTCCACGCCCTTGTGACTGACTCCATACCCCTCCTCATAGCGATCGGGGATGTAGAAATCGATGTTGGTCGTGAACTGCTGTAAGAACCGATAGACGAGTGCGACAGCTGTGCAGCCATCGACGTCGTAGTCTCCGTACACGAGGATGCGCTCCTTGCGGCCCAGAGCCTTATTGAGACGTTCCACCGCCACGTGCATGTCACGAAAGAGGAAAGGATCCAGCAATCCCGTGAGCTGCGGACGGAAGAAGCGCCTCGCCTCGGCGGCCGTGGTGATGCCGCGGTCCAGGAGCAACTTGCCCAGCGCGGGGTGGATGTTCACCTCGTGAGCCAGTGCCTCAGCTGCTTCCTGTCGTTCTTGTGTAGGAGGTTCGTAATTCCATTTGTAGTTCATTTATATGTTGTTTTTATCCTATTTCTTTCGCGAAGAGCCACGCAAATGGCCATATCAGCGCGTAAAGGTAGTAAAAAAAACGCAAACGGCGTCACAGAACTACGTTATAAATCCATAAAAGAGTCCTTTTTACCTAAAAATAATGACTGCACCCGCCAAAAAGCAGGTGCAGTCTATAGGTTTTAGGACCAAATGACGTCATTAGATCCCCAGTTTCTTGCGGATTTCCTTGGGGATGGCATTCTTGTTGACGAGGAAGTCCATGGTACGGGCTGCGATGAAGGCCTTGGTCATATACCAGGTGCCCTTGTACTCGCCGGTGGGGCCCCACGAATTCTTCACCATATAATATTCGCGGCCGTTCTGGTCCTTGGCCAGACCATAGATGTGCATGCCGTGGTCGTCGGTCAGTTCCCAGCTGTCGAAGTCCTTCTGTCGCTGCTCCTGGGTGGGGACGATCTCGGGTGCTGCGATGCCGAGGCTGTCGATGAGGTGGGCGCGCTCTGCGGGTTTCATGTTCAGCCAGCGGGCCTGGTCGCTGCCGGAGAGGCCGTCGGCAGTCTCTTTGTTGTAGAGGACACCGAGGCCCTGACGGGTGAAACCTTCATCGGAAACGTCGCCGCCCCAAGCCACGGTGTAGCCCTTGTCGAGGGCGTTGTCGATAATCTGCATCATCTCGTCCATGGGCACGTTGTAGCTGTGGTCCCAACGCCAGTTGTCCTGCACCTCCACGGCAAAGCTGGTGTAGAAGGGATGGTGGGTGTAGCTGGTGATGCTGACATAATCATTCCAGTCGATGCCGAGGCTGGCAGCGAAGGTCTGGGGCGTGTACTGCTTGCCCTCATAGGTGAAGGTCTCGGGAGTCTTGCCCAGGTAAGCATCGAGGATGCCCTGGAGACCGGACTTCCACTGCGGGCTGATGGTCTTGCTCTTGCTGGTGGCGATGGCCTTGACGTAAGGAGTCATCACGCTGAAGAACTCATTGAAGTTGGCCAGCGTGTCGCCAATCATGGTGCCCGGCTTGGCCATGGCATCTTCGGGGATGATGCCATGATTCTTGATGACGATGAGCACGTCGCCGGCCGAACCGCCCTGCGAGAAGTCGCAGTCGCCGTGCATGCGGACAGTCACGTCGGCACGTTCCATATAATCCTTGTTGCAGACGTACATCTCGGCGAGGTCATAGGACTTGCCGGTGGCCTTCAGGATTTCGGACTCAAAGAAGCTGAGGGTGGAGTAGGCCCAGCAAGTGCCGCTGCGATTCTGGTTCTTGACGCTGGTGACCGGCAGTTCCTTCACGACGGTGAAGACCGGTTTCTTGTTGGACTGCTCTTCCTGAGCCTGGACCCCACTGGCACAAAGCACGGCCAGGAGGGCAAGAGAAAGGATTTTCTTCATTGGTTGTGATTTTAATTATTGTGTTTTTTACTTTATTGCGGAGGTTACGAACGCGGAGAGATTCGTTTATCGCCAAGGTTATGAGCGCGCGGCGAGGAAAGCCTCGAGGTCGTCGATGTGATAGGGAATCAGTTTCTCCCCGAGGTAGCGGCAGCCGTCGGCCGTGATGAGCAGATCGTCCTCGATGCGGATACCGCCGAAGTCCTTGTAGGTCTCGATACGGTCGAAGTTCAGGAACTCGGCACAATGCCCCTTGGCGCTCCACTCGTCGATGAGGGCAGGGATGAAATAGATACCGGGCTCATCGGTCATCACATAGCCCTCGCGCAGGCGGCGGCCAAAGCGCAGGGCATTGGTGCCGAACTGATTGAGGTTTGGACGCACCTCATCGTCGAAGCCGACGTGGATTTGTCCCAGTCCCTCCATATCATGAACGTCCATTCCCATCGCATGACCCAGCCCGTGGGGGAAGAACAATGCGTGAGCGCCAGCCGCCAGGCTGTCGTCCACGTTGCCCTTCATCAGGCCGAGGTCCTGCAGGCGCTCGGTGATGACGCGCGCTGCTGCGAAATGAGCATCCCACCACTTCAGCCCGGGCCGTGCGATCTCGAAGACGTGGTCGTGGGCATCGACGACGGCCTGATAGATATCGCGCTGCCGCGAATCGAAGCGGCCGCTGATGGGGGTGGTGCGGGTGTTGTCGGAGCAGTAGTTCTCATTCGTCTCGGCACCGCAGTCGCAGAGCATCAGACGTCCAGCCTCAAGGGGACGGGGAGAGGGGTAGCCGTGCATGATCTCGCCGTGCATAGACAGGATACTGGGGAAGCTGACGATGCAGCCCTTGGACGAGGCGATGCCGCTGATGCGACCGGCTATTTCCTGCTCCGGCACGCCCGGACGGCAGAGCTGCATGGCAGTGGTATGCATCTCGTACCCGATGGCGCAGGCGCGCTCAATCTCTGCGACCTCTTCGGGAGACTTGACGATGCGCTGGTCCACGACGGCCTGAATGAGCTTGAGGCTGGCACGAGCGCGCTGTTCTCGGGGGTGTATGCCCGTGAGATCCATCAGCTGGATCATCAGGTCGTGGCGGTAAGGAGGCAGGAAATGGATCTCGCGACCATGGTCCTGAGCATCGCGGAACAAGCTTTCGAGACGGCTCATAGGGGCGCTCTTGGTACAACCCGTCTGCGCGGCCATATCGCCTACGCTATCTACGGAGCCAAACCACACGATATCCTCAATATCAATATCGTCGCCAACGAGCCACTCGTCGCCAGAATCAGCATCGATGACACCGACGAGTCCGTCACGCTGGAGGCCGAAGTAATAGAGGAAGGTGCTGTCCTGACGGAATTTGTAGCCGTTGGACGGATAATTCACTGGCGACTCATTGTTGCCAAACAGGACGATAAGTCCGTGCTGAACGCGCTGGCGCAGGACGCTGCGGCGGTCCATATAGGTTTCTCTGCTGAATAACATATTCTTTGGGTTTTAATGATTATTCTTCAAAATTCGGGTCCTTGCGGAGCATCTCGCGGACGAACAGGAGCAAGGAGAACTGCCCTTCGTAGATGGGCGACTGGGCCAGGTGAGTCTTCAGCGAGCGAATACTGTGTTGCACGAAACGAGGCAGGTCCAGGATGTTCAGGCCCGAAAGATTCATCTCCTTGGGCAGGCGATCCATACGCTGCTCGAACCACTCGTAGCACTCCTGGCGCTCAGCTGGCGTCGATTTGGGTTTGAAACAAATATTCTGGGGCATAATCTTACCAATCGGTTGAACTCATTCCCGTAGCACGATACCACTCCAATTGATGATAATCGTCGTTCCAGCCCCTGGACTGGTGCAGCTCTGAGGGAACATAAATCGAGACCCCTCCGCAGTGAGGGATGTCATCGACGTGAAGCATAATACCTTGCTGGGCTGCAGAGAACCACGAAGGCGACAGCAGCTGGACAGGCACCGCCTCGTCGAACACGCGCACCCAAGACGCATACGTGGCAGAGTCCAGGGCGTGGTAGAAGAGGTTCTTCAAGTCGTAGGCTGCCGTGTACCTGGCGGAGGGAAGCAGGCAATAGTGCTGGACCCCCGTCACATCGATTTCCCGGCGTCCGGCGAGCAGGCGGTTCATCAGCGGAGCCGTGGCCTGAGCCAGCCGCTCCAGCTGATCCGTCCGGACGGCGGTCAACTCTGCACCCCCGTAGGTGAAATAGCCATAGCCGCTGTGGTAGTAATCCGCGTAGGAAGCCGTGACAGCCGCCGCGTCAGAAGGCACAGAGCACATCGTGCGCAGCATCTGTGTGTAGGGAGCACCCGATGCAGGTATCTCGGCCGGAGAGGCGATGATGTAATCTGCCGTATGACGCAGCTCATAGGCGACCTCGACACTCTGCATAAAGCAGGCGTCGAATAGGATGTAATCAAAATGCGGGCAACCGGAGAGCACGCTGGCCAGCACGGGAATATTCATCCGGCGACCGCTAGTGGAGCTGGAGCGGTAGCCGTTATCGACGCCGAAGGAACGACGCGAGCCGGACTGAGAGGCGGATGCGAGGTCATCGAACAACCAGCCAGAGCCGTGGCTGCACAGGGCAAGAGCATAGTTCCGGGCAGGATACAGACGGACAATCTCACGGAGGACGTCCGCCATAGTCTGGCCGTCGGTGGAACAGAGATTGCCCTCGTAGGTCTTCACGGTCTGGAGAGGTTCCTTGCGAGTCCCCACGCAGAGACGCGAGCTCTTCTGGTCATCCATGAACACGACCACCCGACAATCATCGCCGATGCTATCCAATCCCCAGGCGATCTCGAGTGAGTCCGTACGCATATGGCCATGAAGGTTATTCTCTGCCGCCATATACACAATCAGTGTCTGGGACAGCGTGTCGCCAGACATTCCAGGCAGCCGGGGCTCGACGTCCTCATCATCCCTGCAGGCGCCGGCCAAAAGGCCCGTCAGCAGGAGTATTATATATATAAGGTGTACGTTTTTCGTGCTCATCGGGTGCAAAATTAGCACTTTTTTCTCACATCACATACGAAAAAGGGCAAGTTTTTCGTTTCTTTAATAAAAAGTAGCTAAATTTGCCGCCATGCAATGGACTGATCGCATTCGACAGGTGAAATTCCTGCTGGTTTGTGCGGCACTGGTCATTTGTGCCGCCTCCCTTTCGTGGACCCACTATCTCGTAGCCGACCTGGCGCGTGAGGAGCGCGGTCGCATGGAAGTGTGGGCAGAGGCGATGCGTGCCTTTGATTTGGCGGACGACCAGACCGACCTCTCCCTCGTGCTGAAAGTCATCAACGGCAACAACACGATTCCCGTAATCGTCCTGGACGAACACGGGCAGGTGCAGACCTATCGCAACCTGGAAGTGCGTGCTCGCGATGCCGCCGACGTCGACCAGGTCGTCTTGCAAAAAGCCTTGGCGATGAAAGCCGGAGGGCGTTCCATCAGAATAGAGCTGGACGAGGACGAAGGAACCTTCATGGAAGTGTGCTACGACGAGAGCATCATGCTCAAGCGCCTGGCCCGCTACCCCTTCATCCAGCTGGGCGTGGTGCTCGTCTTCGTCGTCGTAGCTATCTTTGCCCTCCTGAGCAGCAAGCGCGCCGAGCAGAACAAGGTGTGGGTGGGACTGTCCAAGGAGACGGCCCACCAGCTGGGAACACCCATCTCATCGCTGATGGCCTGGACACAAGTGCTGCGCGAGACCTACCCCGACGACGAGCTGCTTCCGGAGATGGACAAGGACGTGAGGAGGTTGCAGCGCATCGCCGAGCGGTTCTCGAAAATCGGGTCGTCGCCGGAACCCAAGCCCGAAAACCTCAATGATGTCATCGCACAGGTGGCCGAGTACATCGGCCGCAGGACTTCCAACCGTGTCAAGATCACCACCAACCTGCCCAGCCAGCCACTCATCGTACAGCTCTCCGCGCCCCTCTTTGAGTGGGTGGTGGAGAACCTCTGCAAGAACGGCGTGGATGCCATGAACGGCCAGGGCAGCATCACCATCACCGCCATGGAAGAGCCCGCACGATACGTTGTAGAGGTGACAGACACGGGCAAGGGAATCCCCAAAGGACAATGGAGCAGCGTTTTCCAACCGGGCTATACGACGAAGCAACGCGGGTGGGGACTTGGACTCTCGCTCGCAAAGCGCATCGTGGAGGAGTATCACCACGGCCGCATTTTCGTCAAATCTTCTGAGGTAGGACAAGGCACTACCTTCCGCATCGAACTGAAGAAAAGCTAACACAAATGCGCTAAGAACGAGACGAAAAGCACCACTTTTGGACCGAAAAGTGTAAAAAACGCTAAACCGAGCGCCCTAAACTCCAAACTTTTTGGCTCTTTCCTTTGTCAATCCAATAAAAACCACTACTTTTGCCGCCCGTATGAACGCACAAGAACTCTTTCAAGTCGATTTCCGAGAGCTCACAGCGGGTGAAATGACCCGTACGTGGCATCTCGGCGACGCGTTCTTCAGTGCGCTCGACGAACAGGAAATCGAGCATGGCGAGCTGACGGCAACGCTCCGGGTGAAAAAGAAAGCTGCCGGCTACCGACTCGAAATCCACGCCACAGGAACCGTGGAAATTCCGTGCGACCGCTGCCTCGAGCCGATGACTCAACCCATCGATGCCGAGGACGAAATCGAGATCCGCCTGAGCGATCATTTCGAGGACGACGGCGAACGCATTACGCTGCCCGAGGAACGTCCAGTACTCGACGTAGCCTGGAACCTCTACGAGACCATCGCGCTGGCCATACCCATCTCACACGTGCACCCCGACGGGGAATGTGCAGAAGATGTCAGCCAGTACCTCGTCGAGGACGACGAACCCGTTCGAGACAGCAGCGAAGGCGAAGCCCCACAGCAACCCGCAGACTCGCGATGGGAAGCACTGAGGGGGCTGACGTTCGATGAATAAAGCAATAATACAAAACCTAAAATAATCATTCAAAGAAAATGGCACACCCTAAAAGAAGACAATCCAAGACGCGCACTCTCAAGCGCAGAACTCATGACAAGGCAGTAGCACCCGCACTTGCCGTTTGCCCCAACTGTGGTGAGTTCCACATTTACCACACCGTCTGCCCCACCTGCGGCTACTATCGTGGAAAGGTCGCTATTGAGAAAGAAGAAGCGTAAAACGTTGAAAGCTGAAAGGTTGAAGGGTTGAATAGTTGAGAGGCACAAGTGCAGATAATCCATCTGGCAGAGAGGCCTTCAGCGATTCAACTTTTCAACCTTTCGTCATAAAATCGACCCTTCATGGAAAAAATTCACGCCATCATCACAGGTGTGGGCGGCTACGTGCCCGACTACGTCCTGACAAATGATGAATTGAGCCGGATGGTCGACACATCCGACGAATGGATTATGACCCGCATCGGAGTCAAGGAACGTCGAATACTCAACGAAGAAGGCCTGGGCGCCAGCTATATGGCTCGCAAAGCCGTGAAACAACTGCTGGAAAAGACCGGCACGGACCCGCTCACCGTGGATGCCGTCATCTGCTCCACCTCCACTGCGGACTACCATTTCCCCTCCACTGCCAGCATTGTCCTCGGCAAATGCGGGATGACCAACGCACACGCCTTTGAGCTCTCCGCAGCTTGCTCCGGATGGCTTTATGCCATGGAACAAGCAGCCTGCATGATTGAGAGCGGGCGCTACAAGAAAATTGTTATTATAGGCGCGGACAAGATGTCCAGTATCATTGACTACACCGACCGCCAGACCTGCGCCATCTTCGGCGACGGAGCCGGAGCCACCCTGGTCGAGGGTACCACAGAGGACCTTGGATGGCAGGACAGCTACTTGCGCACCGATGGACAGGGCCTGCCCTTCCTCTGTCTGAAAGCCGGCGGATCGGCCACTCCCCCCTCCTATTTCACCTTGGAGCACAAAATGCACTACCTCCATCAGGAAGGGCGCACCGTGTTCAAGTTTGCCGTCACAAATATGGCTGACGCCTGCGCACGCATCGCTGAGCGCAACGGACTGAATAAGGACAACATCGACTGGGTGATTCCACACCAGGCCAATATCCGCATCATCGAAGCCGTGGCCAAGCGGCTGGACCTGCCCATGGAGAAGGTCATGGTCAATATCCAGAAATACGGCAACACCTCCAGCGGCACACTGCCCCTGGCCCTCTGGGACTACGAAAAACAGCTGAAGAAGGGCGACAACCTCATCTTCACCGCCTTCGGAGCCGGATTCACCTGGGGCGCTGCCTACATGAAATGGGGTTATGACGGAAAATAAGCACAAATCGGGGTTCGTCAACATCGTTGGGAATCCAAATGTCGGGAAATCCACGCTCATGAATCTCCTCGTGGGCGAGCGAATCAGTATCGCCACCTTCAAGGCGCAGACCACGCGCCACCGCATCATGGGTATTCTCAATACGCCCGAGATGCAAATCTGTTTTTCCGACACACCCGGGGTGCTTAAGCCGAACTACAAATTGCAGGAACAGATGCTGCATTTCTCCGAGGAAGCCTTGGAGGATGCTGACATCTTGCTCTACGTCACCGATATGGTGGAGACGCCCGACAAGAACGCCGACTTCCTCCAGAAGGTGCAGCACCTGCAAGTCCCCATCCTCGTGCTTATCAACAAGATAGACCTCAGCGACCAACAGGCCCTCACGCAGAAAGTCGATGAGTGGCACAGCGTGCTGCCCGCGGCGGAAGTATTTCCGATTTCTGCGCTCCACCGCTTCGGCGTGGATCAGGTTCTGACCCGCATTCGCGAATTGCTGCCCGAGTCACCGGCTTACTTTGACAAGGACACGTGGACGGACAAGCCCGCCCGCTTCTTTGTCACCGAGATCATCCGCGAGAAGATCCTCCTCTACTACGACAAGGAAATACCCTACTCCGTGGAGGTCGTGGTCGAGAGTTTCAAGGAAACCGACGACCTGATCCGCATCGAGGCCGTCATCTACGTGGAGCGTGAGTCCCAGAAAGGCATCATCATCGGACACCAAGGCGTCGCCCTCAAGCGCGTCAGTTCCGAGGCACGCCGCGAACTCGAGCGATTCTTCGGCAAGCGCATCTTCCTGCAGTGCTATGTCAAGGTCGATAAGGACTGGCGCAACAGCGAGCGCGCCATGAAGCAGTATGGATACCAATTAGAATAAAATATGTTAGTAGCTATTGTCGGACGCCCAAATGTAGGCAAGTCCACCCTCTTCAACCGCCTGACCAACACCCGTCATGCCATCGTCTCGGACGAAGCTGGCACCACGCGCGACCGCCAGTACGGCAAGTGCGAGTGGGTGGGCCACGAGTTCTCCGTCGTCGATACCGGCGGATGGGTCGTCAACAGCGATGATATCTTCGAGGAAGAAATCCGCAAGCAGGTCACCCTCGCCACCGAGGAAGCCGATGTCATCCTCTTCCTCGTCGATAACAACACGGGAGTCACCGACCTCGATGAGGCCGTGGCCGGCATACTGCGCCGCGCCAAGAAGCCCGTCATCCTCGTGGCCAACAAAACCGACAACAACGACCAACAGTGGCAGTCCGCAGAGTTCTACGCCCTCGGACTGGGCGACCCCTTCTGCATCAGTGCCGCCACAGGCAGCGGCACCGGCGACCTGCTGGACCTCATCATCCAGAAACTGCCACAAGTCGATGAGATTCAGGAAGAACTCGACCTGCCACGTATTGCCGTGGTGGGACGCCCCAATGTGGGGAAGAGCAGCCTTACAAACGCATTCATCGGCGAAGACCGACATATCGTCACAGATATCGCTGGCACCACGCGCGACAGCATTTACACCCACTACCAGAAGTTCGGTTTCGACTTCCTGCTCGTGGACACAGCGGGCATCCGCCGCAAGTCCAAGGTCAGCGAGGATCTGGAGTTCTACAGCGTCATGCGCAGTATCCGCGCCATTGAGAACTCTGACGTCTGCATCCTCATGCTCGATGCCACACGCGGCATCGAGTCGCAGGACCTCAGCATCTTCCAGCTCATACAGCGCAACCAGAAAGGGCTCGTCGTCGTGGTCAATAAGTGGGACCTCGTCGAGGACAAGTCCACCACGGCCATAAAGTATTTCGAGGATGCCATTCGCCAGCGCATGGCCCCCTTCACGGACTTCGACATCATCTTTGCCTCTGCCCTCACCAAGCAACGCATATTCAAGGTACTGGAGACGGCAGCCGCCGTGGACAAGCACCGTCGCACACGCGTGGGTACCACTAAATTGAATCAGGAAATGCTCCCCTTGATCGAAGCCTACCCCCCACCCTCCATGAAGGGGAAGTACATCAAGATCAAGTACTGCGCCCAGCTGCCCGACACCCGCATCCCCAGCTTCGTCTTCTACGCCAACCTGCCACAGTACGTCAAGGAGCCCTATCGCCGCTTCCTCGAGAATAAGATTCGCGAGCGCTGGGACTTCAGCGGAACACCCATCAATATCTTCATCCGGCAGAAATAAGATTGCCCGGAAGCACTTTTTTCGGCCGCAAGCACCATATTTTTCCGAATATATTTCGACGTCTGAAGGAAAATAACTATTTTTGCCAACGTAAACACGCATAATATACACACAAAAGTATGAAGAAAAGAATCCAATTCAGCCTCGTCTACCGCGATATGTGGCAGAGCTCCGGCAAATTCCAGCCCCGCAAGGACCAGCTGGAACGCATCGCACCCGTCATCATCGATATGGGTGTCTTTGACCGCGTGGAAACTAATGGTGGTGCCTTTGAGCAGGTGAACCTCCTCGCCGGCGAAAACCCGAATGCAGCCGTACGTGCGTTCTGCAAACCCTTCAACGAAGCGGGGATCAAGACCCACATGCTTGACCGCGGACTCAACGCCTTGCGTATGTACCCGGTGCCCGACGACGTGCGCGAGCTGCAATACAAAGTCAAGCACGCCCAGGGCGTGGATATTCCCCGTATCTTCTGCGGACTTAATGATGTCCGCAACATCATTCCTTCTATCAAGTGGGCAAAGGCTGCCGGCATGACCCCGCAAGCCACCCTCTGCATCACCACCTCCCCCATACACACCGTGGAGTACTACTCTGCAATCGCCGATGAGGTCATCGCCGCCGGTGCCGAGGAGATCTGCCTCAAGGATATGGCAGGCATCGGGCAGCCCGCACTGCTGGGCGCCCTCACCAAGGCCATCAAGACCAAGCACCCTGACATCATCATCCAGTACCACGGCCACAGCGGCCCCGGACTCTCCATGGCCAGTATCCTCGAAGTCTGCAACAATGGTGCCGACGTCATCGACACGGCCATCGAGCCCCTCTCCTGGGGTAAGGTGCACCCAGACATCATCAGCGTGCAGTCCATGCTGAAGAACGAGGGCTTCGAGGTCAAGGAAATCAATATGAACGCCTACATGCAGGCCCGCTCCCTCACCCAGGAGTTCATCGACGACTGGCTCGGCTACTTCATCAACCCCGGCAACAAACACATGTCGTCCCTCCTGCTCGGGTGCGGACTACCCGGCGGAATGATGGGCTCTATGATGGCTGATCTCGCCGGCATCCATGGCGTCATCAATAGCACACTGAAGGCCAAGGGCCAACCCGAACTCACCACCGACGAGATTCTCGTCAAGCTCTTCGACGAAGTCGCTTACGTCTGGCCCCGCGTCGGCTATCCCCCACTCGTCACCCCCTTCTCGCAGTACGTCAAGAACATCGCCCTGATGAACCTCCTCACCATGGCACAGGGCAAGGGCCGCTTTGTCATGATGGACGACAGTATGTGGGGCATGATTCTCGGCAAGAGCGGCAAGATCCCCGGCACCATCGACCCCGAACTCGTGGAACTCGCCAAGAAGCAGGGACGCGAATTCACCACCGCCGATCCCCACACCCTCCTCGAGAACGCACTGCCCGGATTCTCCGCATAGTGAAGAGAGAAGAAATTCTCAATGATGAAAACCTGACCATAAGGCTTTATCTCATTTACGGTCATCACCTTAAAGAGCTGGTCGGCAGTGATCAGTATGATTGAAAGAAAAGCATAGAGAACGCAAACCTCATAACCCTTTGCAGATCTCTTATCGAAAAAATTATTCATATTCGCAGAACCGTTTAATCCCGGTACACCTTCCGTTTTTATCAGTCTCAAAGATAATACCACATACAAAGCCGGGACCATCGGCAGGTTCGTACTTTGCAGGCAGTTTATAAGCAAGTCTTCTTATCGAAGACTCGATAGTCATTCCAAGAATGGATTCCTTTGCTCCACTCATGCCACAGTCAGTAATATATCCGGTTCCGCCGGAAAGGATAGTCTCATCTGCTGTCTGAACATGGGTATGAGTACCGGCAACACAGGATACTCTTCCATCAAGATAATAACCCATAGCACACTTCTCAGATGTTGCATCACAATGGAAATCAAGAAAGACCGATGTGCATTTCTCGACATTCTTAAGCCTGTCGACTATTCTGTCGGCACATGAGAACGGATTATCGGGAAGCACATTGGCATAGACCTGACCTAAAAGATTGAACACGCCAAGTTTTTCGCCGTTCTTCTCGAAAACACAGAAATCATTGCCAGGCCAGGAAGGACTGAAATTTGCCGGTCTGGCAAGATTCTTCACCTTCGCGATCTGACTTATGAATTCCCTGTTGGAAAAAGTATGGTTGCCCATCGTAAACAGGTCAGCCCCGTATTCTTCCAGTTCCCTGAGAATATTGACCGATGCTCCGAGACCGTGAACACTGTTCTCGGCATTGACAATACAACAGTCTATTTGGTTATCCCTAAGGAATCCGGGCATTACGGTTTTGAAAGCACGACGGCCGGCGCCGCCGACTATATCGCCAACAAAGCAGACTCTCAAAGCAATACCCCCATTCTTTTTATTCTTTTAAAGTATAACACAAGG
>ONJJ01000017.1 GCA_900318115.1 uncultured Prevotellaceae bacterium | reverse complement strand
GACGGGCGCATGGGCACAAGACCCTGACCCCATCGACCTCACGCCCAGTGCCGACGGTACGGTGTGGACACTCAGCACGATGCCCGAATACGACGTCGAACTGGAAGTGACATACTACACCAAGAATTCTGTGTAATCATTGTTAAACAAAGAAGTTTCAAACAACTAAAACAATAATGAATATGAAAAAGAAAGTGTTTTCAATGCTCGCGCTGCTGGTAGCAGTAGTGACGGGCGCATGGGCACAGGAGCCCGACCCAATCAACCTGACGTATGATGCCCAAACAAACAAATGGACTTTGGCATCGATGCCCGCCTACGACGTGGAGCTGGAGATTGAATACTATGCCACAACGCTGTTCGATTTGACGGTTGGCGAGTCGCTGCACGGCACGGTGGCCTTCAGCGTGGGCGGTGCTGCCGCTACGCAGGCCTGCTATGACGACGTGGTGACCGTAACGGTGACTCCCGACGAGGGCTACTCGGCAAAGGACGTGACCGTCCGCGCCTATACCTCATGGGAATCAGCCGCACGCTCCTTCCGCGCTCCCAGCCTTATGGACGAGGTAGAAGTGACGAAGCAGCAGGACGGCACCTGGACGTTCACCATGCCCGAGGCTAACGTATGGGTAGTGGTGACTTATACGAAGAACCTGCAGGACGCTTGGATTCAGACCATCGCCGACCAGACCTATACGGGCAGTGCAATTACGCCGACTGTCACCGTGATGGACGGCGAGACCACGCTCGTCTTGAACACCGACTACACCGTGGCCTACTCGAACAACGTGGAGACAGGCACCGCCACCGTGACCGTCACAGGTATGGGTAACTACAGTGGCACAGCTACTGCCAACTTTACCATTTTGGCTGACAAGACCGCGCTGAACACCGCCATCACCGAGGCCGAGACCTACTACAACAGCATCAAGGACGACCACACTGAGGCTGCAGCCGCACTGAAGACTGCCATCGACACGGCCAAGGCCATGCAGGAAAAGGGCGACGCTACGCAGGAGGAAGTCAACAATGCCCTGTCGGCACTCAATACGGCCAAGACTACTGCCGAGGATGCTGTGCTGACAGAGACCAAGAACGAACTGAACGACGACATCACCGACGCAGAGGCATACTACAACAGCATCAAAGACAGCAACCCCACCGCTGCCGCTACGCTCTTGGATGCCATCAACGCTGCCAAGGCCGTGAAGGACAATACCGATGCCACGCAGGAGCAGGTTGACGCTGCCATTGCTGCACTCGCGAGTGCCAAGACGACAGCCGAGCAGACCGTGCTGACCGAGACCAAGACCGCGCTGAACGATGACATCACCGCTGCTGAGACCTACTACAACAGCATCAAGGACAGCAACCCCACCGCTGCCGCTACGCTCTTGGATGCCATCAACGCTGCCAAGGCCGTGAAGGATAACGGCGACGCTACGCAGGAGCAGGTTGAAGCAGCCATCGCTGCACTCAGCACAGCCATCAACACTACCAAGGTGGAAGTGTCGCGCATCACGCTGACCATCCCTGCCAAGAGCTACATGGCCCGCATCGATGCCGACAAGCGACAGATAGAGAATGCCGTGACGGGCGTGAAGCTCTACTCGGTGAAGAGCGTGACCAACACGGAGGTGGAACTGACCGCCGAACTGAGCGTGATAGCCGCCGAGATGCCTTACTTCATCTACAACGACAACGACACGGAGGTTGAGGTGAGCATCATCGTGAGCAGCGAGGAAGCCGACAACGTGGACTACGACAGCGAGCACTTCAAGGGTACGCTGGTGGACAAGACGTTCACCGACGAGGACATGGAGGCCGCCGACCACTACGTGCTGACCGGCCACAATTTCGTATGGGTGAAGGATGCCGGCACGCTGGCCGCTGGCAAGTGCTGGATTGAGCTTGTTCCGTCGTCGCCCGCCCATGCCCGTGCACTGAGCATCGTCTTTGAGGGCGAGACCACTGGCATCAGCACCGTCAAGACGACTGTTGACACCAAGGATGCTGCCGTCTATGACCTGCAGGGTCGCCGCGTGATGCAGCCCACGAAGGGATTGTTCATCGTCGGCGGTAAGAAGGTCGTGGTGAAGTAATCGTTGTGATTCATTCCATAACAAAGTAAAAAGCACTCTACAGGCGGGCGAAAGTGACGAAACGCAACACTTTCGCCCGCCTTTCTTCTCTTTTTTATACTCAAACCGCTTGCAATTCGCAAAAAAGTTGTAACTTTGCAGCCGAAACGCTTCAAACATCATAAATTGTGTTGAACAAAAACAAGATAGAACGATTATGCTGACGCCATACAAGATTGCCGACTACTGCAAGGAGTACCAGCCTGCGTGGACATGCACAATGCCCGACGGATGCCCGCCCGACGACGTTCTTGTGCCCTCGGAGCACTCATTCTTCCGGTTGGCAAAGCAGGCCGACACCTACAGCGAGGCTGATTTTCAGACCTACGCCGAGGCCTGTCCGCAGCGTCACTGGGGTGAACAGTTGCCGCTTGCCGTCGGGCTGTCGCTGATAGACAACGAGGCGAAAGCCCGCCGCAATCTTAAACTCCCCATGTTCCGCCAGTACAAGGGCATCATCGCTCTCATGCTGAACCCGGCGGACGGAGTGCTCAAGCAGACGGGTGTTCACCGCTCACACTACACATGGTGGCGCACCCGGCAGTTCCAGATGTCAAACCTCAAAATGCTACAGATATGAGATCACTCACGCTGACCGATACCCTCGAATACTACGACGTGCCCCAGATTCTGACCGCCGTCGATGCCACGGGCACCCACTACCTCTGCACACTCTACGAGCAGACGGCCGACTGCTACCACTATCTGGGCGTGCAGATTTCCGAGCCTCGACTGATAGCATTCACCGGTGGCCAGCTCGACCTGCGTGATGCCTACCAGCACCCCGAGGTGGACAATGCCCTCTATCTGGTAGAGGCTAAGGGCGACACGCTGACAGCCGCCACTCTACTGCAACCCTCAGACATGACCGAGGAGATGCTGCCAGAGGCCGGCTACTACTACGATGCCACCGACCTGACCGACGAGGCGGAACCTGCCACCGACACCTACCAGTTGGAAGTGCCTGCCCGCGACCGCATCACCTTCTCAACCCTCATCGCCCGCATGGGCTGGCCAGCTTTCTCGCTGCGCAAGACCATCGGACAAGTAGCAGCACTCTAATTTCCATCTCCCCCCATGCCCCGCTGATTAAGTGAGCGGCATGAAAGCTGGCTTGCAGATGTCCGAACGGGAAGGAGGTTTGATTAGGCAAGGACTGCCGAACTCGAGGGCGTGAGCCCCACCTCTTAAGACCCCCTATAAGGGGTCTATAGAGGGGGGCTAAGCCCGCTGAGTATCGGGAATCTCATGGAGCGATGATGTGGAATCGAAGGGGAATGGAAGGGGCGAAATGCAGAAAATGGGCAAAAGATTTGGCTGATTGAATGATTCCGTCTTGTCTTTGTGTCCAAATGTGGGGTAAAAAGTGTAGATTTGGACCAAAACACTTGTTCTTTCTGATAATATTCTTGCTTTTGAACGATATTTTTTCTTTTATGACATATTATTTTGGTTTTGTGCGTATTATTATGTATATCTTTGCGTCCGAAATGAGCCTAATATATCAATTCATTACCCAAACACATTCAATTACTTAACTCTTCAAGCACAAACAAAATTATGGAACGACGAATAAAGTGTTAATATAAAATAGTTACTATGAAGAAAGAACTTTTGTTAAATGCCATCGCCATGTTGCTGCTGGCTTCCGCGGCTGCTCCATTGCACAGCCAGGAGGCGAAGCAGATAGGCCGGTTCAGGGACTACAGTATCCGGGAAGGAGGTTCACGAACGGTGAACGACGTGACGATGACGGAGCCCGACATCTACTATTTTGACAACGGTGACAACACGTTCAATGCGGTACGCCTGACGGTGTTGCCTGTGGAGACGCCCGCCGCCATGACTTCGCCCTACCTCAACGAGCCTACCGCTCACAGTATTCAGGTGTGCTGGAAATCCAACGCTGTGGTCGAAGGCGCTGTCGTGCGCTACGGAACTGCCGCCGACCAGCTCAGCCTCCAGGTCGCATCCTCTGCCCGTGAGGTCGCCCCGAGCTACTATTGGAACTCGGCCCGCCTCGAGGGTCTCGAAGCCAATACGGTGTATTACTATCAGGTCGTTGCCGGCGAGCGCATGAGTGAGGTTTTCCGCTTCCGCACGCAGCCCGGAGCCGACAGCACCGAGCCCTTCCGCATACTGATGGTGGGTGACCACCAGCGCAACGAGCGGTCGGACTACGAATGGCTGCTGCGCATGGCTAAGCGTACACTCGACGCTAAATATGGTGAAGCACCCTTGGAGGAGCATGTGCGCCTAATCATGAATGTGGGCGACCAGGTGGACTCCGGTTCCGTGCGCCAGTATGAGTTTACACATCTTTATAAATCGCGCGAGGTGATGTCGCATGTGCCTATCATGACCTGTGTCGGCAACCACGAGTTGTTCAAGGACCCGCAGCTGGAACTTTATAAGCGCCATTACGCTTCCTACGGCAACATCGCCTATCAGGGAATCACAAGCGGCACGGCTCTCTACTACGCCTATCAGGCAGGCCCCGTGCTGTTTGTGGTGATGAATACCGACGGTACGTCCGACGTCCAGAAACAATGGGTGCGGCGTGTGGTCGCCGCCGCCGATGCCGATGCTTCGGTGCGTTTTATCGTCAGTGTGCAGCACCGCCCGATGTTTGCCGAGCAATGGGCCGGCGACACCAATCCGTGGATGACCAATGAGGTGATGCCCATCCTTTCGTCGTCCAAGAAACACGTCATCAACTGCGCCGGTCACCATCACCTCTATGCCCGCGGTCAGATGACAGAATGGCCCGTGTACCACATCATCAGCGGCGGTGGTGTCGGCACCTCGGCTCAGGACTACGAACAGCTGTGGGGCAGCACGCCTGACAACCGCAACCGCGATGAGGTTCAGAAAACCATCGACCAATGGACCTATCAGATCTTGGAATTCGACCCCTCGAGCGCTACGATGACCGTGGAGACATACTCCATCGGCAACCGCCGCCTGGCTCTCGACAATGTGCTTATCGACCGCTTCGCGCGCTGCCTCGCGCAGCCCGACATCCCCGCCACGCCTGTCATAGACTGTGCTTCGCGGTTTACCCGTGATGGCTCCGCCTATGTCATCCCCCTGCCCGCCACTATTCAGCAGCAGACAGCCGTTGGAGGGCTGCACAGCAGCCAGTACCAGATAGCTCGCGATGCCGGGTTCTCGGACATAGTCTTTAGTCGCATCCTCCTCTTCGAGGATTTCTACGATGTGGATAACAAATATCTGCCCAAGAACGTTCGCGAAGGTTTGCCCGTCACGACTCTTGAGGTCGCCGCCGCTGACCTGCCTTCCGGCACCTACTTTATTCGCTGCCGCAACCGTTCGATGAACCTCGACTGGAGCGAATACTCCGCTCCGCAGACTATCCGCGTGACGGGTTCCACGGCACCGAGTCTCACGCTGAGCACCACAACCCTACAGCCTGGCGGCACGCTCACGGTCAGCTACGAGAATGCCCCCGTGGGCAAGAACGCATGGGTCGGCATCTACAAGCATAGCCAGCACCCAGGCAGCAACGACCCGTCGTATGCCTGGAAGTACACCTCCGCCGCCAACGGCACGATCCGGTTCACGATCAACGACGCTGGCACCTACTTCGCTGTGCTCTTCGGCGATGATGGCTACAACGAAATCTCCCCGCGCTTCCCATTCAAGGTCAGTGCAGATGTCACCGAAGGTCTGACGATGAAGGGCGGTCAAGTGGCCATCGTGATGCCATCGGGCGAGACGAGTCAGGTCAAGCTCGCCGTGGCTGCCTTACAGCGCGACTTCGAGAAGGTCATGGGCTTCAAGCCTGCCGTCGTCAACACCCTTGGGACTACCGACGGGGTGGAACTCGTGGTTGTCAATCAAGCCACTGAAGGAGCACGCAATCTCGGTACACAGAAAGAACTGGCAGGCTTTGAGTCGCACGCGGTCTATGCCGATGCACAGAACCGCCGCATCTATTTGCAGGGAACGGATATGCGAGGCACCATCTATGCCATCTACAGCTTCAGTGAACAGGTCTTAGGCGTGCCACCTCTGTGGTACTGGTGCGACTGGCAACCCGAACAGCAGGCCGAGATTGCCGTTCCCGACGACTTCGATTACTTCCAGCCTTCACCCACTGTGCGCTATCGTGCCTGGTTCCCTAACGATGAAGATCTCTTTGTGCCCTGGCGACGTAAGAGCTCCGACAACAACGAACGCTGGTTGGAGACGATGCTCCGTCTGAAACTCAACACCGTGGAATACACGGCCACCGTCACTACGTCCGGCACGCTCAACGGCGAGGCTATGCTCTATAAGAAATATGGTCTCGTGCTCACCTCCCATCATATGGTAGCGCTGAACAACAGCTTTGCCAACTGGGACGCCTACTGGCAACAGGTGAAGCACACCACACCTCCGGCATTGTCGGTCAAAGATATGACCTCGCTGCGCGATTTCTGGCAGTACAACATCAATGCCGTGATGAAAAGCGGCGTGGAGAACCTTTGGCAGGTGGCTTTCCGCGGCAAGACCGACCAACCTTTCTGGTCGGTGTTCACCGATGCTCCTGCCTCCGACCGCGAACGCGCCGAGGTCATCAACCGCATGGTCAAGGAACAATACGACATGATCTGTGCCTCAACGGGCGAGGACAACCCCTTCGTCCGCATGACGTTCTACGATGAGATATCCACGCTGCTGGCCGCCGGCTACCTGAAGCCCCCCTCCGCCACAAATATGCTGTGGACCTTCGTGGCCGGTCGTCGCGATCATTATCCCTACGATGATCTTGTCAACTGGACGAACACCGACAACGTGAAGCTGGGTTATTACATGAATCTGCAGTTCTACTCAACCGGTGCTCATCTGGCACCCGCCGAAGGACCTTGGAAGATGGAGGATAACTACCGCTACGTCCAGGGCAAGGGTCCCTTGACGTTCAGCGTCGTCAATGCCGGCAACTTACGTGAGTTTCTCATGGAGATGAGTGCCAACGCCGCCATGATGTGGGATTCCGAAGGCTACACCACCGATGCCTTCCTCCGCCGTTTCTGTGCCCAGTACTTCGGAGAAGAACATGCCGAAGAAGCAGCGCAGCTCTATCATGACTATTACTACGCTTACTGGAACCCTAAGAAGAGTGATTTCCCTGGCGGCTTCGACCGTCAGTATGTGTTCCAGGACTTGCGTCATTCTCAGGTAATCAAGCAGATCAACAACACATGGAGCACGTTCAAGGCCAACCCCTTCACCGAGATTGGGTATGAAAGTGTAACTGGCCGCACCTTCCGCATCGAGGGTCGCAACCCCGTGGACAGCGTGCTGGCTGGCATGAGCCGCGAGATGAAAGCCTTTGCCAACGTGGCCCGTCGGTGCGAGGAGCTGCAAAGCCGACTGCCTGAGGGAGCGCAGACTTTCTTCTACGACCACCTCTCGGCCTACGCCCACTATATGCAACAACTGAGCACTGCCGTCTACCACTTCGTCCATGCCTACAAATATAAGAACGACGACCGCCACGGCCACCTATCAGCTGCCTACGAAGCCATCAAGGAAGCCAAGGCTGCCCTGAAAGCGTCGGAGCACGGAGTCT
This sequence comes from uncultured Prevotellaceae bacterium, assembly GCA_900318115.1. Lineage (GTDB taxonomy): Bacteria > Bacteroidota > Bacteroidia > Bacteroidales > Bacteroidaceae > Physcousia. Next base: position 53,035 of record ONJJ01000017.1, on the reverse strand, counting down.
TCAGTCACTGGTACGACACAGATGACAAGTTCGAGATGGACGCCCGCATCGAAGCCATTCGCAGCCGTCTGGCCGAAGAGGACGACCTGACGCTGACCAAAAAGCTCATTGAGAACTACGACTTCGAATATAACCATGAATGCCAGCTCAACGCCGTGGGCAATATCGGCCGAGGCATCCCCTGCGGATGGGAGTCGAAAGGCGAACTGAAGAAAGGAGCCAATGGTCTTGATTCCTACGGTGTCAACCAAGGAGCTTCGAACTACCATGGCAACAACGTTTGCTGGATCAACTCCGTGCCTATGCCCGATGAGTTCTGGCTCTACCAGACCATTCCCGCGGCGAAACTCACACCTGGCACCTACCGCGTCTGCTGCAAACTGTGGGTGGAGGTCAACAAGAAGACAAACTGCCGCCTCTTTGCCAACAGCAACGTTCAATATTACGGCACAGAGAACGACTATACGAACCTACTCACCCCGGACGAGGTGAACACTTATGCCGGCTATGCCGGAGGCAACACCACGGACTTCGTACTCCGCGATATGGAGGTGGAAGTCGAGGTGGGCGAAGGCGAAGACCTCACCATCGGCATCAAGACGGGTAACCAACGCAACAACGGAGTGCGTTCCACCAACGACAATGCCGGATGGTTCAAGGTCGATTTCTTCCGTATCCACCGCATCGGAGGCGACCCCGATGCCATCAATGCCCAGCGCATGGACAACGGACACGCAGGACTGAACAAAGGATCTATCTACAATACCGCTGGCCTTAACCTGACCAATCCCCATCGTGGACTCTATATTGTCGATGGCAGGAAGGTAGCCATCAGATAAATCCTCTGCGCACAAACATGGACAATTAGGTCAAATCATGAGAGGTGTTGTCAGAGTTGGCTCTCGCTGATGCCGAAGGTGTCACCTCGGCTCATGTCGCCGGTCTGGAGTCCGAGCTTCAGCCACTTCATGCGTTGTGCGCTGGTGCCGTGGGTGAAGGATTCGGGCTGCGAGTAGCCGCGAGCTTTCTCCTGGAGGTAGTTGTCGCCGATGACTTGTGCGCAGTTGATGGCTTCCGCGAGGTCTCCGTCCTCGAGTGATCCGTAGGTTTTTCCCTCGTGGTGGCCCCATACGCCGGCGTAGAAGTCCGCTTGCAGTTCGATGCGTACGCTGACCTTGTTGGCGTCTGTTTCGTTCATTCTGGCCATTTTAGCGTGTGAGTCGTTGAGTGTTCCGAGGAGGTGCTGTACGTGGTGTCCTACTTCGTGTGCGATGACGTAGGCGTAGGCGAAGTCGCCGTCGGCTCCGAGTGTCTTCTTCATGTCGGTGAAGAAGCTGAGGTCGATGTACAGAGCCTGGTCAGCGGAGCAGTAGAAGGGTCCCACGCTGGCTGTGCCTTGTCCGCAGCCTGTCTGCACGGCGCCGGTGTAGAGTACCATGCGTGGTGGAATGTAGGTCTTGCCGAGCTGTGTCTTGAACACTTCGGTCCATACGTCTTCGGTGCTGGCGAGCACTTGGGATGCGAAGAGGGCCAGTTGCTGCTCTTCCTCGGTGAACTCGCGCTGCTGTGAGCTGCTGACTTCTGTGTTGTTGCCCAGCGATTGCTGAAAGGCTTGCATGCCTGCCTCCAAGGGGTTGCCTCCTGTGAAGTAGGCGATGGCCATGGCGATGATGATACCAAAGATACCTCCGACGCCGGCTTTCTTGACGGTGCTCATGCCGCGGCGGTCGTCAACGTTTGAACTTTGTCTTCTTCCTGTCAAATCCATATTATATTTGCTTTAAAGGGTGAATAATCTGCTGATTCTGGGGGCAAAAGTACATTTTTTCGCTGAAAGAGCAAAGAAAAATGGGAAATAATTGACGAAAGGATATAAAAACCCCCTACCTCGGGGCGGGAGAGATGAGGTAGGGGGCGAGGCGCCTTGGGTTGGGGAAGGAGGAGTAGAAAAGGCGCCTCTGGATAGATTGTGTGTCGCGGTATTACTTCACGATCACCTTGTTGGCCTTGCCGTTGCGGACCACGATGTAGAGTCCGCGTGCGGCGTTGCTGACGCGGCGTCCGTCGATGGCGTAGATGCCGTCTGCGGCAGCGCCCTGAGCAGCGTTGATGCTGTTGATGCCAGTGAGCGGGCCGTTCCAGCCGTCGTTGTTACCCTTGGCGGTGAGTGTCAGGCTCCAGTCGACGACGGAGAACCAGGTGCCGGCGAAGGGCTTGCCGGAGCGTGTGCCGTCGGTGGTCTGACCGATGGTCATGCGGTGGTCGTTGACGACGATGCCTTCGATGGTGACCCACTTCCAGCCGCGGCCGTTGTTGCCGTTGCAGGTAGCGATGGCGCTCTCGAGCTCATCGGCTTCGCCGTTGTTGTACTTCTCGAAGGCTTCGAGCCACATGCTGCCGTAGATGTCGGTAGCGTTGACGGTGGTATCCTTTTCGGTGACGGGATCGAGGTAGGTATAGGTCTCCATGGGGATTTCCTTCCAGATGGTGTCGGCCTTGGCCTCGCCTGTAGCGGCGAAGAGGAATGCGCCCTCGCCGGAGGTGCGTGCAGCCACGCGTGCGGTGTAGGTGCCGTTGGGCAGACCTTCGATGACCTGCTCGCTGTAGATGTTCAGCTCGCCGACGGTGCCGTTGTAGCTGTCGAAGTACTTGTGGTCGGCGTCGCCGGTGTAGTACTGACCCTGGTTGAGAGGACCGTTGCCGGTGCCCTTGATGACATCCCATCCGGTGATTTCTGCGAAGTCAGGATTGATGATCCATCCGCTGTAGTCTGTGGCGTTCGGGTTGCGCTCGTAGGCATCCTGAGCGGAAGCTACGGACATGAGTTTCTTGAGCTCAGCGACCAACTCGTCGACGACAGCTACTTCGAGCATCTCGTGACCTGTGGTCAGGCGCTCCTTCTGAGCAGCGATGGCGGTGTTGACGGCCTGGCGTGCGGTAGCGCGGAACTCAGCAGCGGTCTCGCTGGCCTCGATGGCAGCCTGTGCGTAGGTGTTGGCATAGGCCTTGGTGACATTCAGGATGCTGTCCACCTGCTGGTAGGAAGCGTTGCTGGAGGCAATCCAAGCGAGGGTGGCATCGTTGGCGAACTTGACGACGTCGAGTGCTACGCCATAGATGCCTTCGGGATCGCTCTCGAGGTTAGCGGCGATGGTGGGCAGGGTCTTGCCTTCCTCCATGATCTCGTTGTACTTAGCCTCGGAGGTCTCTGCGAGGGCGATACCGTTGTTGAGGACGGCGAAGTCCTTGGTCTCGTTGTAAGCGGCGATGGAGTCGTTGACGGCAGCCTTGTCGATAGCGAAGTGCATGGCAGCGGCCAGATCCTGGGCAGTCTGCAGGCGAGCTGCGATGGCGGCGTCGATCTGTTCCTGTGTGGCGGCACCGTGGTAGCGGAGGGTGACGTTGGTGAACCAGAAGCTACCGCGACGCTGTGCATCGCTGATGTCCTCGTCCTCGCAGTTGCCGTTGTGAGTGGAGCGTGCACCGATGGTCAGCTTGCCATCGACGACGATGACGGTCTGCGTGGTGGTGACGGTCTCCCAGGGATCTTCGCCTGCGAAGGGATATTCACCTTGGTAGCCGTTGCCGTCGCTGATCCAGTCGTAGCAGACGCCGGCCTCAGTCATGTAGCCTTCGGCCTGGCCGAGGGTGGAGGTGGCATAGATGTGCTGGTCGCTGAGGGCGTTGGCGTTGGTGATCATATCCATGCTGACGCTGTAGATACCGTTGGGCAGGTTGGTCAGTTCAGTGTGAGCATCCAGATAGCCGGCGAAGTTGGTGGCCCAGAGCTGATAGCAGGTGCGGCCGACCTTGAGGTAACCGCCGGCGGTGGCACCGGCTGTGGAACCATTGACCCAAGCGCCATTGACGTTGATGTCGTCGGCGGTGAGTTCGGCTACGGCTACGGAAGCCATCTCGTTGTCTGCGGGCTCGCGGCTCTCCTGGCAGAACCAGGGTGAGGGCACGAGGAAGCTGTAGTTGGCAGGATTCTCGAGGTCAGCGGGCTGGCTGAAGTAGTACTTGTTCAGGGCTTCCGTCATCTCGGTCTCGGCAGCTGCGATGGCCTCGGCGGTGCCTTCGGAGTAGAGGAGCTTGTAGACGTTCTCGCAGTATGCGCTGAACTCAGCCTTGCCGGGGTAGTCGGTGGCATCGAGGACGGCCATAGCCTTGAGGTACTGGGCCTCGAGGCGGCGTGCTGCATTACCAGCCTCGACCATGGTCTCGAAGAGGCCCTTCAGCTTGTTGATGGATTCCTGCAGCTGTGCGAGGTCGTCGCCGTCATAGAAGTATTCCTTCTGGAGGTCTTCGGCCTGCAGGATGAGTCCGTCGAAGTATTCGCCTTCTGCGCCAATCAGAGAGTCGGGCAGGGTGGCCAGTTCCTCGTCGGTGTAGTAGTAGAGGTCGGAGCGGAGCACCTCGGCGGGGTCTGCCTCACCGATCTTGTAGAGCTTGATACCGTCCATGAGCACCCAGGGGTTGGCGTTACTGGAGCTGTTGGCGGACTGGAAGCCGAACTGGATGGTGAACTTGTCCACAGGGGTGAACTCGAACTCGTGCTTGGTCCACTCGGTGGATGTCATGCTGCCCTCTTCCTCCTGGAACACGTCGCGGCGGCAGGTGACCTTTGTCAGGTTGACGGGGGTAGCGGAGGAGTTGGCGTTGCAGTTCTTGGTCCAGTACTCGAGGTGGTACTCAGCACACGGGAGTCGGACTTCCTGCTTGTAGATGACCCATCCGCCCCATCCGGCACGCATGTAGGCGGCAGCGACATTGGTCTCGTCGCCGAACTCTGTCGGAACTTCGGGCATGTAGAGGAAACCGTTGGTGTCGTCGGAGGTGGGCACGGCTTCAGCGCCGAGGCCGTAGGGCACGTTGCCGAAATACACCCATTCACAGCCGGGGAACGCTGCGCTGGATTCCACGGTCCAGCCCTTGATGCGGCCGATGAATCCGTTCACGGCCTCGAGCTTGCGACCGTCGGGACGATTCTTGCTGCTGTCGCTCTTAGGACGAGCGTAGAGTGTGCTGTCCTCGGAGATGTAGGCCCAGCTGCGGTCGCTGAGTGAGTGGTCTGTGACGACGGCGGGCTTCATCGTACCATCAATCTGGAAGGTGAGGTCCTCGTCGAAGCCAGGATTGGCGATGTACTGGGTGTAGTCTTCGATTTCCTGCGCTGTCATGGACATAGCAGCGAAGGCGCCCAGTGTCATGAGAAGTAGAGTTTTCTTCATAACTTGATGTTTTAGTTAGTAAACAATGTAATGTATAGATTCGTTAGTAAACTGCGTTGGGTGAATGCGGAATTGCGGGCGCAAATGTAGTGCATTTCCTCCGAAAAAGAGAGGAAATCAGCATTTTTTTTGCTTCGGAATACACCTTTTTAATAAAATAAGGAGAAAAAAAGGCTATTTGTCACTTCCGAGGATGCGTCTTCCGCTGAGAAAATGACGATTCCAGTAGTCTGCTTCCGGGTAGCTGTCGATGCGCACTCCGCGGGAACTGCTGCTGTGGATGAATTCGAAGGTGCCGCGTTCGCTGTCCACGGAGGTGACGATGCCCACGTGGTTCACGGCTTCGCCCCGACGTCCGTTGCTGCCGAAGAATACGAGGTCGCCCGGCAGCAGTTCTGCCACGGAGGGCACGCGCCGGCCCTGGGTGTTCTGCTCGCGGGAGGAACGCTTCAGCTCGATGCCTATCTTGCGGAAGACGTAGCTGGTGAAGCCCGAGCAGTCGAAAGCGTTGGGACCGCTGCTGCCGGAGCGGTAGCGCGAGCCAATGAGTTGCTTGGCGGCGCTGATGAGGTCCGAGGCCACCGTGCTGCCAAGCCCGGTCAGCAGGTTCGCACGCACCATGGGGCTGATGGGGGCCAGAATGGCAGAGAGCTGCTTCTGCACAGTCAGGGGGCTGACCACAGCGTCCGGCTCCGTCGAGAGCGTGCGGTGGCGCACGGGCGTACGGGCAAAAAGGACTGTGGTCAGACACAGCAGCAGTGCAAATAGTTTCTTGGTCATTCTTATTTCCTTTTGGTAGGTGAACGGACCCTGTCGCAGGGAATTCTTCGTGAATTTCGGTGGCAAAGGTAGTTAAAAAACAATGAATGAGCAACTTTTTTGTGCTAAAAAGCCTCAAAACGGAAAAAAAGTCGTACCTTTGCGCCCGCAAACGGATAAAAATCCGTTCCAAAGAATTCGTAAATCCATAAATTCGTAAATCCATAAAGATGAACTTCGTTGAAGAACTTACATGGCGCGGCATGGTCCACCAGATGATGCCGGGCACGGAGGAACTCCTCCAGAAAGAACAAGTGACGGCCTACGTGGGCATCGACCCCACGGCCGACAGCCTGCACATCGGCCATCTCTGCGGCGTGATGATGCTGCGTCATCTGCAGCGCTGCGGCCACAAGCCCCTGGCACTCGTTGGCGGCGCCACCGGCATGATTGGCGACCCCAGTGGCAAGAGTCAGGAGCGCAACCTGCTGGATGAGGCCACGTTGGCGCACAACGTAGCCTGCATCAAGGCTCAGCTGGCCCACTTCCTCGATTTCGAGAGCGATGCGCCGAACCGTGCCGAACTCGTCAATAACTACGACTGGATGAAGGACTTCTCCTTCCTCGCCTTCACGCGCGACGTGGGCAAGCACATCACCGTCAACTACATGATGGCGAAGGACAGCGTGCAGAAACGCCTGAACGGTGAGGCACGCGACGGACTCTCGTTCACCGAGTTCACCTACCAGCTGCTGCAGGCCTACGACTTCTACTACCTCAACACCCACAAGGGCTGCAAGCTCCAGATGGGCGGCAGCGACCAGTGGGGCAACATCACCACCGGCACCGAGCTCATCCGCCGCATGGGCGGTGGCGAGGCCTACGCCCTGACCTGCCCCCTCATCACGAAGTCCGACGGCCGCAAGTTCGGCAAGACCGAGCAGGGCAATATCTGGCTGGATCGCCGCTACACCTCGCCCTACCGCTTCTATCAGTTCTGGATCAACGTGGCCGACGAGGATGCCGAGCGCTACATCAAGATCTTCACCTCCCTGCCGAAGGACGAGATCGACGACCTCATCGCCCGTCACCGCGAGGACCCCGGCCGCCGCGAACTGCAGCGCCGTCTGGCCGAGGAAGTCACGAAGATGGTGCACAGCGAGGAAGATCTGCGTGCTGCCCAGGAGGCATCGCAGATGCTCTTCGGCAAGTCCACCAAGGAAGCGCTGATGGCGCTGGACGAGCAGACGCTGCTCGACGTCTTCGATGGCGTGCCCCAGTTCCGCATCAGCCGCAGCCTGCTGGAGGGCGAGGGCATCAAGGCCATCGACCTCATGGCCGCCGAGACCCAGTGCTTCCCCAGCAAGGGTGAAATGCGCAAGATGGCCCAGGGCGGCGGCGTGAGCCTCAACAAGGAGAAGCTCGCAGCCTTCGACCAGGCGGTGACCACTGCCGACCTCATCGACGGCCGATACCTCCTCGTCCAGAAAGGCAAAAAGAACTATTATCTGCTTATCGCAGAGTAAAAAGACCCCTCTCAAAGGGTAAAAATGCAGAAAATAACGCTCCTAAGCAAAAATAAATCGTAAAACGTAAATCGTAAATCGTAAATTTTGCTTACCTTTGCCGCGCTTTTAGCAATAAAAGCCTTAGGATTGGGATATGGTGTAATGGTAACACAACAGGTTTTGGTTCTGTTTTTCCTGGTTCGAATCCGGGTATCCCAACGCACAGGCAAGGTCCTGAAGACGCAAGTAGCTCGCTGGTCATCAGCGAGCTATTTGTTTTGATGGGGGAGGGGGATGGGCTGAATGGGGCTAATGGGCTTGATGGGGTTAATGAGTTAGTAGGCGACGGAGCAGTCGAAACCAAGTTGGCGCACCTGTTCGGCAATGGCATCGAGTTCGGCGGGAGCAGCCTTGCGGAGGGAACTGACAGGGGTCTCGCGGTCAATGGTGTAGATCATCACCTTCTGGGGAGTAATCTGTTGCAGCGCTTGCAACCAGGGATCAACAAAACGGTCGGAGGTGTTCGTCAGCTCACGTCCTTCGGGGCTCGTGCCACTGAGGAACATGGTCTGGATGATGACGTGGCCGCGGAATCGGACGAGGCCGTCGATGATGGCGCGGACGTCGTAGTGCCCGTTGGGCCGGTCCAGGGTGCCGATGAAGTCGGCGTCTATGGTGTCTAATTTCTGAATGTTGTTGTCCACCCGGCAGAGCGCATCGAAGACGGCGGGCTTCAAGACCTGAGTGGCATTGCTGAGAACGCTGATGCGCGCTTGAGGGAAGTACTGGTTGCGCAGGCGGATGGTGTCGCCGATGATTTCGGCAAAGTGAGGGTGCAGCGTAGGCTCGCCGTTTCCGGCAAAGGTCAGGACGTCGGGCGTCGGGCCCTCGGCCTTCATCTGCTGCAGGCGCGCTTCGAGGGCCGTGGTCACTTCCTCGCGCGTAGGCAGCGGCTGGTGCGGACGCCGTTCTGCGTTCAGTCCACATTCGCAATAGAGGCAGTCGAAACTGCATACCTTGCCGTCGGCCGGCAAGAGATTGATGCCCAGCGAGACGCCCAGTCGGCGGCTGTGGACAGGCCCAAAGATGGGCGAAGGATAGATAATTGTACTCATTTCTGGGTGCAAAGGTACAAAAAAGTGGGAAGTTGAAAGTGGAAACTCGAAAGTTTTTTGCTTTCAGGGTGCCATTTGCGAGAAAAACTGTAACTTTGCACCCGAATTATGTTAGATTCCATCCGAAAACCTATTCAAACGGAGCTGGAAAACTACCAGCAACATTTTCGTTCCGTCCTGCAGTCCGACAACTCTCTGCTGGCTGCAGCTCTTGAACACTTGACGCGTCGTCTGGGAAAGATGATGCGCCCCACACTTGTGCTCCTCTGTGCCCGCGAAGGGGGTGAGGTCACCCCGGCTGCCATGCATGCAGCAGCAGGACTGGAAATGTTGCACACCGCCAGCCTGGTTCACGATGATGTCGTGGATGAGAGCGACATGCGTCGCGGCCAGCGTTCCGTGAATGCGCTCTTCGACAACAAGGCTGCCGTGCTTGTTGGTGATTTCATCACTTCCAAAGCCCTTTCCGAGATTGCGCAGACCCGTAGCCTCGAAGCTGTGGAGCGCACGGCGTGGCTGGGACAGACCCTTGCCGACGGCGAACTCCTGCAATTGAGTAACACCCAGCGCAGCACATTCTGTCAGGATGCCTATTTCGAGGTCATTTCCAAGAAGACTGCAGCCCTCTTCAGCACTTGTGCCCGTTTGGGAGCCCGTCTAGGTGGTGCCGATGAGGCCACCGTCAGCCGTCTGGAACGCTTCGGGCACCTCGTGGGGCTCTGCTTCCAGTTGCGCGATGACATCTTTGACTTCGACGAGTCGCTGAATGTGGGCAAGCCCAAGGGCAATGACCTGCGCGAGGGCAAGCTGACACTGCCCGTGCTTCACGCCCTCGAGGGTTGCGATGATTACTATCGTCGGCTGGCGCTGAAGGTGCGTGCCCACGAAGCCTCGCGACTGGAAATCCAGGAATTGGTGGATTTCACGATTCAGCGCGGAGGCATCGCCTATGCCGAATCGGAGATGCAACGTCTGCGCGCCGAGGCCCGGGAACTGCTCTGCGAACTCCATGACCGGGAGGTGGCACAGGCCCTGGCCCTCTATCTGGACTACGTCGTACAACGCAACCAATAAATAGGACAATGAAAAGGATTCAGATTATCAACGGCCCCAACCTCAACCTGCTGGGGCGCCGCGAACCGGGTGTCTATGGCAGCCGTAGCTTCGAGGACTATCTCACGGAGCTGCGTGCTCAGTACCCCGATGTGCAGCTGGACTATTTCCAGAGTAACCACGAAGGCGACCTCATCGATTGCATCCACGCTTGCGGCTTCGAGGCAGACGGCATTGTACTCAATGCGGGCGCCTACACGCATACGAGCGTGGCGTTGCACGACGCTTTGCGAGCAGTTGAAGCGCCTGCTGTGGAAGTACATATATCTAATGTACACACGCGCGAGGAGTTTCGCCACCACAGCCTCATCAGTGCGGCCTGCCGCGGCGTCATCTGTGGGTTTGGCCTGGACAGCTACCGCCTGGCCGTGGAGGCGTTGATCGGTTTATGATGAATCTGTAAATTTGTAAATCCGTAAATCCTTTGTCCCTCGACGACTATATCCTTGCGCACATCGACCCTGAACCGGAGTACCTGCATCGGCTCTGGCGGGCCACGAACCTGCACCTGAACTATCCTCGTATGGCCAGCGGTCATCTGCAGGGTCGCTTGCTCCGGATGCTGGTCCACATGATTCGTCCGCAGACGGTGCTCGAGATAGGGACCTTCACGGGCTACAGCACGCTGTGCATGGCCAGTGCCTTGGCTCCCGGCGCCATCATTCATACCATAGAAATCAACGACGAACAGGAAGACTTCACCCGCCCATGGCTGGAGAACTCGCCCTGGGCCGACCGTATCAGGTTCCATATCGGCGATGCTTTGGAGTTAATAAGTCATAACTCGCTTGATTCCAACTCTTTCGACCTTGTCTTCATCGACGCCGACAAGCGTCACTACGTAGATTACTACCGCGCCGTGCTGCCGAAGGTGGCGCCCGGCGGTTTCATCCTCGCGGACAACACCCTGTGGGACGGACACGTCGTGGACGACATCGGCCTCGAGGCCACCAATGGCAAGGATGCCCAGACCTTGGGTATCATGGCCTTTAACGAACTGGTTGCCAAGGATTCTGGAGTGGAGCGTGTCATTCTTCCCCTGCGCGATGGTCTCACCATCATCCGTAAACTGCCCGAGTGAATGGCTAAAAGTGGCATGTATATTCGTCAAATGACCGTCGCATTTGGTCCTGATTGAAAAATTTCGGGGTGTGATGTGTCTGACTTCCCCGCTTTTTGCGTACATTTGCCCGCAAATCAGAGCCACATCAAGTCTGAAGCAATGCGCAAATTATTTTCTCTACTTATTCTGTCTGTCGTATTGGCTTGTCTCAGCTGCACCGGAAGCGGCAAAAGTCATCGCACAGTTCAGCCATCGGACTCGCTCTACACGGATACAGAGGCCATGCTTGTCTATGGTACTGATCCGGGTCGAGCCTTTCAGATCCTGGATTCGGCCGTCATCGTAGGCAACATCTCCCCTTTCTGCGCCGACGTGTGCCGTGCCATCATCTATGGCAATACACTCGTCGAAGAACAACAGATGGATTCGTCGATTCAGATTTGTCAGCGGTTGCTGGAATCGGATTCTACCGACATTAAGACTCCCCGCGGCAAGGAGAATCGTATTGTAGTGCTACGCCAGCTCGGCAGCGTCTATAATCGGAAATCCGACAGCGAGATGGCCTTGAACTACTACACGGAGTTGGCGGAGCTGCTTCGCGAGTCGGGTGATGAGCTGGAAGCCTTGCGCACAGAAGTCGAAATCGGTGTTTCCATGGCCGGCCTGGGGTGGACGGATAAGGCGCTGGCAAAGCTGGATAAAGTCATCCGCGAGCTGAATCGTCCTCACAGCGTGGATTGCCTGGACATCTCCATCCTCGCCATGAGGCGAAAAATCAATATCCTCAAAGATCTGGGACGAAATGAAGAAATCGTATCCCAGGGACGTGCCATCCTCGCCAAGATCGATCATTTCGAGCAGCACCAGGGCGACTATGCCGACGACAGCTTCCGCCTGCCTCCAATCCCTGAGAATCGCGCTCGCTACATCAACTTCTGCCGCGCTCAGGCCTATGCCTCACTCGCCTGCGCGTTTGCTGAACGTGATTCTGCCCGTTACTATTTAACCCTTTTTGACCAGACGAACTTTGCACTGACCTTCAGCCTGCGGCAGATGATTGTACCGGCACTCATAAATTTGGGCGAATATGATCGGGCAAGGTCCATCTTAGATGAGATGGAACAGAAGTTGGGAACAGACACTCTCAACAAGAGCTATGCCGTGATTCTCAGCGGGCGATCCGCCATTGCCCGCAACCTCGGACAGATCTCTGCGGCCTACGACTACAACGCACGCTATGCCACCCTGCAGGACAAGCTCAATGACAGCCTCCTGGCCAGCAAGGCTCATACCTATGCCATCAGGTATCAGCTGCAGGAACAACAACTGAAAACACAGAAGGCCGAAGCCTCGCTGCGCATCCGCACCCTGGTTTTAGTTGGTATTCTGGTCCTGTTTTTCATTCTCTCAATCGTCTTTCTCTACTACTATCGTCTGCGCCATATCATTAGTTCAAAGAATCGCGCGCTCGTGCGCATGATTAATGGCACCCCGCTGGAGTTTCCAGACGCTGCCGATTCTTCCGAACTTCCTGACGATCCGAAAGAGGTTTCGGAGGATATTGCCGATGAGCAGGGATTGGCTGCCTCCAAATCCCTCTTCGAAACCATCGACAGTACTGTCCGGGAGGAACGCCTCTACGCCAATATCAACCTCCAGCGTCAGGACATCATCAGTCGTTTCGGCATCGGGCGCCATACCCTGAACAACCTGCTCACCACCTATGCTGGTGTTCGTTCCTTCACGCAATACATCAATGAAATCCGAATGGAGGAAGCCGTGAAACTGCTTCGCAACAATCCAGAGATGACCCTTACTGCCGTAGCCACAGCCGTGGGATTCTCGCTCGCCAACCTGCGCGACAAGTTCAAGCAGCAGTATGGCATGACCCCGGCAGAATATCGACAGAATATGTAAGAATATCGGTATATTACCCTTCCTGATGCACGGATTCGGGCTTCAACCCAAATGCGTGCATCTTTTTTTCTTGCATTTTTGTCTATTCTGTGTACTTTTGCAGCGTAAACACAAAAATTACTGTCAATATGTTAGATTTAGAACTTTTCGAACTCATCGATCACACCATCCGCAACGAGAGAATTTATGCAAACATCAACCTCATGCGTTCTGATGTGATGCGTCTCTTTGCTATCAGTCGTCATCGTTTGAACGAATTGTTCACTAACTATGCAGACGGAAAATCCTTCCCCCAATACATTAATGATTTGCGCCTCAACGAGGCGCATGAACTTCTCCTGACTCATCCTGAGATGCCCATTTTGGAAGTGGCTCGTCAGGTTGGTCTCACTCCACCCAACCTATGTCGCCTGTTCAAGCAGCGCTATGGCTTGGCTCCAAGCCAATACCGGGAATCAAAGGTGGAGTAGGGACGTGCGGCATTTCGTCCCCTGGCCGCGGTCCGTTTGGCCGCGGTCGTAGCTTGTATGTACAGAAAAATAGTTGGGATAAGGGATGAATTGTGTGCTGGTGTGCCTGTTTTCTGAAAAGAATGTCCGTTTTTTGCGATTTATTCGATAAAAAGCAGTACTTTTGTGCTCAAATTCAAGGAACCACCTGCCCATGAAACTATTCCTGCTCGACGCCTACGCGCTCATCTACCGCGCTTACTATGGTCTCATTAAGAATCCGCGCATTAACAGTCGCGGAGAAAATGTCTCTGCCGTCTTTGGCTTCTTCAACACCTTGGAAGAGGTGCTGGCGAAGGAGCAGCCGACGCATATCGGCGTAGCCTTCGACCCCCACGGCGGAACGTTCCGCCACGAGCGCTATCCCCTCTACAAAGCTCAGCGCGACGAGACGCCCGAGGCCATTCGCTTCGGCGTGCCCGTCATCAAGGACATCCTTGCAGCCTATCGCATACCCGTGCTGGAAGTGGCAGGCTTCGAGGCGGACGATGTCATCGGCACCTTGGCAGCTCAAGCCGAGGCGGCGGGCATTGACACCTACATGATGACTCCCGACAAGGACTACGGTCAGCTGGTGACAAACCACGTGCGGATGTTCAAACCGCGGAACATGGGACCGGGCTTTGAGATCCTTGGTGTGGACGAAGTCTGTGCCAAGTGGGGCATCGAGCGGCCGGAGCAGGTGGTGGACATCCTCGGCCTCATGGGCGATGCCTCCGATAATATCCCGGGTTGCCCTGGGGTGGGGGAGAAAACTGCCTCCTCGCTCATCCAGCAGTTCGGCAGCATCGAAAACCTGCTGGCCAACACCGACCAGCTTAAAGGCAAACTGAAGGAACGCGTGGAGGCGGGGCGCGAGCAGATAGAACTCTCGCGCTGGCTGGCGCAGATCATCAGGGACGTACCTATCCAGTTGGATATGGAGGCGCTGGAGGCGAAGGAGCCTGACCGCGAAGCGCTGATAGCCCGCTTCACGGACTTGGAGATGCGCTCGCTGATCAGTCGTAAGTTCGGCTCGCAATCCCCATCCATGGCAACTCCAGCCGACAAGGCCTCCAGTACATCCTCGCCCGCCGGGGGGCAGCTTGATCTCTTTGCCTCAGCGGCGAATGATGCAGCCGCCGAGGCAGTTCCTGTGGCAACTCCGCAGTCTCTTTCAGCCTATTCCGCCGCTGATGCTTCCTACCATTTGGTGGATGATGAGGCTTCGCGCGCGAATCTCATTAAACTCCTGCTGGCAGCCCCGGAGGTTAGTCTCGACACCGAGACGACCAGCACCGAGGCCATCGATGCAGAGCTGGTGGGGTTGAGCTTTGCGGTGAAGGAAGGCGAAGCGTACTATGTCCCTGTGCCCGAGGACCGTGCCGAGGCGCAGGCCGTCGTGGATGCGTTCCGGCCCGTCTATGAGAATGCTCAGATCTTGAAGGTGGGTCAGAACCTGAAATATGACTTCAACGTCCTGCAAAACTATGGTGTGCGTCTGGCTGAACCGATGTGGGACACGATGATTGCCCACTACCTCCTCCAGCCCGAGTCGCGCCATGGGATGGACTACCTCGCAGAAGTCTATTTGCACTACAAGACCATACATATCGACGAACTCATCGGCAAGAAGGAGCGCGGCAAGCCTCAGAAATCCATGCGCGAAGTGCCAGTGGAAGAGGTCTGTCCCTACGCCGCCGAGGACGCCGACATCACCCTGCGTCTGGCTCATGTGTTCCGTCCGATGCTGGAAGCCGAGGGTGCTACGCGCCTGTTCGAGGACATCGAAATGCCCCTGATGCCCGTGCTGGCCGACATGGAACGGACGGGCGTGCGGATTGACACAGATGCGTTGCGGCAGAGCAGCCAACTGCTGGGCGAACAACTGGTGGCACTGGAACAGGAAATTTACGAGTCGGCGGGCATGGAATTCAACATCAACTCTCCCAAACAAGTGGGTGAGGTGCTCTTTGATCACCTGAAGTTACTGCCCAACGCCAAGAAGACCAAAGCGGGAGCCTACAGCACAAATGAGGAAATCCTCCAGCGCATACACGCCAAACACCCCATCGTGGACAAGATTCTTGAGTATCGGGGCAAGAAGAAGCTCATCAGCACCTACCTCGATGCCCTGCCGCAGCTCATCAACCCCCGCACGGGCCATATCCACACGAGTTTCAACCAGACCGTGACTGCCACGGGCCGTCTGTCCAGCAGCGACCCGAACCTGCAGAACATCCCCGTGCGTACGGAGGATGGCAAGGAAATCCGCAAGGCCTTTGTGCCGGAGCCGGGTCAGCTGTTCTTCTCGGCCGACTACTCGCAGGTGGAACTGCGAATCATGGCACATCTCAGCGGCGATGAGGGTCTCATCGAGGACTTCCGGCAGGGCCACGACATCCACGCCGCCACCGCCGCCAAGATTTTCCATCGGGAGAGTACTCTTGAGGAGGGCATCAAGGCCGTCACCCGCGAGGAACGCAGCAAGGCCAAGACGGCCAACTTCGGCATCATCTATGGCATCACGGCCTTCGGGCTGACGGAGCGTCTGGGCATCAGCCGTTCGGAATCCAAGGAGCTCATCGACAGTTACTTCGAGACCTATCCGCGCGTCCACGCCTTCATGCAGGAGAGCATCGACCGTGCGCGTGAGCTGGGCTACACCGAGACCATCTGCCATCGCCGCTGCTACCTGCGCGACATCAACTCCGCCAACGCCACCGTGCGGGGCTTCGCAGAGCGCAACGCCATCAACTCGCCTATTCAAGGCTCGGCGGCGGACATCATCAAGATTGCCATGGTGCGCATCCATCGCCGCTTCCGCGAGGAAGGCTTGCAGTCGCGCATGATTCTGCAGGTACACGATGAACTGAACTTCTCTGTCCTCCCCGAAGAACGCGAGCGCGTGGAGCAGATTGTGGTCAGCGAGATGCAAGGTGCTATAGAGATGCGCGTACCTCTGATAGCCGATGCGGGTTGGGGAAGCAACTGGTTGGAGGCACATTAAAGCATGAAAAGAATATATAATATGTACACCGCTAATCCCTCTCGTTACGCCGAGATGAAGTACCGCAGGTGCGGTCGCTCGGGCGTACTCCTGCCAGAGCTCTCGCTGGGTTTCTGGCACAACTTCGGCGAGGTGACGCCCGAAGAGCAGAGTTGCGCCATTGTGCGTGCTGCTTTCGACGCTGGCATCACCCACTTTGACCTTGCCAACAACTATGGCCCTCTGCCCGGCGCTGCCGAGTTGCGCCTGGGCAAGTTCCTGAAGGATGACTTAGCTTCCCATCGCGACGAACTCTTCATCGCCACCAAGGCGGCCTATGATATGTGGGACGGCCCCTATGGCTCCTGGGCATCGCGCAAGCACATGATGGCAAGCCTGGACCAGAGCCTTCGCCGTCTGCAATTGGACTATGTGGACCTCTTCTATTGTCATCGCTATGATCCCGAGACACCGCTGGAGGAGACGCTGCAGACGCTGGTGGACATCGTCCGTTCGGGAAAGGCGCTGTACGTGGGGCTCTCCCGCTGGCCACAGGAGGCTGCCCGCTTCGGCTACGACTACCTGCGTCGCCACGATGTTCCCTGCCTGATCTATCAAGGGCGCCTGAACCTCTTCGATCAGGCACCGAAGGCTGATGGAACACTTGCTACAGCCTACCAGGCCGGAGCGGGATTCATCAGTTTCTCGCCCTTGGCGCAGGGCTTGTTGACCGACCGTTATCTCCATGGTATTCCTGCCGACAGCCGCATGGCCCACGACCCGCGTTTCCTAAAGGCCGATTCGCTGACGCCGGAGGTGCTTGCTCGCATCCGTGCCCTCAATGATTTGGCTGCACAGCGAGGCGAGGCGCTGGCAACGATGGCACTCTCGTGGATTCTCCATCATAAGGAGGTCACCAGTGTGATTATCGGAGCCAGTTCGCCGGAGCAGCTGAAGCGCAACCTTGCTTGCCTCCAAAGTCCCGCATTTAGCAACGAAGAGTTACAAATGATTGATAATATTCTTAAATAAGTAAACATATACGGGCGATTTGCTTTCTTTTTGTCTGCATTGCTTGGAGAAATGCTTGCTTTGTGCTACCTTTGCGGCGGATTTAAGAAAGAAAGAGCATTTAACCCTTAATACACAAACATTATGAAGAAGATTCGTGCAGCTGTAGTTGGCTACGGCAACATCGGAAAGTATGCACTGGAAGCTCTCGTAGAGGCTCCCGATTTCGAGATCGCCGGTATCGTGCGTCGGCGTGGCGCAGAAGATTGCCCCAAGGAACTGGCAGACTATACGGTCGTGAAGGATATTCGCGAGTTGGAGGCTGTGGACGTTGCCATCCTGGCCACTCCCACCCGTAGTGTGGAAGCTTATGCGAAGGAAATCCTTGCACAGGGAATCAACACCGTTGACTCCTTTGACATTCACACGCAGATTGTGCAGTTGCGCCGTTCGCTGGACGCTGCCGCCAAGGCAGGAGGTGCCGTCAGCATCATCAGTGCCGGTTGGGATCCAGGTTCGGACAGCGTTGTCCGCACGCTCATGGAGAGTTTGGCACCGAAGGGCATCAGCTATACGAACTTCGGTCCTGGCCGTTCGATGGGGCACTCGGTTGCCGTGCGCGCCATCGCTGGCGTTCGGGATGCCCTCAGCGTGACCATTCCTCTGGGCACGGGCATCCATCGTCGCATGGTCTATGTGGAATTGGAGGATGGTGCTGACTTCGAGACTGTGAAGCAGTCAATCCTCAAAGACCCCTACTTTGTCAACGATGAGACCCACGTACAGCAGGTGCCGTGCGTCAAGGATCTGAACGACGTAGGCCATGGCGTGAACCTTGTACGCAAGGGCGTTTCGGGCCAGACCCACAACCAGCTCTTCGAGTTCAATATGAAAATCAACAATCCAGCCCTGACGGCTCAGGTGCTGGTCAATGTGGCTCGTGCTTCCATGCGTCAGCAGCCTGGCTGCTACACGATGATCGAAATCCCCGTCATCGATCTGCTGCCTGGCGATCGGGAAGAGATTGTGGGGCACTTGGTGTAATAATGAATTTATAATCCGTTCCACATTGTCCATCGTCTGTTCCATAGGTTTCTTCGACGGCGTCCATCGCGGCCATCAGTGTCTCATCCGGCAAGTTCTGGATGAGGCACGGAGGCGTGATGCCCGCTCGTTGCTCATCACCTTTGATCGCCACCCGCGGTCGGTTTTTGCTCCGGACAATGCCCCTCGCCTGCTGACTTCTGCCGAGGAGAAAATGGAACTCCTGCGGGCTACGGGGGTGGATGATATCTATGTTCTTCCCTTTAATCAAGCCATGGCGGCACTGACGGCACGTGAGTTCATGGAGCAGGTGCTGAAGAAGCAACTGGGCGTGGATGCACTTGTCATCGGCTACGACCACCATTTCGGTCGTCCGCAGGGTGAGAGTTTTGAGGACTATTGCACCTTTGGGCGCGAGGTAGGTATCGAGGTCGTGAGGGCGTTAGAGCTGGAAGGCCAGCACGTCAGCAGTTCCGTTATCCGTCGAGCGCTGGAGATGGGGAATGTGGTTTTGGCAACACAGCTGCTTGGACGTCCTTATGCTTGGAGCGGCCGCGTCGTCCACGGCCATGCCGTAGGCCGTCAGTTGGGCTTCCCCACGGCAAACCTCGAGGCGACGGAACCAGAGAAGCTGTTGCCGGCGCGCGGAGCCTATGCCGTCAGGGTGCAAAGTGCAGAGTGCGAGGTGCGGGGTGCCATGCTCAATATCGGGCATCGCCCCACGCTGGACAACGGCAGCGACACCAGCGTGGAGGCTCATGTGCTGGACTTCCTGGGAGACCTCTACGGACACGTGCTTACCTTATTCTTTATCGCACGCCTGCGCGAAGAACGCCGCTTTGTGGATGAGGCTGCCCTTGCTGCCCAGCTGCAGCAGGATCGTGAGGCTGCTCGTGCAATCCTTCTAACTAACCAATAAACGCTAAGACAATGTTTACCGGCAAAGACTTTATAAAGATTCTATGGGCCTTCTTTTTTGTCTGCATCTTCGCCGTCAGTCAAGTGCTGGGTGGCCTTGCCGCTTTCATGCTGCGAATGACGAATCTCTCGCAAGACGAGATGATGGTCCTTGTCCTGCTCACGGCCAATGTGTTGGGCATCCTGTTTTTTCTCGCTTATTGGCTCATCGTTCGTCCGTCTGACCTCCGATGGTCTATCACCATGGAGGAGATTCGCCAGAGACGGATGATCTACCGCAGTGGTCTTTGCGTGCTGATAGCTCCGCCGCTGATCTTCCTCGTCAACTTGATGCAAGAACTGCTGCCCAGCCTGCCTGATTGGGTAGGGGAGCAGAATATGCTCGGACTGATGCAGCATCCTGTGGGGCTATTGGTGGTGGCAGTCGTAGGACCCATCTGCGAGGAACTGCTTTTCCGCGGTGGCGTGCAACGTAGTTTGCTGCACACTTTCTCGCCAACGAAGGCCATTGTCTTCAGCTCTTTGCTCTTCAGTTTTGTCCATCTCAATCCTGCGCAGTTACCTGTCGCCTTCATTCTGGGACTTTTGCTGGGCTTTTCCTATTGGTGGTCCGGATCCCTTATCGCTCCCATAGCTATTCATATTATCAACAACTCCGTAGCCTGCATGTTGACCTTGCTTTCGCGCGATGATGACAGCCTTGTCCACTTTATTGGTGGCCCGACGAACGCAGGCATTGCTGCCGTCGTGAGTCTGTTTTTCCTCGTGATTCTCCTCTTAGCAGTACAAAAAGAGGGCTTCAAGAGGGCATAATTCGGAGAAATAACATTTTTTTTCTTATATAATAAGGTGTAGTTCGCATTTTTTATGTAGTTTTGCGCCCGAAAATTCACAAAACGCAAGACTATGTCAAAAAATCTGGTTATCGTAGAGTCTCCTGCCAAGGCAAAAACCATTGAGAAATTCTTGGGTAAGGAGTACAAGGTGATGTCGTCCTACGGGCACATCCGCGATTTGAAGAAACGAAACTTCAGTATAGACACCGATACGTTCCGGCCCCAGTACGAAGTCCCTGCCGACAAGGTCCATATCGTCACCCAGTTGAAACAAAATGCCAAGAAGGCAGAAATGGTATGGCTCGCATCCGATGAGGACCGCGAGGGAGAGGCTATCTCGTGGCACCTGCAGGAGGTGCTGAAGCTGAAGCCCGAAACCACGCGGCGCATCGTCTTCCACGAAATCACCCAACCTGCCATCCTCGCTGCCATTGAGAATCCCCGACAGGTGGATATGGCCTTGGTGAATGCACAGCAGGCTCGTCGTGTACTCGACCGTATTGTCGGTTTCAAGCTCTCGCCCGTGCTCTGGCGCAAGGTGAAGCCTTCGCTCAGCGCCGGACGTGTACAGAGCGTGGCCGTGCGTCTCATCGTGGAGCGCGAGCGCGAGGTGCAGGCTTTCAAGAGCGAAGCATCCTATCGTGTAACAGCCCTCTTCAGTGCTGCTCAGGGCGGACAGATGAAGGCTGAACTGAATCGTCGTTTCGCAACACGCCAGGAGGCCGAGACCTTCCTGAAGGAAGTGAGTGCTGCAACCTTCACGATTGAAGATATCCAGACCCGTCCCGTTCACCGTACACCGGCTCCCCCCTTCACGACCAGCACCCTGCAACAGGAAGCAGCCCACAAGCTCGGTCTTCCCGTGGCACAGACGATGCTCATCGCACAGCACCTGTACGAAAGCGGTCTCATTACATATATGCGTACTGACAGCGTGAACCTCTCGCAGCTTGCACTCGGCGCCAGCCGTGGTGTCATCAGCGAGATGATGGGCGAGGAGTACGTGAAGACACGTCAGTACCACACCTCCAGCAAGGGAGCTCAGGAAGCTCACGAAGCTATCCGCCCCACCTACATGGACCGCACGGAAATTCAGGGCAACAGCACCCAGGAGCGTCGCCTCTATGATCTCATCTGGAAACGCACCATCGCCAGCCAGATGGCAGATGCCGAGATGGAAAAGACGACAGCCACCATCAGCATCAGTGGTCGTGAGGAACAGTTTGTCGCAACGGGCGAGGTCATCAAGTTCGATGGCTTCCTGAAGGTGTATCGCGAGACGAACGATGCTACCGATCAATCCGACTCCTCAGACCTGGAGACGGCAACCTTGCTGCCTCCTGTGGCCATGGGCGAACAACTCAAGCGGGTGGAGATCGTTGCCATTGAGCGCTTCAGCCAGCGTCCGGCACGTTTCAATGAAGCCAGCCTGGTGCGCAAGCTCGAAGAATTGGGCATCGGACGTCCTTCCACCTATGCACCCACCATCAGCACCATCCAGCAGCGCGAGTACGTGGTCAAGGGTGACAAACCAGGCGAGGAGCGTAGCTTCGTAACCCTGACCCTGACGGACGAGGGTATCAAGAGCGAAACCAATACCGCTATCTTCGGAGCCGAACGCGGCCGCCTGTTGCCGACCGACACGGGCATCGTTGTCAATGACTTCCTGATGGAATACTTCCCTTCGATTATGGACTACAACTTCACGGCTGAGGTAGAGAAGGAATTCGACGCCATCGCCGACGGCAAGGAGGAATGGACCGGCATGATCCGTCATTTCTGGGCCAAATTCGAGCCGTTGGTGGAAGAGACCATGAACACCAAGAACGAACTGAGGGCCGGCGAGCGCCTGTTAGGCGTGGAGCCGAAGACCGGAAAGACCGTCAGTGTGAAGATTGGACGTTTCGGCCCAGTCGTTCAGGTGGGTTCCGCCGAAGATGCAGAGAAACCCCGCTTCGCACAGCTTCGTAAGGGCCAGAGTATCGAGACCATCACACTCGAGGAGGCCCTGGATTTGTTCCGCCTGCCACGCACCCTCGGAACCTATGAGAACGAAGAGGTGGTTGTCGGCACAGGGCGATATGGCAACTACGTCAGTTTCCAGAAGAAATTCATCTCCCTGCCTGCCGATACCGATCCCCTGAGCATCACCCTTGAGGATGCCGTGAAGGTCATCGAGGAACGTCGTCAGGCCGAGGCCGACCGCTTTATCAAGGGGTTCGATGAGGAGCCTGAGCTGGAAATCATCCGTGGCCGCTTTGGACCCTATCTTGTCTATAAAGAACAGAACTATCGCCTGCCGAAACCTATGCAGGAACGTGCTTCCGAGCTGACGCTTGCCGAATGTATGGACCTCATCAAGGAACAGGACGAGAAGCCCAAGGCAGCTGCCAATGGTCGGCGTCGGTTCAACAAGCGTAAATAAGAGTTCCTGACTTCGGTAGTTAATTGTTAATAGGTAATTGTTAATCGCTCATGATACGCATCATCCTCATCGGCTATATGGGAGCCGGCAAGACCACTGTGGGTAAGGCTTTGGCTGCCGAACTCGGTGTGCCGTTCTATGACCTCGATTGGTTCATCACCACACGCTACCGCCGGTCGGTGCCTGAAATCTTTGCCGAGCGTGGCGAAGAGGGCTTCCGCGACCTTGAACGCCGTATGCTTCATGAGGCGGCAGAGTTTGAAGACATCGTCCTCAGCTGCGGTGGAGGCACTCCGTGCTTCTTCGACAACATGGATTATATGAACTCCCTCGCTGATACCATCTACCTCAAGGCTACGCCGGAGGTGCTGGCGGCCCATCTGCGTATGGGCAAGGGCAAACGTCCTCTGCTCGAAGGCAAGTCTCCGGAGGAACTGGAGGACACCATTCGCCAGATGCTCACAGCGCGCGAACCTTATTATTCCCAAGCAAAGCACATCGTTGATGTCTCGCTCCTCGACACTGCGAGTAAGATTCAGGACAGTGTGCGCATCATTCGCGAGCTACTGCATCTATAAAAAGCAACTAAAAAAGCTATAGGCACGGATTACAAGGATTATGCGGTTCCTGTTTTCTGTGTGACAACTGAGAAAAACCGTGAGTCCTGTGTAACCCGTGCGTAAATAAGAGAACAGCATGAAGAAATGGCGCATCGAAGACTCTGAAGAGCTCTATAACATCAAGGGCTGGGGAGTCAACTATTTCGGTATCAACGACAAGGGCCACGTCTATGTGACCCCGAAGAAGAACAGCGTACAGGTGGACCTGAAGGAGGTCATCGACGAACTGGCCACACGCCACGTCACGGCACCCGTGCTGCTGCGCTTCCCTGATATCCTCGACAACCGTATCGAGAAGACCGACGAGTGCTTCCGCAAGGCTGCCAAAGAGTATGACTACCAGGCAGAGCACTTCATCATCTTCCCAATTAAAGTCAATCAGATGCGCCCCGTCGTAGAGGAAATCATCAGCCATGGCAAACGTTACAACCTTGGACTGGAAGCGGGTTCCAAGCCCGAACTCCACGCTGTGCTGGCCACCAATATGGACAGCGACAGCCTGATTATCTGCAACGGCCACAAGGACCAGAACTTCATCGAACTGGCCCTGCTGGCGCAGAAGATGGGTAAGCGTGTGTTCCTCGTCATCGAGAAACTGCCAGAACTGAAGATTATTGCCGAGACCGCCCAGCAGCTGGGAGTTCGTCCCAACCTCGGAATCCGCATCAAGCTGGCTGCCAACGGCAGTGGCAAGTGGAGCGAGAGTGGTGGCGACGCCTCCAAGTTCGGACTCAACTCCTCAGAATTGCTCATGGCCCTGCAACTGCTGGACGAGATGGGACTGCGCGACTGCCTGAAGCTCCTGCACTTCCACATCGGTAGCCAGATTACGAAGATCCGCCGCATCTCAACCGCCCTGCGCGAGGCTGCCCAATTCTATGTGCAACTCCACGCCATGGGATTTGGCATCGAGTTCATCGACTGCGGTGGCGGTCTGGGCGTGGACTATGATGGCACCCGTTCCAGCAACAGCGAGTCCAGCGTGAACTACTCCATTCAGGAGTATGTCAACGACTGTGTCTGGACCCTCGTTGAGGCTGCCAATGCCAATGGCATTCCGCATCCTAACATCATCACTGAGGGCGGTCGCTCGCTGACAGCCCACCATAGCGTTCTCATCGTGGATGTGCTCGAGAGCGTTTCGGCGCCTCAGATGCCAGAGGACTTCCAGCCCGGAGAGAAAGATCATAAACTCGTTCACGACCTCACGGAAATCTGGGACAAGCTTTCGACTCGTTCCCTGCTCGAGGATTGGCACGACGCAGAGGATATCCGCGAGGAGGCCCTTGACCTCTTCCGCCATGGCATCATCGACCTTCGCACCCGTGCTCAGATAGAATCCCTCTATTGGGCCATCAGCCACGAGGTAGCCGAACTGGCTCACCACCAGAAGCACGTGCCGGATGAGCTCCGTGCACTGGACAAACAGATGGCCGACAAGTACTTCTGCAATTTCTCACTCTTCCAGTCTATGCCTGATTCCTGGGCACTGGATCAGTTGTTCCCCATCATGCCTATTGCCCGCCTGGGCGAACAGCCTACGCGCAGCGCTACGTTGCAGGACATTACCTGCGATTCCGACGGCAAGATCACGACCTACGTCAACGGTGGGCACCAGACGAATTACATTCCGCTCCATCCCGTCAAGGCCGACGAGCATTACTACATCGGTGTCTTCCTTGTGGGTGCCTATCAGGAAATCTTAGGCAACATGCACAACCTCTTCGGCGACACCAACGCCGTTCACATCACGGTCGGGCGCGATGACTACGAAATCGAGCAGATCATCGATGGCGAGACCGTGGCCGACGTGCTGGAGTACGTGCAGTACGATCCCAAGAAACTGGTTCGCCGGCTTGAGATCTGGGTCAGTCGTGCCGTTAAAGACGGCAAGATTACCGAGAGCGAGGGCAAGGAATTCATCTCTAATTATCGTGCCGGATTGTATGGATACACCTATCTTGAATAAGTCTCTTGCCAGTGGGGCCGGTTTTTCTGTCATCAAAGTCGGCGGTGCCGTCGTCGAAGACCCCGTACAGCTCGCTATCTTGCTGGATGGGTTTGTGCGGGTCGTAGGTCCCAAGGTTCTTGTCCACGGTGGCGGGCGCTCTGCCACCCGAATGGCCGAGCAATTGGGCATCGAAAGCCGGATGGTGGGCGGCCGCCGAATCACGGATGCAGAGATGCTACGCGTGGTGACGATGGTCTATGGAGGATTGGTCAACAAGAACATCGTGGCTCAGCTGCAGGCTCGGGGTGTCAACGCGCTCGGGCTCACGGGCGCCGACCTCAACCTCATCCGTGCTCATCGCCGTCCCGTCACTCCCGAAGGCGTGGATTTCGGGTTCGTGGGCGACGTAGATAGTGCGGACGGCCAGCGTCTGCTACAGCTGCTCCACAGCGGCATCACTCCCGTGGTCGCCCCCCTGACCCACGACGGCCAGGGCAATCTCCTCAATACCAACGCCGACACCATGGCCCAGACAGTGGCCACCGCCTTGGCTCAGGCCTTGTCGGCCTCCAGTACAGCCCTCGCCCCCGTTGCTGGCAGTCCGTCTGCCAGCCCTGCTCCCGTCTCCCTCACCTTCTGCTTCGAACTCCCCGGCGTCATGCGCAATCCTGCCGACCCCTCCACCCTCATTCCCCATCTCACTGAGTCCGATTTCCGAGCCCTCGTTGCTGATGGAACCATTGCTGGCGGCATGATTCCGAAGTTGGAGAATGCCTTTACCGCCCTCCGCGCAGGAGTCTCCCGAGTTCGCATCACGAATATTAATGACCTCCAAGGAGGAACGGTGATTACACTCGAAGCCGTGCCGTCCGCGTAATCAGTGCCATAGAACATGGACTTTCGCACTGATATCCTTCCCCACCGCGACCGCCTCTATCGCCTGGCCCTCGGCATCACGCTCCACACAGCCGAGGCAGAGGATATCGTGCAAGACACCATGCTCCGCGCTTGGGAACGGCGCGGCGAATGGTCGGAGATACAAAACATCAGTGCCTGGCTCACGCAAATCTGTCGGAACCTCGCCCTCGACCGCAAGAAACATTCGCAGTACGAAGGGACTCTTTCCTCTTCCGCCTCTTCCGGCGCACACCTCGATCCTGCCACCTCCCACAGCGCACTTTCCACTCCCCATCTATCCGATACCCTCGAGGCTCGCGAGTCCCTGAGCATTCTCTCGCAGCTCATGGCACAACTGACTCCGCCGCAGAATGACATCATCCGTCTGCGCGACATCGAAGGACTCAGTTACCGCGAGATAGCCACCGAACTCAGCCTCACCGAAGACCAAGTCCGCGTGTACCTCTTTCGTGCTCGCCAGAAACTGCGAGAGCAATACATGAAGATGCAAAACTACGGGTTGCAATAGGCCTTCCCTATCCACTTATTCCCAGCACTCCAACTCTTTTTCTATCTCAGGCAATAGGCTGCGATGGAAGACGGGGTCCTTGATGCCACGGCGTTTCTGCTCGCGGTAGTCGTCGAGGAGCCGGAAGGCGTACTTGCCCAGACAGACGATGGCGATCAGGTTGCAGGCAGTGAGCAGGGCCATGAAGAGGTCACCCAGGTTCCAGACGACTTCCAGGCTGGCCAAGGCACCAAACATGACCAGCACACCGCCCGAGAGCAATCGGTACAACGTCAGGACTGCCCGGCTGGAAGTCATGAATCGGATATTTGCCTCGCCGTAGTAGTAATTCCCAATGATGGAGGAGAAGGCGAAGAGGAAGATGGCAACGGCGATGAACGTAGGGCCCCAGTTGCCGATTTCGGACTGCAATGCGCTCTGGGTAAGTGCAATGCCATTGAGTTCCGGCACTTCGTAAAGCCCGCTGATGAGAATGACAAAGGCGGTGCAGGAGCAGACGAGGAGTGTATCCGTGAAGACCCCCAATGCCTGAATCAGTCCTTGCTTCACGGGATGCGACACCGTGGCGGTGGCTGCCACATTGGGCGCACTGCCTTCGCCTGCCTCGTTGCTGAACAACCCTCGTTTTACACCATTCATGATGGCGGCACCAATCATGCCGCCTGCCGATTGCCGGAGACCGAAGGCATCGCTGACAATAATCTTCAGCACGTGGGGAACCGACTGAATATTCATCACGATGATGACGACAACGAGCAGGAAATAGCCGATGGCCATCACGGGAACCAGCACCGAACTGACGTTGGCAATGCGATGGATGCCGCCAAACACAATGATCAGGGCCATCGTTGTCAGTACTATGCCAACCACGGCAGGGTTCCATCCGAAAGCCTCGTGCATGGCACCGCAGATGGTGTTGCTCTGGATGGAGTTATAGGCCAAGCCGAAGGTTAGCGTGATCAAAACGGCAAACAACACCGCCATCCAGCGCAGGTGCAATCCTTTCTGGATGTAGTAGGCGGGTCCGCCGATGAAGGATTCGGCATGGCGCTGCTTGAATAGCTGTCCTAAGGTGGACTCCACGAAGGCCGTGGCAGAGCCCAATAGCGCTATCACCCACATCCAGAACACTGAGCCCGGACCGCCGATGGCAATGGCCGTGGCCACTCCGGCCAGATTGCCAGTCCCCACACGGGTGGCCACCGACACTGCGAAGGCCTGGAACGAAGAGATGTGCCTCATGCCTCGTTTCTTATCGGAGTGCTGATTCTTCGCTGGCGGGGTGTCGGCGAGCATACGTAGCATCTCACCTATCATCTGGAATTGTACTCCGCGGGTCTTCCAGGTAAACCACAGTCCGCACAGCACCAGAGCTCCCATGAGCAGGTAGCTCCAGAGGGCATCGTTCAATTGGGTGATAAACTCATTCATTCGCCGTGTCTTCCTTTTGAAATGATGGCGCAAAAATACAAAAAATTATTTAGAACGCGCTTCCCAACAAGGGATTTTGATGATATCACCTGCCATTCCCAATGATTTCTTGTTAAATGCGGTCGGGTACGTTAAGCAAGGAAGCTTACTTTGTCCGCCAATGTAGCTTCACGACCAAGGGGAACATCGAAAAAAAAAGGAAATGCAGCCAGTTGCTTGACTGCATTTCCTTTGTTGACTTAGTATGTTCGCTGCGTTTGTAGCGTTGCCGGGAAGTCTTTAGCAAACCTCAATCTGACGGCTGAGTTTGACTTCTTCCTTCGTCTTCTTAGGCAGCACGATGGTCAGCACGCCATCTTCCACCTTAGCGGAAATCTTTTCCTTTTCGACATCCTCAGGCAGGGTGTAGCTCTGCTGGTAGTTGGAGTAGGAGAACTCCCTGCGGAGGTAGTGGTGGCGAGGCTGTTCCTTGTCGGCTTCCTTGTGCTCAAGTTTGTTCTCGATGTCCACTCTGAGATTACCGTTCTCGTCGAGGTTAACGCGGCAGAACTCTTTCTTGATACCCGGCACAGCCACCTCCATGGTGTAAGCTGTAGCATCTTCGCGGACGTTCACTGCGGGAGCGGTGCAAGTGCTGGTGGTGTGAGTGGGAAATGCGTTGTCGAAGAAATCATCGAATACGGTGGGGAACCAAGAGTTTCTAAGCATTACTGGTAACATAGTTGTAATCTCCTATACTTTAAAGGGTTAAACATTTTCTTTTCGTTTTGCCTCTGCTTTCGCATCGGCTTTCACCCTTCATTAAGCAATTAGCGTGCCAATGCCGTTTTGCTGCCCATCCTCTGACATTTTGTCCACAAATATGACGTAACAAGCTTAAAATCTTTAACATAAGTGACACCCTGTCAGCTATTCTCTTGGTCGTGACGCCGAAGCGGCTGAAAGAGGCTTCTTTCTGAAAGAATGTTAAAAAGAGAGTTCCCCTGTAACTTTCTGTCCGCTGAATCGTCATGATGGTAGAAACGTCAAAAAAGAACGTATGGACTTCAAATACATCGAACAACTGGTGGAACGCTACTTCGCTGCCGAGACGACGGTTCAGGAAGAGCGATTGCTGCGAGAGTTCTTCGCACAGGACGAGGTGCCCGAGCACCTGCGGCAGTGGCAGCCGTTGTTCGCCGGCGAAAAGTCTTTGGCCGCGAGCCATCTGGACGAGCACTTTGATCAGCGCATCCTGCAGATGACGGGCGAGGAGCATGTGAAAGCTCGCCGTATCACTTTCGGCCTGCGTATGCGTCCTCTATTCAAGGCTGCTGCCTTCGTGGCTTTTGCCATTGTGCTGGGCACGGCAGTGGAGCAGGCTTCGCCAGGTCATGACAGCGAGAGTCCGGAACTTCAGGCCTCGTTCGAGGGCGAAGATGAGTTGGATGCCACCGAGACCACGGTCATCGATATCCGCTCTGCCAACGCCGAACAGGCCGACTCGACCTACACCAATTGACTTCATTTTTGCTTTTTCTCTATAAAATAATCAAGTGCTCGACTGTTTTTACCTTGAAAACCGCAGCACAATGAAGAAGGGACGACCGTGAGGCCGTCCCTTTCTTTCGCTTGTTATTCCTTTGCTTGGTCGGTGACCGCTGTATGGGGCAGGGTGTCACTTCACGATAATCTTGGCCGTGGCCGTCTGTCCGTGGTCCAGGGCTCGCAGGATGTAGAGGCCCGGCGTGAGAGTCGTGGGCAGGGGCAGCACGCCATCGCGCAGGAAGCTGTGCTGATAGATGAGGTTGCCGCCGGCGTTGTAGAGTTGCACGGGAATCTGCCAACTCTGCACTCCACTGAAGGCCAATGGCAGCTGCTCGCCAGCGCGGACAACGGTGCGGGCAGGGCACACGGCAAACTCAGCAGCCTCGTCACTGGCCGTGAAGTCCTGGATGCCGTCGAAGGTGGAGTCGGTGATGTTCTGGCGGTACTTGTACCACTTATAGTTCGGCGAAGCGGGCATGTAGGCATTTTCACCCATACGCAGGTGGTAATAATAATGTGTCTTGCGCTGTGTCTCGCCCGTGTAGATATAATCGGTGTTGCAGATGATGGCAAAGATGACGCTGTTGGACGGCAACTCGTTGAGTTTAATCGTGGCTTCGCCTTCGCCATAGAGCGGTTCGCCGTACCAGATCTTACCGCGCAGGGTCTTGTAGGCCAACTGGCACACCATGTTCTTCCCGAAGGGCTTGAATCCGATACGCACGGTCTCGCCCAATTTGCGGTTGACGTGGATGACCACCTGGTTGGCACCGCTCCATCCGGGAGTGGTGCGCCATTCGGGTTTCCACCAGCGGGTGCTGTCGGGATTGGTGATGGCGGTCATCTGTTCGTAGGGCGTGGCATACCATGTCTTCGGAGATTTCCAGGATGGTTGCCATTCAGCCTTGATGGCCACTCGCCAGTTGTTGTCAAGCAGTGCTTCGCAGGCCTTTGTCCATACCCCCACATCGAGCATGGCCTGCCGTGCGCGGTATTCCAGGATGAGGCGTCGCATCTGTTCTTCGCCCAGTCCGGGAATTTTCTTCCCGTTTTCCGTGATGCCCTCTGCCATTCCCTGCAGCACTCGGTTCTTGCAGTAGCGCCATATCCATGGGATACATCCTTTGCCCAGGATCTCGCTGAGGAAGTGCGGGAAGAGTTCGCCGTACTGAACGCCGCCGAGCAGGTTGCGCCAGGTGCAGATTTGTCCGGATTCGCCATACATATTCACTCCTTCTGCTGACGGTCCGCCGAAGGAGTCGTCCTGCAACCATCCCGAGTAGCACTCGATGGGCATGAAGGGAGCAATCATATTGCCGGCACTGAGGAATCCCATGCTTTCGGGTGCCTTGCCGCTCTTGCGTGTTTCTGCTTCGCCTTGCAGCCAGGTGTTTCCGCCTTCGTGGAACCAGGCGGAGTTGCGGCATCCTTCGAGGTCGGCGAAGGTGGCATGAATACCCTCATGGACACAAGCGTTCTGCTGTGCGATACGGTCGCCATAGGTGCATTTGGGGTCAAAGCTGTAGATGGGGTAGTAGCTTAGGAACACCATGGGCCAGGAGGAACCCTTGTAGGTCGTGGCACTCTGCCAGCCGCCCGTGGCGGTGTTGGGCGTACCGGCATCGAAGCTCAGTCCGCTACCGTAGCCATAGACCTGGCTGAAATATCCGTTGCGGGCACGTTTGTCTGGTGGCCAGCCCATCTCGTTGCGGAAGTATGCGAAATCCTCGTCCATCTTCTTTACCAGCAGGCGCATGGACTCCTCCGTGATGAGCGGGTTGGCGTTGGGTCCTATCGCTACGCTCCACCACTCGCCATCCACCTGCTTGGCGACATTGACGTTCTCGGGCAGCCGTCCTTTGGTGGGAGCTGGCAGAGACGGATATTCCGAGCGGAAGTCATAATCGAGGGAGGGCATATACCCGGGCCACTGAAAACCCTGGTCCGGGTCGAAAGGCTCCTCCACGGGAGTGCCGGAGACATAGAACTCGATGATGCCCACAGCAGCTTCCGAGCGCATATACAGACGCAGGCGGCTGGTAGTGAAGACCTCGGTGTTGGTCGAAACGCCCCGTCCTTCGATCTCTGCCAGGTCGGCTGCCCGTTGCCACTGTTCGCCGTCCCAGGCCATGAAATAAGCCTCAGTGGGCAGCAGCAAACTATCGCCATCCTGCTTCCAGATGATGCGGATACGTGAAATCTCGCACGTTCGTGCCCACTGGTATTCCACATAGTCCTCGGTGCCGAAGTGATCTCGGTCGCGGTAGTTGCTCCAGTAGGGCGACGAGCTGAGCTGTTTGCCGTCGTTGACATAGAGGAGAGAGTGCTCCGGCGAGGTGTAGGAAGCCGTGACGGAAGACGCCAAGGACTCCAACTGCAGCACCTTTTGGGCTGCGATTTCGTTTGTGTAGCCTGTCAGGAAAGCCCCTGCAAGCAGGAAAGATACCAGAAAATGCTTCATAAATGCGTTAGTTAGCGATTTTTTCACGGCAAAATTACGCTTTTATTTGGAACGTTCCAAATATTTGGCTACTTTTGCGCAGAAATCAACGCTAAATTAATGATAAACCGCCTTATGAAGTATCGTTTTCTCTCTCTGAGTTTCCTTTTGATGGCTTCGGTGGCCATAGCCCAGACAGCAGACCTTGAAGGTTTCGCATACGAAGCCCAACCAACTGCTCCCACAGGGCAGGAGTGGCAGTCGCCCGGGCAACTGTCTTTGAATAAGGAACAGCCGCGTGCGTGGGGATTCCATTTCGCCACGGAGGAGGCTGCACGGCAGGTGATGCCCGAACGTGGTGCCTATTGGCAGAGCCTCGACGGCACCTGGAAGTTCCACTGGGCCAAGCAGCCCGAGGAGCGTGCCAAGGGCTTCGAAGCTCCGGCCTACAATGTGTCGGCCTGGGATGACATCGAAGTGCCAGGCTGCTGGAATGTACAGGGAATCCAGAAGGACGGTTCGCTGAAATACGGCGTGCCCATCTATGTCAACCAGAAAGTGATCTTCGAGCACCAGGTGGCCGTGGACGACTGGCGCGGCGGCGTCATGCGCAAGCCCCGCAACCCGCAGTGGACCGTCAACAAGTACCCCAACGAAGTAGGTTCGTATCGCCGCACCTTCACCATACCTGCCGGGTGGGCCGGCCGCACGGTGTACATCAATTTCGATGGGGTGGATTCCTTCTTCTACTTGTGGATCAACGGTCACTACGTCGGCTTCTCCAAGAACTCCCGCAACACCGCGTCGTTCGACATCACCCGCTTCCTCGACGCCAAGGCCGCCGAGCAGGTCGTGGCCGTAGAGGTCTATCGCAACAGCGACGGCAGCTTCCTGGAGGCGCAGGATATGTTCCGCCTGCCGGGAATCTTCCGCAGCACCTATCTCACCTCCGTTCCCGAGGTGGAGCTGGCCGACCTCATCGTGCGTACCACCAGCATCAGCGGTGACCGTGCCGTGCTCGACGTGCAAAGCGAGGTGCGTTGCCACGGCAACCAGAAACAGCTGAAGAAATTGCAGAAGCAGCTCCCTGACCTGAAGACGGAATACCGCTACTATCCCGTGCAGCTCTATTCAGATAAGGTGGAGGGTGACGGCCGCGTGCTCACTCCCGGAATGCCTGTCGAGGGCGTGCGCCTCTGGTCGGCAGAGAAGCCTTTCCGCTACGTGCTGACCGCCACGCTGAAGGACAAGAAAGGCCGTGTGCTCGACACTCGCAGCACCTACTTCGGCTTCCGCACCGCGGAAATCCGCGACACTCCTGCCGAGCAGGATGAGTTCGGCAAGGCGGGCCGCTACTTCTACGTCAACAACAAGCCCGTGAAGCTGAAAGGCGTCAATCGCCACGAGACCAATCCCTGGCGCGGCCACGCCATCACCAAGGAACAGATGGAGCATGAAATCTTCCTGATGAAGAAGGGGAACATCAATCATGTCCGCAACTCCCACTATGCCAACAGCCCCTACTGGTACTACCTTTGTGATAAATATGGCATCTACCTCGAAGATGAGGCCAACATCGAGAGCCACGAATACTACTATGGCGATGCATCGCTCTCGCATCCGAAGGAATGGCGGGCAGCACACATCGCTCGGAATATGGAAATGGTTCGCGCCCACGTGAACGCGCCTTCCATCGTTATCTGGAGCCTCGGCAACGAAGCCGGGCCGGGTCAGAACTTTGTGGAAGCCTATCAGGCCATCAAGCAGTTCGACCGCTCACGCCCCATCCAGTACGAGCGCAACAATGACATCGTGGATATGGGTTCCAATCAGTATCCTTCTGTCGGTTGGGTGCAGTTTGCCGCCGGCGGCGGCAAGGGACCCAAGTACCCCTTCCACATCAGCGAGTACGCCCACTCCATGGGCAACGCCGGCGGCAACCTCATTGACTTCTGGAAAGCCATCGAGACGAGCAACTACATCTGCGGCGGTGCCATCTGGGACTGGGTGGATCAGGCCATCGCGGCCAATGGCCGCATGAATTACGGCGGCGACTTCGGCGACCTGCCCAACGACGGCATGTTCTGCATGAACGGCGTCATGCTGCCCGACCTCTCGCCGAAGCCTGAATACTTCGACGTGAAGCACGTCTACCAGAACGTCGGCGTGGAGTTGGACAGCATCTGGCAGATGGGCAAACGACAAATGGTGCGCCTGCAGGTGACGAACAAGAACTACTTCGTGCCGCTGGATTATGTGGATATCAGCGTCGTCGTCGAGCGCGATGGCTTCGACGTCGGTCGCAGCACCATTCCCGACGACCCCGAACACGGCATGGCCCCCGTGGCTCCGCGTCGCACCGAACCTATCGTGCTGCCCATCACCTTTGCTGAAGACGAGAACCCCGACGCCCACTGCTACAGCCTGCGCGTGGAGTTCCTCCTGAAGAACGACATGCCGTGGGCCAAGAAGGGCTACGTGCAGATGAGCGAGCAGATTCCCCTCTGGGGCGCTGGCGACGTGAAGCCCATCTGGGAGGCCGGGAAGGGCAGCCCCGTTCTCAGCGTCAGCCATAGTGAGGCCGACCGCCGCACCGTCATCCGTCCGAAGTCCATAGATGCCGACACGAACCCCTTCGTTGTCACCTTCGACGACGCACGCGGTACGATCCATTATCTTGGTCTGGGCGGCGAGGCATGTGACGATGTTGACTTGGTGGCCCTCATTGAACCGGGCTGCGGTCCCGTCCTTGATGCGCTCCGCGCTCCTGTCGATAATGATAATTGGTACTATCAGTCGTGGTATCAAAACGGATTGCACAACCTCCAGCACAAAGTCCTTGACCGCCACGTCTACACCCGCAAGGACGGCGCCGTAGTGCTGAACTATGTCGTTGAGAGCCGCGGCACAAGGGGACAGATCCAAGGCGGCAGCTCCGGGCGCTACTCCATAGCCGACAGCGGCCAGCCCTCCGACTTCGCCTTCACCAGCAACATCGTCTGGACCGTCTACCCCGACGGCACCATTGAGAACCAGAGCGCCATCACGGGTAGCAACCCGAAAGCCATCCTCCCGCGCCTGGGTTTCCTCCTGAAACTGCCCAAGCGCTTCGAGGAGGAGGGCAGCCGCATGAGCTACTTCGGCTGCGGCCCCCAGAACAACTACGCCGACCGCATGAGTGGTATGTTCTCGCACGTCTATGAGAGCACCGTGCGTGACCAGTTCGTGGCCTTCCCCAAGCCGCAGGATATGGGCAATCGCGAAGGTGTGCAGTGGCTGGCGCTGAATGATGCTTTGGGCAGCGGACTCGTCTTCGGAGCACTGACGGGCAGCATGTGTACCAGCGTGCTCCCCTGGAGTGACCTTCAGTTGACCTATGCTCCCCATCCGGATGAACTGCCCGAGAGCGACCACGTATATGTCCACCTCGACGCGAAGGTCACCGCCCTCGGCGGCAGCAGCTGCGGACAGGGCGGCCCGCTGGAGCGAGACCGCGTCTATGCCGACGCCCACTGCTTCGGCTTCTTCATCCGTCCCACCGCCACCGCCGACCCCCGCAAGATCAGCGATGCAAACTTCCCCCTCATACACTGCGGCGACCTTCCTCTGGCCATCACCCGCGATGCCAAGGGCGATGCACAGATTGTTTACAACGAATTCAATGGCGAGGATGTGCGCTACGTAGTTTCCGGGGCCTCAGGAACTTCCGGAAAAGCAGCAAAGTCCGGAAAGTCTGACTCCGAAGGCTTGTTCTACAACGTCTCGTCCATCGACATGAAGGCCGGCGGCACCATCACCGCTTGGCACGCCGAGGCTCCTAACGTCCGCATCAGCCGTTCCTTCGACAAGGTGGAGTTCGTGCCCGTCACCGTGCTCGCCTGCAGTTCCGAGGAACCGGGCGAAAATGCAGGCAACCTCGTCGATGGAAAGCCCGAGACCATCTGGCACACCGCCTACGGCGTCACCGTGACGAAGTACCCCCACACCGTGGACTTCGACTGTTCCGAGCAGAAGACCATCAAGGGCTTCACCTACCTGCCCCGTCAGGACGGCGGAGCCAACGGCAACATCAAGGGCTACCGCATCCAGCTGTCCACCGATGGCCAGACGTGGTCCGCACCGGTGGCTGAAGGCGAGTTCGAGCGGAACACCCGACTCCAGCGCGTCACCTTCTCCTCTCCTCAGCGGGCCCGCTACCTCCGCTTCACAGCTCTCTCCTCCCAAAATGGCCTCGACTTCGCCTCTGGCTCCGAGTTCACAGTCCTTGCCGAGTAGCCCTCCGCCAGCCCTTCGCCCCGCCCTCCCTGCCCGCCGAGGTTCCTCCTCGCCGCCCTCCCTCCCGCCCGCCGAGGCTCCTCCTCGCCGCCCTCCCTCCCGCCCGCCGAGGCTCCTCCTCGCCGCCCGGCCCTCTCGCTCGCCGAGGTTCCTCCTCGCCGCCCGGCCCTCCTGCCCGCCGAGGTTCCTCCTCGCCGCCCGGCCCTCTCACTCGCCGCGGGTTCCTCCCCGCCTGCCCTCCCTGCCCGCAGAGTAACTTCGGTTGGGTGCTCGGCATATTTGCCGAGTAAGCTTCGAGATAACTATCCACTTTATTATAACTTTCAACCACATGAAAAAAAACTTTCCCCTGCTGCTATTGACCGCCGCCGCATTTTCGCTGAGCGCCGCTGCCGCAGACGTCTTCATCAACACCCCGAAGACCACCCTTATGCTGACCGCCAACAACGGCAGCACTCCCCGCATCCACTACTATGGTTCGCGCATCTCGCCCGCCCAGCGTCAGGAAGTCATCGATGCCATGAGCATCAACTACGACGCCTATCCCGCCTTCGGCCGCGACAGCTACGATGAAACCGCCCTCAGCGTCACTCACGCCGACGGTAACATGTCCACCGAGCTCACCATCACCGGCACCCGCACCGAGGACGAGCTCACCATTATCTCCATGAAGGACAAGAAGTACGACTTCTTCGTGGACCTCTACTACAAGTCCAATGACAAGAGCGACGTCATCGAGACCTGGACCGTTATCCGCAATGGCGAGAAGAAACCAATCCGCCTGGAGCAGTACGCCAGCGGCGTGATG
The DNA here is from genome assembly GCA_900318115.1 of uncultured Prevotellaceae bacterium. Taxonomy (GTDB): domain Bacteria; phylum Bacteroidota; class Bacteroidia; order Bacteroidales; family Bacteroidaceae; genus Physcousia. The sequence goes on along the minus strand of ONJJ01000017.1, from coordinate 16,140 downwards.
ACCCTGCGTCAGGAAGGCGCCTGGATCACTCACTTCCACGGCGCCTGGGCTCAGGAAGCCCAGATGACCGAGGAACCTCTGGTGCAAGGGCTGAAGACCATCGTCAACCACGATGGTGTGCGCAACGGTATGAACGACCACGCCGAGGTGATGATCAGCCTCGACGGCAAGCCCCAGGAAAACAGCGGCCGCGTCATCGGCGCAGCCCTCTGCTGGACGGGTAACTACAAGCTCCGTCTGGAGACCCGCGGCCACTACCGCCACACCCTCATCGCCGGTATCGATGACCTCCACACCGCCTACACCCTCAAGCCTGGCGAGTCCTTTGAGACCCCGAAGCTCGCGCTGGCCTACAGCACCGAAGGCAAGGGCGGCGTCAGCCGTGCCTTCCACCGCTGGGGCCGTGCCGGCCAGCTCCACAACGGCCGTGCTCTGCGCGAGATCTTGCTGAACTCCTGGGAGGGCGTCTATATGAATGTCAATCAGGAAGTCTGCGAGAAGATGATGGACGGCATCAAGGAACTGGGCGGTGAGCTCTTCGTCGTCGACGACGGATGGTTCGGCCGCAAGTACCGCCGCACCAACGACAGCCAGAGCCTCGGCGACTGGGTGACAGATACCGAGAAACTGCCCAACGGAGTGCCCGCCCTCGTCAAGGCGGCAGAGGACCGCGGACTGAAGTTCGGTATCTGGATCGAACCGGAGATGACCAACAGCAAGAGTGAGCTCTACGAGGCACACCCCGACTGGGTCGTAGCACACCCCACCCGCGAGCTGGCCATGGGACGCGGCGGCACACAGCTGGTGCTGGATATGTCCAACCCCAAGGTGCAGGACTTTGTCGTCGGCATCGTGGACAACCTCGTCAAGGAGAACCCCACGTTGCACTATATCAAGTGGGACTGCAACATGTCGATGAACAACTTCGGCAGCAGCTACCTCACCGCCGATCGTCAGAGCCACCTCTTCGTGGACTATCACCTCGGCCTGCGCAGTGCCTTAGAGCGCATCCGCAAGTCGCATCCCGACCTCGTCATCCAGCTTTGTGCCAGCGGCGGCGGTCGTGTGAACTGGGGCTTCATGCCTTACTTCGATGAGTTCTGGTGTTCCGACAATACCGATGCCCTCCAGCGCCTGTACATCCAGTGGGGAACCAGCCACTTCTATCCCACGATGGCCATGGCGCAGCACGTCAGTGCCTCGCCCAACCACCAGACTGGTCGCATCATTCCCTTGAAGTTCCGCTTCGACGTGGCCATGACCGGCCGCCTCGGTATGGAGATGAAGCCCAGCGACCTCAACGAGAAAGAACTCGACTACGCCAAGAAGGCCGTCGCCTTCTACAAGGAAATCCGTCCCATCGTGCAGCTCGGCGACCAGTACCGCCTGCTCTCGCCCTACGAGGGCAACGGCCACTGCAGCGAGATGTTCGTCAGCGAGGACAAGTCCGACGCCGTCTTCTTCTGCTATAAGTTCGAGCATTTCGTGGGTCTGCAGACACCGCGCTGGCACATGGCCGGTCTCGACCCCGACGCCACCTACCAGCTCAATGAGTTCGGCAGCACCGAGCGTTCCCACTACTTCGAAGGCAAGACCTTCAGCGGTCGCTTCCTCATGGAAACAGGTATCGACGCCTATCTCAGCGGTATGTTCTCCAGCCGCGTTATCCGTCTGAAGAAGGTCTAAAAAAACTGAGGACTTAGTCCTCAGTTTCTCAGTAAATCTCGACTTTCGCCGTGTGCAATTGGACTTTCTCTAAGTCCGGCATGCGGCGAAAGTCGCCGTAAATACGGGTGAGGTAGGCTGCCGGGTCGCGAGGCGCCAAGAACGGAAAGCCCTCGAAGTCAATGGTCGTCAGCGGGAAGAGGTCCTCTGGGCGGCGTGTGCTCTCATAGGGGATTCCCAGCCCGTAGTGCAGCACTTTCTGGGGAAACAGGCGACCGATGGCACGGAGGGCAGGGTAGAGGTAGCGCACGTTCAGGTCGAAGAGTTTGCGTGTCTTCCGCTCAATCTGCTGGTCGTTGTATTCGGGGTCGCGCATGATTTTATAGATGTGTCCGATGGTGCGGTTCGAGAGCCAGTGCAACCACCCCGGCACCTCCTCCACAAAAAAGAGGTCAATGAAGAGCCCTTGCAGGCGGAAGTGGCGGTCGTAGCCGTTGGTCTCTTCGATGTGGCTGCGGCGGTCGCGGAGCTTGGCGTAGGTGAAGATGTACCCCGGGTCCGTCTCGTGGGTCTGGAGGGCGTAGTCCGTCCCCAGACATTCCTCGGGCAGCACCTTCATCAACCGTTGGTAGTCCTCCTTCGGCAGTTCGAGGTCCACATCGTCATCCCAGGGGATGAACCCCCCGTGGCGCACGGCTCCCAGCAAGGTGCCAGAGCCCAGCCAGTAGCGGATTTGATGGCGACGACAGACGCCGTCGATCCAGCGTAGCATCTCTAACATCCTTTCTTGTTGGCGGTGGAGCAGCGAACCTTCGGGAGCAAACCGCTCGCGCAAGGCTTGATTTTCGGATTCGGATATGAGCATTTTGCGTAGGGAATGACTTTATTCAAGGGCAAAGGTACGGAAAAGTTTCATATAATGGTGCCTCGAACGCAAAAACTTTAGTCTTTCAACTTTAAACTTTCAACTTTTCAGTATCTTTGCACCCAGAAACCAAAGAAACCCGAAGGAATTATGCAAGCGATAATCCTTGCCGCGGGCATGGGACGCCGACTGGGCGAACTCACCCGCAACCAGACCAAGTGCATGATCGAGGTCGGAGGCGTGCGCCTCATCGACCGGATGCTCACCCAGTTGCAGGCCTTGCCCCTCACCAGGGTGGTTATCGTCGTGGGCTATCAGGCCGACGGGCTGCGTCGCCACATCGGTGACCGCTATCCGGACCTGAACATCGAGTATGTGGAGAATGAGCTCTACGACCGCACCAACAACATCTACTCCCTCGCCCTGGCACGTCAGCAACTCATGGAGGACGACACCCTGCTCATCGAGAGTGACCTCATCCTCGACGAACGGCTCTTCCCGCTACTGCTGGACAACCCCTGGCCGAACCTCGCCCTCGTGGCGAAGTACCAGTCGTGGATGGACGGCACCATGGTTCGTCTGGACGAGGACCTCTGCATCACCAGCTTCGTGCCCAAGAGCAGTTTCCACTACGAGGAGCGCGACCAGTACTACAAGACCGTCAACGTCTATAAGTTCAGCCGCGACTTCCTCTGCACGAAATATGTCCCCTTCCTCGAGGTCTATATGAAAACCGTGGGCGACAACGAGTACTACGAACAAGTGTTGCGCGTACTCACATTCCTCGACCGAACGGAGCTGAAAGCCCTGCCCATCGGCGACGAGCACTGGTACGAAATCGATGACATCCAGGACCTGGACATCGCCGAGACGCTCTTCGCCGAAGGCGAGGACCTCTGGCGCTCGTATTCCCGCCGCTTCGGCGGCTTCTGGCGCTTCCCGGGAATGTTGGATTTCAACTACCTCGTGAATCCTTACTTCCCCTCGGCTCGCCTGAAGTCAGAACTGATGGCCAGCTTCGATGCCCTGCTGACGCAGTATCCTTCCGGGATGGCCGTCAACTCCCTGCTGGCAGGGAAGTACCTGGGCCTCTCGCCGGACCTCGTGGTGCCCGGCAACGGGGCTGCAGAGCTCATCAAGGTGGTTATGGAGCAAACGCCGGGACGCCTCGGGGTGGTCTATCCCACCTTTGAGGAATACCCTAACCGCAAGGCACCCGCCGACTTGGTCATCTACACCCCCGCCAACGCCGATTTCGCCTACACCGCCGATGACCTCATGGCGTTCTACGCCGACAAGGACCTGGCGATGCTTCTGCTCATCAACCCCGACAACCCCAGCGGCAACTACATCCCGCGGGCCGACGTCCTGCGGCTGCTCGCCTGGTGCGAGGCGCGTGGCGTGCGTCTGTTGGTGGACGAGTCCTTCGTGGACTTCGCCCGTTGCTATCCGGACGGCACCTTGCTCTCCGACGACCTCCTGCGTCAGCATCCCTCGCTCATCGTCATGAAGAGTATCTCCAAGAGCTACGGCGTGCCGGGCCTGCGCCTCGGCGTGCTGGCCACGGCCGACGGCGACCTCATCCGGACCATCCGCCACGAGGTCAGCATCTGGAATATCAATTCCTTCGGCGAGTACTACATGCAGATCTACGGCAAGTACGAGGCCGACTACCACCGCGCCTGTCGCCTTTTCCGCGAGGAGCGCGAGCGCTTCGAGGCCGCGCTACGCCGGATCTCCTTCTTGCGCGTCATCCCCTCCGAGGCCAACTATTTCCTCTGCGAGGTCACCGAACGCTTCACCTCGTCCGAACTCGCCATCCTCCTCATCAAGCGCGACAACATCCTCATCAAGGATTGCGGCTACAAGAAGGCCTTCGCCGGCAAGCACTACGTCCGCATCGCCGTGCGCGACACCGCCGACAACGACCGTCTCCTGCGTGCCTTGCGTGCCTTGGAGGTGGAATAAGACAAGGAACGCCTGATGACCAAGGAAGAGATGCAAGCGCGGGGATATGTCCCCGAAGAAGTGAAGCACCAGCAGCATCGCCGTGCCCAATGGCATGACTATAACCAAAAAGGTATCTTCATGATAACGCTGATCACTGCCGGGCGCCGTCCTCTCTTTGGGCATCTCGAAGGCACCTCAAAGGCACCTCGTGGGAGCTACGACGCCCCGAGGCTGGTGTTGTCGCCCCTGGGGAAGTCCATCCTTGAAGAAGAGATCCCAAAGATCACCAAGCATTATCCAATGGTGAAGGTGTGGCGAGTGGCGATGATGCCCGACCACCTCCACCTCCTCTTGAGGGTCGAAGAACCCCTGCCGAAAGGGAAGCACCTGGGCTTTGTCCTCGGTGGCTTCAAAACCGGCTGCTCCCGTGCTTGGTGGCGCTTAATGGACCAGGAACGAGGCCTCCCTGCCTGCCCGTCTACCACCGCGCCCGCCTCCCCCGTTTCTCCCTCCATGCCCGCTCCCTCCCCCTCCTCCGCCCTGCCCTCCGCCACCGCGCCCGTCTCCCCCGTTTCTCCCTCCATGCCCGCGCCCTCCCCCTCCGCTCCTGTCGCGCCTTCCCTGCCTTCGGGGAACCCCTCAGGCACCACAGCAACGACCCCTGCCTCTTCCTCTGCCTTGCTGTCCTCCACCTCCGCCCCTGTCTCCCCCGTTTCTCCCTCCATGCCCGTGCCCTCCTCCACCGCTCCGGTCGGGGCAGTGGTGCCTGAGGGTTTCCCCGAAGGCAGGAAGGCGGCCGAAGGCAGGTCGACCCCCGAAGGCAGGGCAGCAGCAGGCGCCCTCTACCCGGCCCACTGGGCCTCGTACCCCCTCCTCTTCGAGTCCGGCTACCACGACCGCATCATCAAGCGCGAAGGAATGCTGGATAACATCCGCCGCTATATGGACGAGAACCCCCTCCGCGCAATCATCCGCCGCGAGTGCCCCACCGTCATGCAACGGCGCCTTCACCTCTGGATCCACAATCGCGAATACGCCGCCTTCGGCAACCTCTTCCTCCTGAAGAACCCCGATAAAGTGCAAGTCTTCTTCCATCGGAAGAACGCCCAAGGAACCCCCACGCACCTCACCCCCGAGTACGCCGCCGAACAAGCCCGACTGCTGCGGTCGGCGGAGGAAGGGGCCGTGCTCGTGACCCCTGGTATCTCCAAGGGCGAGCAGGGAGTCGTAGCAGCAGCCCTGGCCGCCCGCCTGCCCCTCATCCTGCTCCAGAAGGAACCCATCACTGAGTTCTGGAAGCCGCCACAAGGCCGCTTCTACGCCTGCGCCGAGGGGCGGTTGCTGATCCTTGCTCCCTGGTCACTCGACGCCTCTTCGGACTACGGCCGCTTCCACGCCCTCAACGACCTCGCCCGCGACATCTGCCAGACCACCGAGGCCCGCATCTTGAACTATTCCTCCCTCCTGCAGAACACACCTTAGGAACAACCACGTCCGCACGTGTCTGCCCACACGTCCGCACGTATCTGCCTGTACCACGGCTGGTACTCGTCCACACACCCTGCTGTGTGGCTCCATGCACCGTGATCCATCGCCCCATGCATCGTGATCCATCGCCCCATGCATCGTGGTCCATCGCCCCCTGCACCGTGGTCCATCGCCCCCTGCATCGTGGTCCATCGTCCCCTGCACCCTGCTGTAGGAGCAGCGCGGGCCAGGGGGAGAGAGTGGATGGACAAGCAAGAGGCCGACGAAGCCATGCGGCTCCCATACGCGCGCAGGCGCGTGAGAGATAGTAGAAGTCACGTCACTTCGTCACAAATCACCAGAAATCACTCATATACAACGTGATAGGTTGTGACTTACGTTGTGACGAGCTGTGACGAAGTGACAGGTGCGGTCTTTTCTGAGTGAAAAAATGTTTTTTTGCCCTCAGAAGTTCACTTTGTAGTGCTGCTTGTGCAATTTGGGATTGAAGAAGGCGACGCCGTAGGTGTAGAGATCGAAGGTCACGCCCGTGTGAGGTGCTTCGCGGATGGTGCGCCAGATTTCCTTGGCACGGCGGCTTTCGTGAATCCCCTCGCAAACCAACATCCCCCGCTCTGGCATCCTCGCGGCCACCGCTGCCGCCTCTTCCAGCCGCTCCTTGCCCACGAGGACGAAGTCCGCTGCCTCCCGGCCTTCGGGGGAACCCTCAGGCACCGCTGCCAAGCCCCCCTCCTTGCGCCGCACCACTCCAGGTATCGCCCCCTCCTTGCGCAGCACCTCTCCTTCGGGGGAACCCTCAGGCACCGCTGCCAAGCCCCCCTCCTTGCGCCGCACCACTCCAGGTATCGCCCCCTCCTTGCGCCGCACTTCTGCCATCGGCACCGCGGCACGGACATACCTCGCCGCCACCTCGTCTGCCGTGCGCAGTTCCACCGTGCGCGGCTCGGCGAAGTTTGCCAACCGGAACAGCAGTCGCCTGCACTGCATGGGGTAGAGACGGAACCAGCGCACCCACCACGGATGCAGGTGCGCCAGGTCTGCGTAGGCGTAGTACGCAGACGACTCCAATACCACCCCCCGGATGAACGAGTAGGCGAAGGGAGAATGAACGCCGTAGCCCTTACGCTGACGGAACCGAGACAACCAAATCCAAGGCCTTCTGAAGAGTCGCATAGACGAAAAATACTGCTTTTTTCGCTGCAAAAGTAAGAAAAAGTTGTCAAAGTGCAATGAGTTTCGCCTATTTTCTGTACTTTTGCGCCCGAAATCCCTTACAAAACGAAATTATGGAATCCATCACGACAAGACAACTGACCCCCCAAGAGGTCGCCAAGCTGCAGGAACAAGGATGCTCCGCTGAGGACTGGAGCACCATCTACGTCACCGACGAAGCCAGCCTGAAATACATCCGCGCCACGCGCTTCTCCGGCGAGATCCACCTGGGCCATTTCCAGAAGAGCTTCGAACTGCCCGGCGGTATGCACAAACACTCCGGACTCTTCCATGCCACGCTGCACAACGTCACCATCGGCGACGACTGCTGCATCGAGAACATCAAGAACTACATCGCCAACTACGACATCGAGAACGACTGCTTCATCGAGAACGTAGATATCATCCTCTGCGACGGACCCACCAGCTTCGGCAACGGAGTGGAAGTGGCGGTGCTCAACGAGACCGGCGGGCGCGAGGTCACCATCCACGACCGCCTCACCGCCCACGAGGCATACCTCGAGGCCTTCTACCGCCATCGTCCCCTGCTCATCGACCGCCTAAAGCACTTCGCTGCCCAGCGCGCCGCCGAGCAGACCTCCACCCGGGGCACCATCCGCCACCACAGCACCATTGTGGACACCGGTTACATTAAAAATATGTACGTGGGCGCGTACGCGAAGGTCGAAGGAGCCGGCCGACTGAAGAACGGCACCCTGAACAGCCGCCGCGAGGCCCCCATACACATCGGCTACGGCGTCATTGCCGACGACTTCATCATCCAGGACGGCTCCACCGTGGAGGACTGCACCACACTGACGCGCGTCTATGTAGGTCAGGCCTGCACCCTCGGCCACAGCTACTCTGCCTCCGACAGCCTCTTCTTCTGCAACTGCCAGGAGGAGAACGGCGAGGCCTGCGCCATCTTCGCCGGCCCCTTCACCGTCACCCACCACAAGAGCACCCTCCTCATCGCAGGCCTCTTCTCGTTCATGAACGCCGGCTCCGGCTCCAACCAGAGCAACCACATGTACAAACTCGGCCCCATCCACCAGGGCGCCATGGAGCGCGGTGCCAAGACCTCCAGCGACAGCTACATCCTCTGGCCCGCCCGCATCGGAGCCTTCTCCCTCGTCATGGGGCGTCACACCTCCAACCCCGACACCTCCATGCTCCCCTTCTCGTACCTCATCGAGAAGAAGGGCGAGACCTACCTCGCTCCGGCCGTCAACCTCCGCTCCGTGGGCACCGTACGCGATGCCCAGAAGTGGCCCAAGCGCGACCGCCGCGCCAAGGAAGGCCGCCTGGATCAGGTGAACTTCAACCTCCTCTCGCCCTACACCATCGACAAGATGCTCCATGGCCTCCACATCCTTGAGGAACTGGAGCAACTCTCCGGCGCCACCAGCGACGTCTATGCCTACCAGAGCGCCAAGATCAGCAACAGCGCCCTGCACCGCGGCCAGCAGCTCTACCGCATCGGCATCCAGAAGTTCCTCGGCAACTCGCTCATCTCCCGCCTGGAGAAGATCGACTGCAGCAGCGTGGAGAGCGTCCTCGAAGGTATCAAACCTACCCTGAAGCAGGGACTCGGCATCTGGGTGGACCTGGCTGGACTCATCGCTCCGAAGGAGGTCGTCAACGCCCTGCTGGACGATGTCGAGGCAGGTCGCGTGGGCAGCCAGCAGGAGTTCGACGCTGCCCTGCGTGCCATCCATGCAGAATACTACGAACTCGAGTGGACCTGGGCCTACGAGAAGATTCTCCAGTACTATCACCTCACCGACGACCGCATCACCATCGAGGACCTCATCGCCATCGTCCGCCAGTGGAAGCAGAGCGTCGTGGACCTCGACCAGATGCTCTATGCCGATGCCAAGAAGGAGTTCTCCCTCTCGGCCCGCACGGGCTTCGGATTCGACGGCGCCAGCCGCCAGACGGCAGAGGCCGATTTCGAGCAGGTGCGTGGCGAATTCGAAACAAATCCCTTCGTGACCGAGGTGCAGGCACATATCGAGCGCAAAAGCGCACTCGGCGACCGCATTATTGCCATGCTGGAAGCCCTTTAGACCCTCCTTTTTGTTAAAAAAGATTAACGCTTCGCGATTTTAACACGTGAAGCGTTAATCTTTTCCACGTTTACCCCTATATTTGCAGCCGAAACGTTGTAAAACGTAACCACGACATGAGAAATTTTAATCACACTTATTACTAACCCTTTTAATTAATCTAAAAGTATGAAGAAAGTTTACCTACTTTTTGCAATGCTATTCGGATTGTTCTTCGGTTCGAATGTGTTTGCACAGGGTTTCGACGTCGATCTGTCATCTATCTCCCGAGACGGATACACGATCGACGAAGACAACCCGCTGATTACTGACGTCATGACTCAGCTCTATGGCGAGGCAGGAGAACTGAACCCCTGCTGCGACTCTGGCGAAGGTTCCGAGTGGGCTCTGCTGGGAGAGTCGAAGCCCGATGACATCACCAACCGTAACACTCAGGACTTCTGGCACTCCGACTGGCACCACGGCAATCAGGACAAGGGTACCCACTACCTGCAAGTGATGATGACCGATGACCTCGACCCCGAGACCCTCATCGCATTCGTCTTCAAGCGTCGTGCTGCCGACAACGACCACACCATCCTCTGGAGCGTGATGGGTACTGATGACCCCAATGCCACCAAGGAAGAGTGTGAGGAAATCGCAGTCGATATTGAGACTCCGTTCACCAACAACACTGAGACCCTGATGTCCAGCGTCTTCAAGCGTGGTGAGTTCCAGTACCTCCGCTTCTACTCCGAGGAGCAGTATGGTTCTGGCTACGGCTCACGTGGTTACTTCCACATGTCCCGCTTCAACATCTTCCCCGCAGAAAAGATGGATGAGCTTGAACAGGCATGGAAAGAACTGGACGAGACCTATGCTAAGTATCAGGAATATCAGGATGCCTTCGACGACCGCACGGGTACCGATCCCGGTGACTACAGCGAGGAAGCCGTTCAGGCATTCCTGGATGCTTTGGATAGCTACAGCGCACTGCCCACCGCAGCTACCGTAGAGGAGATTTACGCTGTCCGCGACGCTATCATCGCCACCTACGAAGCTATCGCTCCCACCAAGGTTCCCTTCACCGCTAAGAATATCGAAAACGGTTACTACCGCATTAAGGCTGGTATGATGTACACCAACGACGGCGAAAACGTCGAGAAATATATGGGTGGCTCTCGTGCTAATGGTAAGCTGTGGGCTAAGTGGTTCAGCCCCGACTTCGATGTCGAAGAAGAAAACATCCAGGCTCTCTGGAAGATTACCGCTGTCACCGACACCACTTTTGACGTTCAGAGCATGTACCACAAGGGCCGCTTCACCAAAGTTGCACGCAGCACCGACGTGGAAATGAGCGAGGAATCCGACAGCCTGCTGACTTTCGATGCTGTGGCTACCAATCATGAAGAAGAGATTAACTTCGTCAATATCCGTCTGGCCAGCCAGCCTGCCAATGACTATTTCTACCTCCATCAGAACAACCATGGTGATGGCACTGGCACTGGTGCTATCCTCGTCGGATGGTGCACCACTTGGGACACCTACGAAGGTCCTAAGGCTTCTGAGTGGTACTTCGAGAGAGTGCCCGATGATGAAGCTAAGGCTATCATCGATGCTTATGATGATGTTGCAGATAAGCAGAAGGCCGAGTTCATCGTCATGCGCGATAAGGCTCCCGGTATGCTTGAAATTGCCAAGGACGTTGCTACCATTAAGCTCATCACCGATGCCGCTCAGATGACGAGCCCGTTCAGCCAGAACGACCTCGGCGGTGGTGATGGTGGAAATCTCCGCGACGGTGTGCTCATTGATGAGAAGACCAATACTTATTGGCACAGCGTTTGGTCGGCTTCTGCTGACAAGGTCGTTCCCGAGGGCCGCCACTATCTGCAGGTCGAGATGCCTGCTGACTTCAATGCCGAGCAGCAGATCTACATGAGATTTACTCGCCGTGACACCAACAACAACCAGATTACCAACTGGTCGTTCGAGGGCACCAACGATCCCGAGGCAGCTGACGGCGAATGCGAAGTACTCGCTACCTTCGAGAGTCCCTGGCACTCCAACAACCAGACCGAGTCCTACAAGTCCGAGTACTTCGACACCCAGGGCTTCAAGTACATCCGCTTCTACAACGACGGTAACAACGCCGGTAGCGCATTCTTCCACCTCTCTGAAATCCAGCTCTGCTACGACGTCGATAATCCCAAGTCGCAGTATGTTGCCATGGGCGATGTGGCCAAGAACCTCGAGGCTCTCATTGAAGAGTTCGCAGACTACGATATGGAAGCCTTCGACCTGGCTGACTACGAGCGCCTGAAGCCCGCTTACGATGCTTTCGTTGCCAAGTACGTGAATCCCGCAGCCCTGCGCGACACCATCAAGCTGGCTGAACAGCGTCTGGATAAGGTCGTCGAGGGTACCAACCCCGGCTTCTGGCCCGCTGGTTCCAAGACCAACCTGAGCTCCACCATCACTTCTGCCAAGGCTTATGACGAGGCCGGCGCCTACACTCCCGCCAAGAGCAGCGAACTTCTCGCTTCCTTCAAGGAACAGCTGACCACCCTCGCCGAGTCTCCCATCAAGATCAAGGAAGGCAAGTGGTATCGCATCCGCTTCGGTACTGAAGAGGAATTTGCCAAGTACGGATGGGGCACCCTTGATCAGGAAACGGGTCACATCACAGGCACTGGCAATGAAGCCGACTGGCACGTTGTCGAAGGCGACACCATCGGTGACATCCCCGTCAACGAAGCTATCTTCGGTAAGTACCTGACCGTCGGTGTGAGAGGCTATGAGCAGATCGACACCAACGACGATGGCACTCCCTACAACGCTAATCTCGTTCTCCCCGTCAGCAAGGAAGAAGCTGCTGAAGGCACTTACATCTTCGGCGACGACCTCGCAGACATCGAGGATCCCGACATGGCCCTCTTCCGCTTCGTGAACATCAGCGCCATCAACGGCGACATCACTGGTGACACCATCTATGCTATCCAGAACAAGGCTACCGGCCTCTTCCTCACCCGTCCTACCACAGGTGGTGATGTCCGTCTGGGCATCTATCCCGCCCTCTACAAGCAGGAGGCCTTCGGCTGGGGTCAGAACTCCTTCTTCTCCAAGAGCATCCAGAACACCGCCCTGCCTCCCATGCACCTCGCCAGAGGCCTGAACATCCTGACCCAGTGGGGTGGCAACACCAGCGGCTGGGGCGAATATGACAACCATCGCGGTGGCTTCTACGTAGAGGAAGTTGCAGACGTCGCTGCCGACTACGCTTATGGCGACTTCAAGATGAAGTTCAAGGCTGGTGACATCTACAGCCGCTGCTACGCTGTTCCCGTGACGTTCAAGAATGCCGATCAGGCTACCCTCTGGACCGTCAATAGCCTGGAGCGCACTCCCGATGCAGAAGGCACTACCGAAACTGTGAAGGTCACCCTGGCCAAGATCACTGACCTGAACGTTCCCGCTGGCCGCCCGTTCTTCATCGTTGCCGCTGGCGAATATGATCCCGATGCAGAAGACGAAGATCCCGTATATGTCGATGCAAGCTTCAAGCTCAATCTCATCACCGAGCCTCAGACTGCCAACTACCTGAAGGGTGTCTTCGACGGCGGTGCTATCCAGCAGAAGTTCCTCACCGCAGGTGTAGGTCATGCCGAGGAAGCTCTCGCGTTCTACGACAAGGGCACCACCCTCGCTGACAACCGCGCTTACATCGTCGATACCGATGAGGAAGCAGGCTCCTTCTTCCGCAAGGCTACGATCGAAATCGAATTCAACGCAAGCCTCGAGGATGGTATCCAGACTGCTGTGAAGAATGTCAGCCGCATGGGTGGCATCTACACCATCGACGGTCGCTTCGTCGGCAACGGCAACCTCAACACCATCTCCAACATGCCGAAGGGTGCCTACATCATCAACGGTACGAAGGTTATCGTGAAGTAAGCCCGCAGAACGAAACATCCGAGGTCACTCCTGACCTCATAGACTCCGACAGGAGGGAAGCAATGCCGCTTCCCTCCTGTTTCCGTAATGAAAACACCCTACTTTGCACGTCCCGAAGCACAAAAAGCAGAGAAAATTTGCACGGACAAGCAGAAAGTCGTACTTTTGCAACGCAAAACAATTGTTAAACTAACTATCAACCGATAAGCAATGAAACGACTTTCTTTATTATTCCTTACTCTTTTCACCCTCGTGGGAAGCATGACCATCAGCGCTGCCGACTTCGCCACAGGAGTGGTGCGCTTGCGCAGCAACCGCACTTCCTGGTATCTGACGTCCGCAAGCAAAGGCACTGCCACGACAGCCGAGAGGAACCTGAACACCCTGAACCAAGTGTGGATCCTTCTGCCCAGCGGTGAGGGCTACAGCCTCCGCAATGCCAACACCGGCGAGTACCTGCAAGCCAGCTACACAGCCACCGGCGCCGGCAAGGTCACCCTCTACATCCGCAAGAGCCCCAATGCCACCGCCTCCAAGGAGCTGTACAATATCTCCTCCGACAGCGGTTTCGACGGCAAGTTCCTCAACACCAACACCAGCCACAACCTCTTCAGCTACTCCTTCGACGACGGCTGCGACTGGTTCATCGAAGCCGTGGAGAACTACTCGCAGGATGAGATCCGCGAGCGTATCCTCGGTATGTCGCCCTATGTGAGCGCACTCAAGGACGGAGCATACTACCGCGTCGTCAGCTACTATGGCCTGGTGATGACCGCCGGCGACAACGTCAGCACCAAGAACGTGGATCCCACGAACTTCAACCAGTACTGGCAGCTGACCAAGAGCGGTTCCGGCTGGAACTTCCAGAGCCTGGTCTCTCAGAAGTATATCCAGCGCCAGGGCTCCCTGAGCACCCCCTTCAACATGGGTTCCAGCGCGGTGCCCTTCACCGTCTCCCGCGTCAATGACGAGTGGGACAACCGCTGGACCATCTACTATGGCAGCGAGGCACAGGGCCTGCATGATGCCAGCACGCAGGGCCACAACGTGGTGCGCTGGTCCACCAATGCCGCCGCCAGCGAGTGGTACTTCGAGGAAGTGGAGCTCTCTGCCGACGACATCGCTGCCGCCCGCGCCGCCGAAGCTGCCTTCAACGACCTCGTGGCCAACACGGCCAAGTACCAAACCCACCTGGACGCCCTCTTCGAGGACAAGGCCTGCAGCACGCTGAAGGCCGATATCCAGGCGCTCTCCGATGAGGCTATGGCTGCCAACGCTGACTTCGCTGCCCTGTCGGCCGACATGCAGGCCATGGTGCTGAAGGTGAAGAACAACACCTGGCAGCAGTTCACCGACAAGACCACGGGCTACACTGCCGGCTACGAGAAGTTCTTCCGCCTGGCCGACTACAACGTATATAGCAACTGCGACAAGATGGGCAACGCCGACAACTTTACCATGAGCAACGCCTTCGGCCGCCTGTCCGGACCTACGGGCATCGTGGCCAACCCAGGCGACATCATCTACATCTATGTCGGCAGCAGCGTGCCCAAGGACTGCATCCTCCAGCTCGAAGCCGTCAGCACCGACGGCGTGCCGGGCAATCATCCCTCCGGCGAGACATCGGCCCTGAAAGCCGGCCTGAACCTCTTCCGCTTCTCGGAGCAGAAGGTGCTCTACGTCCTCTACCAGCTCACCGACACGAAGAAGTACCTGAAGGACTATGCCGACATCACCATCCACATCGAGGGCGGACAGCTTCAAGGCTACTGGGATGCCACCCGCGGCATGACCAACGCCGACTGGAAACTGCTGCAGCAGGACCTCCTCAAGGCCAGCAACTACCTCAACCTGAAGACCAAGCACCTGGTGTTCCAGATGCACAAGGACCTCGTCACGGCCGCAGAGCCAAAGGAGATGGAAGGACTGATGCGCATCTGGGACCGCATCGTAGAGAACGAAGACCGCTACATGGGCGTAGAGGACTTCGAGGGACGCTACAACAACATTTGGAACGCCTTCAGCGGAGCTAGCTCCTACATGCATTCCACCACCCGCGGCACCTGGTACGACGAGAGCACCATCTCCACCATCATGAACTACCAGAAGATGTCCACGGGCGGCGGCAACCTCTGGGGACCCAGCCACGAGATCGGCCACAACCACCAGGGCAGCATCAACGTCATCGGCACCACCGAGAGTTCCAACAACCTGTTCTCGAATATCAACACTTTCGAGTCCGGAATCCTCAATTCACGCCGCTACTATCCCAGCCAGAACTTCGACTACATGGTCAGCGAGACTCCGTGGCTGGAGCGCAATATCTGGATGACGACCGGTATGTTCTTCCAGCTCTATCTCTTTTTCTTGAGCAGAATTTTGTGGCACGACGCCTCTGAATATGTCGTATCGTCCCAGAACGACTCTGACGTAAGCGATTGTCTCCAGACCTTCGAATCTCAGGGCATCGTTTCTTTCGCCGGTAAAGTATTCTGCGAAATTGCTCCACCTGCTGACATCGACTTTCTTGCTGCGGGCCGTGGAGATTGCATCTGTAATATTCCCTGATCCGGCATTGTAGGCTGCCAGGGTGTATTTCGTCAATTCGGCCCCTTCTATTCCGTATCCTTTAAGAATATCCTGAAGCCGGCTCAGAATCTGGACAGAGCATTTGATGTTCTCCTCAGGGTCCAGAAGGTCAGTGATTCCGAATTTCGCCGCGCTGGCAGGCATGACCTGCATCAGTCCCTGCGCCCCGCGCTTTGATTTTACGCTTATCTTGAAGCGGGACTCATTCCACATGAGCGAGGCCAGCAGTTTCCAGTCCCAGCCGATGCTTTTGGAATATTCTTTTAGAAGGTCATCGTAGGGGGTCAGAATCCTCTTATCCCTGCCTTTGCGATAAGGGTTGTAGCAGGCGAAGAAACGGTTGTAGAAGCTGAAATAGTTCTCCATCCT
>ONJJ01000044.1 GCA_900318115.1 uncultured Prevotellaceae bacterium | reverse complement strand
CAGCCATATACGCGCCCTGTAAGGGCAAAAGAATGGTCATCAGATATAAATCTTTTGCCCTTACAGGGCGAAATTCACATTTGTCCGCATACCCAGGGCTTTGCCCTGGGCTATGAGCTTTTTGGCCTTTCAGGCCACTGCTACGTTGTGGTTTCATAACTTGCGAAACTTGAAATATCTACTTTTATCCTTTATATCCCTTATATCCTTCAACTCCTTTATATCCTTTATCCCCTTCATCTCCTTCGCATCTCCTTCACCATCTCCTTCAAGGTAGAAAGCTTTGAATCAATAGATTATACGAAAATGAAGGAGATGAAGGAGATTTTTAGGGAAAATAAAATATTGTATTCCAATCAAAATCAAATGACACAATCTTTAGGACACGGAGGCACGGAAGGCACGGAAGCACGAAGGCACGGAGACACAGAGGGAAAAATATTTCATAATATTATTGAACTTTCGGTAGTTACGAGCGCCCGAAATTAATGTGGGCTGAAAGGCCATAAAGCACATTGCCCCCTTCGGAGCGCTTCCTCTTTGCCACTCATTTCCCGGAAAAAGGGGAAGTGGGGAGGGACGGAAAGCAGAAACCCCCAATTGGGCTTGGGGAATGTGGCGGAAAATGGTTACTTTTGCGGCGGAAAATGGTTATTCCCGCGGTAAAATCGCGGGCCTTCAATCATGCTTACCTTATTTAAATGGAACCATTAATCTTTATGCAAATGGAAAGAAAAACGATCATCGCCGTGCTGACGCTGTTGCTCGTCGGTTCGGCAGACAGCAGTGCCCAGGGTTTCCTGGGAGGCCTGGGTAAGAAGGTGCTGGAACGCGCCAAGCAGAAAGTGGAAGAGAAGGTGGAACAGAAGGTGGACGAGAAAGTGGGCAAGGCCGCCGACCGGATTCTCAATGGCGACTTCGGCACGAGCGACGGAGATGCTGCCGCCGAGGCCGCTGCTGGCGAGGCAGATCCGCAGACCGCCACCAGCAGCGATTTCAAGCGCGGCAGTGTCGTCATGTTCGAGGACGACGTCACGGGCGAGACCGTGGGCGAGTTTCCCTCCAAGTGGGACCTGCTGGACGGCGGGGCAGAGGTGAAGACGATAGGCGGCCAGAAGGCCATCGAGGTGACCGACAACGGCGTCATCACCCCGCTTCTGAAGCAGGAAGGTGCCTATCTGCCGGAGGAGTTCACCATCGAATATGACTTCTACTACTGGGCGCAAAAGGATGACGTAGGGCTGAACGACCTCAAGCTGTGCCTGGCCAACGACGCCGACCGTTCGAGCTGGTCCGGCGATAATGGCAGCAGGGCGGCCTTCGTGCTGGTGCACGGCGTCTGCGACACGCCTGATCAACACTATGCGTTCAACAACGGCAGCGGCAGCGACGAGACCCGCGAAGCAGGCTTCACGCATCAGTTCAAGCAGGGCTGGCATCATGTGGCGTTGTCGTTCAACAAGCGTGCGCTGAAGGTCTATTTCGACGGCAAGCGCGTGGTGAACCTGCCGCGAGTGCAGCAGCCGACGTGGTTCTCCTTCCAGGTGCCTTATGAGTACACGAATCTGACTTTCATCCGCAACGTGGTGCTGGCCAAGGGTGCAGTGGAGCTCTACGACCGCAACGCCCAGGACCTCTCTGCCGTGGAGAAAGCTATCGCCGAGACGGGTAAGTTCGTCACCAACAACATCCTCTTCGACACCGGCAAGGCCACGCTGAAGCAGGAATCCATGATTGAAATCATGCGGGTGGCAGACTACATGAAGAAGAATCCCACCGCCCGCTTCGAGGTGCAGGGGCACACAGACAACCAGGGTTCTGACAAGATCAACGATCCCCTGTCGCAACAACGTGCCGAGGCCATCGTCAAGGCGCTGGAGGGCTTGGGCGTGGACGGCTTCAACCTGAAGGCTGTAGGCAAAGGTTCCCACGAACCGGTGGCCGACAACAGCACGGAAGAAGGCAGGGCCAAGAACCGCCGCGTGGAGTTCGTGAAGAAATAGAATAGGCGCAAAATGCGCAGGAAGAACAGCGAAATGATTCCCTGACGCGTGAAAGAACGTTAAAAAAGGAGGCCGAGAGCCCCGCGCCGCGAAAAAACTCTGACGCACAAGGCCTGAACTCTAAACTTTTTTGTACCTTTGCGCCCGCAAATCCCGAAAGACGGGTGCATTCGAGGGTGGGTGCGCGACGATTGATGACGACGGCTCGCCACCTGAAGGATGTAATTCATTCACTATTTATCATCAAAAAGTTATGTACTTAGATTCCGCTAAGAAGTCCGAACTCTTCGAGAAGTTCGGCAAGGGCACGACCGACACGGGTAGTGCCGAGAGCCAGATTGCACTCTTCAGCTACCGCATCAACCACCTGACTGAGCACATGAAGAAGAACCGCAAGGACCACAGCACCGAGCGTTCCCTGACCGGCCTGGTCGGCAAGCGCCGCGCTCTGCTGAACTACCTGAAGGCTCGCGACATCAATCGCTACCGTGCCATCGTCAAGGCTCTGGGTCTGCGTAAGTAAGGCGCAGCCTCCTTCGCGACAATCCACAGCTGCGCTTCCCTTAATCAGGAGGCGCAGCTTCCTTTTTCACAACGAATTAAACAAATTATGATGAAGCAGTTGAAACACCTTCTGCCTGATGTCTTGGCAATCCTGTTCTTTGTCGCCATCAGCTTTGCCTACTTCCTGCATCCCGTCAGCGAGGGCTATGTGCTGACAGGTCATGACCACAGCGGCGGCGCCGGCGCCTCGTCTGAAATGGATGCCTACCGCAAGAGCCACGACGGCGAGCGCACGCGCTGGACGAACACCCTCTTTAGCGGAATGCCCACCTACCAGATGGCGCCTTCTTATCCTTCGACGGAACGGCTGCAGAAGGCGGAGCAGGCCTATCGGCTGTACCTCCCCGACTACGTGCGCTACATCTTCGTCATGCTGCTGGGATTCTATATCCTGCTGCGGGCCTTCGACTTCAAGGCGTGGATGGCAGCGCTGGGAGCGGTGCTATGGGCGTTCTCCTCGTACTACTTTATTATTATAGGTGCCGGCCACATCTGGAAATTCTACACGCTGGCCTACATCCCTCCGACCATAGCCGGAATGGTGCTCTGCTATCGCGGGCGCTATGGCTGGGGACTGCTGGTGACGGCCGTGTTCATGGCGCTTCAGATCATGTCCAACCACGTGCAGATGACCTACTACTTCGCCTTCGTCATCGCCCTGATGGCGCTGGCGTACCTGGTAGAAATGCGCGCGGCACTCCTCAAATGGCTGAAGGGCACCGCGGTCTTTGCCTTGGGCTGCCTCATCGGTATCGCCATCAATGCTTCGAACCTCTATCACACCTGGCAGTACTCCAAGGAGAGTATGCGCGGAAAGAGTGAGCTGACGCAGAAGACCAAGGACCCCGCCAACCAGACCAGCAGCGGACTGGAGCGCGACTACATCACCGCCTGGAGCTACGGCATCGGCGAGACCTGGACACTGCTCATTCCTAACGCCAAAGGCGGTGCCTCGCAACCGCTGGTGCAGAGTGCCACGGCGATGAAGAAAGCCGATGCCACCTACATGCCCATTTACCAGAGCCTGGGTCAGTACTGGGGCGAACAGCCCGGAACGAGCGGCCCCGTTTACGTAGGCGCCTTCGTGCTGTTCCTCTTTGTGCTGGGTCTGTTCATCGTCAAGGGGCCCATGAAATGGGCACTTTTGATAGCCACGCTGCTCAGCATCACGCTGGCCTGGGGCAAGAACTTCATGCCCTGGACGGACTTCTTCCTCGACTATGTGCCGATGTACGACAAGTTCCGCACCGTGGCCAGCATCCTCGTCATTGCCGAATTCACGATTCCGATGCTGGCGATGCTGGCGCTGAAGGAGGTGATCGAGACGTTGCCACGCGGAAAGGCAGACAGCACCCCCACGTGGGGAGTCAGAGAGGGGCTCGCCGCCCTCGCCCTCACCGCAGGTCCCTGCCTGCTCTTCTGGCTGCTGCCCGACGTGTTCTTCGGCAACTACGTCAGCTCCAGCGAGTTGCAGATGCTGCAGAATGCGACGGACCAGGGCTATATTCCCAAGGAGATGCTGACTCCCATCCTGGCTAACCTGAACGAAATGCGCCGTGCGGTGTTCACGGCCGACGCCGGTCGCTCGCTGCTCATCATCCTCGTGGGGTGCGCCGTGCTGCTGGCCTACTCCTTCAGGAAGATCAAGGCCTGGATGGCCGTGGCTTGCCTCATCGTGCTCTGCACGGCCGACATGTGGGATGTGAACAAGCGTTACCTGAACGACTCGATGTTCTCCGCTCCGCAGCCCCCCGCCCAGTTCTTCCAGAAGACCCCCACGGACGAGGCTATCCTGCAAGACCCTGATAAGTACTATCGTGTGGTGAACCTCGCCGTCAGCACCTTCAACGACAACAGCACCAGCTACTGGCACAAGAGCATCGGCGGCTACCACGCTGCCAAGCTGCGCCGCTACCAGGAACTCATCGAGGCCTACATCCAGCCGGAACTCCTCGAGCTGCATCAGGCTGTGGCAGAGACCGGCGGCCGTCTGGACAGTATCCGCGGCGACTCGATTTTCCCCGTGCTGAACATGCTCAACACGAAGTACGCCATCCTCCCGCTGCAAGGCGGCGAGACGGCTCCCGTGCAGAATCCCTGGGCGATGGGCAATGCGTGGATGGCAGAGCAGGTGGTGATGGCCGACGATGCCGACGCAGAACTCATGAATCTGGAGATGCTGAAAGAGCACCCGCGGACTGCCATCTTCGGCAAACAGCAGGACATCAAAGCTACCCTGACAACGGGCACCGGCGAAATCCGCCTGACCGCGTACGAAGCCAATGCGCTGAGCTACGAGGCAGAGACCACCGGGGGCGTAGCTCTCTTCTCGGACATCTACTATCCGGGCTGGCAATGCACCATCGACGGCCAGCCCGCGGAGGTGCTGCGTGCAAACTACGTCCTGAGAGCTGTCGTCCTGCCGGCCGGCAAGCACACCATCGAGTTCCGCTTCGATCCGCAGAGCCTGCACACCACCGAGGCCATCGCCAACACCTCCCTGGTGGCACTCATCGTGCTGCTTCTGGCACTTGTCGGGTGGGAAATATACCGCCGACGCCAGTCCAAAGAAGAATAAATGCCGGAAAATTTGGCCGCGTCGATAATTTCACCTATCTTCGCGGCCAAATTCCAGGCGTAATTCAATCGTGAAGCGCAAATCCGTAAATCTGTAAATCCGTAAATTCATAAATCCTCCCGGCCCTGTAGTTCAACGGATAGAATAGAAGTTTCCTAAACTTTAGATAGGGGTTCGATTCCCCTCGGGGCTACGCAGAACATCCCAGACATCGGTTTTCGGTGGCTGGGATATTCTTTTTTTGCGCCTAAATCTTCTGAATGGAATAATATTTATACTTTTTGAGACACGGTTAAGAATCGAATTCCGGAATTTCTTCTTATCTTTGCGGCGGGAAACAGTAAACGAACACCCTAAATTATGAAAAAGAACATACTCACCATCGCATTCCTCTGCTTCGCTTCCGCCTTGGCAGCGCAGGACTTCCCGTACCAGAACCCGGCACTCAGCGCCCGCGAACGCGCCCAGGATCTCTGCCAGCGCCTGACGCTGGAGGAGAAGGCTCAACTGATGCTCGATGAGTCGCCAGCCATCCCCCGGCTGGGCATCCGCAAGTTCTTCTGGTGGAGCGAGGCCCTGCACGGTGCTGCCAACCAGGGCAACGTCACCGTGTTCCCGGAACCCGTGGGCATGGCAGCCAGCTTCAACCCTGAGATGGTCTATAAGGTGTTCGATGTCGCCAGCACGGAGTTTCGTGCGCAGTACAATCAGCGTATGCTCAACGGCGGCGAGGACGAGAAGTTCCACAGCCTCAGCGTCTGGACTCCCAACGTGAACATCTTCCGCGACCCGCGATGGGGACGCGGCCAGGAGACCTACGGCGAGGACCCCTACCTGACCAGTGTCATGGGCACACAGGTGGTGCGCGGTCTGCAAGGACCCGAGACCTCGAAGTACCGCAAGCTCTGGGCCTGTGCCAAGCACTACGCCGTACACAGCGGACCTGAGTACACCCGCCACACGGCCAACCTCACCAATGTGGAGCCGCGCGACCTCTGGGAGACCTACCTGCCGGCCTTCAAGACCTTAGTAGAAGACGCGCACGTGCGCGAGGTGATGTGCGCCTACCAGCGACTGGACGACGAACCCTGCTGCGGCAACGCCCGCCTGCTACAGCAGATCCTGCGCGAGGAGTGGGGCTTCAAGTACCTGGTGGTCAGCGACTGCGGCGCCGTCAGCGATTTCTATACGTCCCACAAGTCATCGACAGATGCCGTGCACGGATCGGCCAAGGCCGTGATTGCCGGCACAGATGTAGAATGCGGCTATGGCTACGCCTACCGCAGCATCCCCGAAGCCGTGCGCCGCGGACTGCTCACGGAGAAAGAAGTGGACAAGCACGTCGTGCGGCTGCTGGAAGGGCGCTTCGACCTGGGCGAGATGGACGACCCCTCGCTGGTGGAGTGGAGCAAGATACCTTATTCCGCAATGTCCACCCGGGAGAGCGCCCAGAAGTCGCTGGATATGGCACGACAGTGCATCGTCCTGCTGCAGAACAAGAACAACGTACTCCCCCTGAAGGCCGGCAAGGAACGCATTGCTGTCATCGGTCCGAATGCAGACAACCAACCCATGATGTGGGGCAACTACAACGGCACGCCCAACCACACCATCACCATCCTCGATGGCATCTGCGGAAAGCTGGGAGTGAAGAAAGAGAAGATAGTAAATAGTAAATCCGTAAATAGTAAATTACTCTACCTCCCCGGCTGCGACCTCACCTACGACCAGGTGATGGACTGCCGCCTGGCCAGCGAGTGCCGGGCCGACGGGCGCGCAGGCATGCGTGGCACCTTCTGGAACAATATGAAGATGGAGGGAAAGCCCGTCTGCACCCAGCAGTACACCATTCCCCTGGCAGTCACCACCGCCGGCATGCACAACTTCGCCCCGGGCGTGGCGTTGTCCGACTTCTCTGCCAAGTACGAGACGACCTTCACACCTCGCCAGGCCGGGGAATATGTGGTCAACGTGCAAGGCACAGGCCACTATGAGGTCTTCATCGACGGCGAGCGGAAGCAGCGCGTACACTCGTGGCGCTCAACACCCACCCGCACGGTACTCGAGGCTGAGGCCGGCAAGTCCTATCAGATTGAGGTGCGCTACGCCTTCGTCCCCACCTGGGGTGCCGACCTGAAGATTGATGTCGCCAAGGAACTGCCCATCGACTATCAGGCCATCATCCGCCAGCTGGAGGGGATACGCACCGTGGTCTTCGCGGGCGGCATCTCGCCGGCACTGGAAGGCGAGGAGATGCCCGTACACATCGATGGATTCAAGGGTGGCGACCGCACGAGCATCGAGCTCCCGCGTGTGCAGCGCGACTTCCTGAAGGCGCTGAAGGCCGCCGGCAAGACCGTCATCTTCGTCAACTGCTCCGGCTCTGCCATCGCCCTGCAGCCCGAGACCGAGACGTGCGACGCCATCGTCCAGGCCTGGTACGCCGGGCAGGAGGGAGGCACTGCCGTGGCCGACGTCCTCTACGGCGACGTCTGCCCCAGCGGCAAACTGCCCATCACCTTCTACCGCAGCACCGACCAACTGCCCGACTACGAGGACTACTCCATGAAAGGGCGCACCTATCGCTATTTCTCCGACCCGCTATTCGCCTTTGGCTATGGCCTCAGCTATACCTCTTTTCATGTGGAAAGCAGCGAGTGCAAGATCAAAAGTAAGGATAATGAATCGTTAGTTAGTGAAAAAAACACCTTGCACCTCGCGCTTTCCACTTTAAATGCCACACTCCAGGTTCCTGTCAAGAATACCGGACTCCGCGATGGCACCGAAGTCGTGCAACTCTACGTGCGCGACCTCTCCGACACCGAGGGTCCCCTGCGCTCGCTGCGCGGATTCCAGCGCATTGACGTCAAAGCCGGGCAGACGGCCGTGGCCGAACTGCCCCTGACGCCCAAGACCTTCGAACTCTGGAACCCGGCCACCAACACCATGCAGGCTCACGCCGGACGCTACGAGGTGCTCTACGGCACCAGCTCGCGCACGGAGGACCTCCACCAGTTCATCGTAGAACTGAACTGAGCGTGACGCACGCCCGACCATCGGCCCGACAGAACAGAAATCATACCTAATCACCTAATTAAGAACCGTGACTATCACTCTTTTCAGCCGCCACCCGTGGCTGATAAAGAGTGATAGCGTATTTTTAGCCGCTTTTTTTTGGTCATGTCCCAAAAACCACGTACCTTTGCACGCAGAAACAACTCTACACTCTACACTCTACACTCTACACTCTACACTCTACACTCTACACTCTAAACTCTAAACTCTAAACTCTAAACTCTAAACTCTAAACTCTAAACTCTACACTATAATGTCCCCCTTGGTTTCCATCATTATGGGCAGCACCAGCGACCTGCCGGTCATGGAGAAAGCTGCCAAGTTCCTCGACGAACTGGAAGTACCCTTTGAGATGAATGCCCTCTCGGCCCACCGCACCCCGGCCGAAGTGGAGAAGTTTGCCCGCGAGGCAGAAGGCCGCGGACTGCGAGTCATCATCGCTGCTGCCGGAATGGCTGCTGCCCTGCCGGGAGTGATTGCCGCACAGACCACGCTGCCCGTCATCGGAGTGCCCATCAAGGGTATGCTCGATGGCCTGGACGCCCTGCTGTCGATCGTCCAGATGCCTCCTGGAATACCCGTCGCCACCGTGGGTGTCAATGGTGCCCAGAACGCTGCCGTACTCGCCTGCGAGATGTTAGCTCTCACGGACAAGGCTTTGGCTGAGCGTATGCGCGAGTACAAGAAAGGACTGGCACAGAAGATTGTCAAGGCTAACCAGGAACTGGCAGAAGTGAAGTATAAGTTCAAGGTATAATGAAACGCAGAAAGACCCACGAAGTACGTGTCGGAAATATCGGCATCGGCGGCGACAACCCCGTGCGTGTGCAGTCGATGTGCACGACCTCCACGCTGGACACCGATGGCTGCGTGCGCCAAATCCTGGCCATCGCCGCTGCCGGCGGCGAGTTGGTGCGGCTGACCACGCAGGGTGTACGCGAGGCAGAGAATATGCGCATCATCCGCGAGCGCGTGCGCGCCGCCGGGTGCGACGTACCCCTCGTGGCGGACGTCCACTTCAACCCCGCCGTGGCGGACGTGGCAGCCCGCTACTGCGAGAAGGTGCGCATCAACCCCGGCAACTACGTCGATGCCGCCCGTCAGTTCAAGAAGCTGGAGTACACCGATGAGGAATATGCCGCCGAACTCCAGAAGATCGAGAACCGGCTCCTCCCCTTCCTCGACATCTGCCGCGAACACGGAACGGCAGTCCGCATCGGCGTCAACCACGGCTCGCTCAGCGACCGCATCATGAGTCGCTATGGCGACACGCCGGTCGGCATCGTGGAGAGTTGCATGGAGTTCTTGCGCGTATGCGAGCGCGTGCATTTCAAAGATGTCGTCGTCAGCATCAAGGCTTCGAACACCGTGGTGATGGTGGAGTCCGTGCGCCTGCTCTGCCGGGCTATGGACGCCGAGGGGATGACCTATCCCCTGCACTTAGGAGTGACAGAGGCCGGCGAGGGCGAAGACGGACGCCTGAAGTCCGCCGTGGGCATCGGCGCCTTGCTCATCGATGGCATCGGCGACACCATCCGCGTCAGCCTCAGCGAACCGCCTGAGAACGAGATCCCCGTCGCCTACAGCCTCCTGCAGGCGGCCCGCCTGCGCACGACCAAGACGGAATTTATCTCCTGCCCCGGCTGCGGACGCACGCTCTATGACCTGCCCGCTACCATCCAACGTGTCAAGGCTGCCTTTGAGCAAGCCGCCAAAGAGGACCCTGCGATGGCCGCGCGGCTGGCTTCTCTGAAGATTGGCATCATGGGATGCATCGTCAACGGACCCGGCGAGATGGCAGATGCAGACTACGGATACGTAGGCGCTGCCCGAGGCAAAGTCAGCCTCTACCGCGGCAAGGAGTGCGTGGAGAAAAACATCCCCGAGGAGGAGGCAACAGCTCACCTCCTCGAACTCATCAGCTCCTCTCTAACTCCCACCGTGGGGGGGAGGACCTCAAATCCTTTAGGGGAAAATCGGACTGCAGCAAGTGAGTGACGAAGAACGTACAGAGTGGCTGATAAATCAAGGGTTCAAGGTAATCCGATTTACCAATGAAGAGGTAATGAATGACATAGAAATGGTACTAACGAAAATATAAATAATTTAGACTAATATGGAAACAAGAGGAAATGAAGTCCTCCCCCCCACGGGGGGAGTTAGAGAGGGGCTTTTTATTTATAATACGCTTTCTCGGACGAAAGAACTCTTTCGTCCTCTGGTAGAGGGTCGTGTGGGCATGTACGTCTGCGGCCCCACCGTCTATGGCGACGCTCACCTGGGCCACGCACGTCCGGCCATCACCTTCGACCTGCTGTTCCGCTACCTGCAGCATCTCGGCTACAAGGTGCGCTACGTCCGCAACATCACCGACGTAGGTCACCTGGAGCACGATGCGGACGAGGGCGAGGACAAGATTGCCAAGAAAGCACGTCTGGAACAGCTGGAGCCCATGGAGGTGGCG
Organism: uncultured Prevotellaceae bacterium; assembly: GCA_900318115.1. Lineage (GTDB taxonomy): Bacteria > Bacteroidota > Bacteroidia > Bacteroidales > Bacteroidaceae > Physcousia. The sequence goes on along the minus strand of ONJJ01000044.1, from coordinate 9,622 downwards.
CAGTACTACACCAACCGCTTCCACGATGCCATGCGCGCCCTCAACTGCCTGCCGCCCAGCATCGAGCCGCATGCCACCGGACACATCATCGAGCAGATACAGCTCGTGAAGGAAATCCTCGCCAACGGCTATGCCTACGAGAGCCAGGGCAGCGTCTATTTCGACGTGGAGAAATACAACGAACACCACCGCTACGGCAAGCTCAGCGGACGTAACCTCACCGACGTCATCAACAACAGCCGCGAGCTGGATGGCGTGGGCGAGAAGCACAACCAGGTGGACTTCGCCCTCTGGAAATGCGCACAGCCGGAACACATCATGCGCTGGCCATCGCCTTGGAGCGACGGTTTCCCGGGTTGGCACTGCGAGTGCACCGCCATGGGACGTAAATACCTGGGCAACCACTTCGACATCCACGGCGGAGGAATGGACCTCGTATTCCCCCACCACGAATGTGAAATCGCCCAGGCCGTGGCCAGCCAGGGCGACGACATGGTCAAATACTGGATGCACTGCAACATGATCACCATCGGCGGACAGAAGATGGGCAAGTCACTGGGTAACTTCATCACCCTGAACGAGTTCTTCACCGGTAGCCACGAGAAGCTCTCCCAGGCCTACTCGCCCATGACCGTCCGTTTCTTCATCCTTCAGGCTCACTACCGCAGCACCGTGGACTTCTCCAACGAGGCCCTGCAGGCCGCCGAGAAGGGATTGCAGCGACTGATGACCGCCATCGCCGACCTCAAGCGCATCACCCCCGAAGCCGAGAGCGACGCCGAGACGCACAAGGTCGCCAGCGAGCTGCGCCAGAAGTGCTACGACGCCATGAACGACGACCTCGCATCGCCCACCGTCATCAGCCACCTCTTCGAAGCATGCTCCACCATCAACCGCGTGCTGGACCACAAGGGCACCATCTCTGCTGCAGATCTGGAAGAACTGTCGGGCACCATGCACCTCTTCGCGGAAGAAATCCTCGGACTGCTGCCTGCCGCCACCGCCGGGGCAGGTGATTCAGCATCCGCAGCCCGTGAGGAAGCCTTCGGACACGTGGTCGATATGTTGCTTCAGCAGCGTGCCATCGCCAAGGCCAACAAGGACTGGGCCACCAGCGACCGCATCCGCGATGAGCTCACCGCCCTCGGATTTGCCATCAAGGACACCAAGGACGGAGCCACCTGGACCCTGAATAAGTAACATCATCTTTCACGCCTGCGTCATCACGCAGGCGTGAATATTACTTGCAGAAACCACCGCTGATACACGAAAGTAACAGCGGTGGTTTTTGCTCAAGAGTCCTGACTTATAGCCTCCGATTAGAGGTTGTCCTTCTCGATGTCCTTGAAGTACTTGTAGGTACCGTGCTTGATTTCCTCGGTGGCAGCTTCGTCACATACGATGATGCCGTGGGGGTGGAGCTGGAGTGCGCTGATGGTCCACCACTGTGTGACGGGTCCTTCGATGGCAGCCTGCAGGGCGCGTGCCTTGTTGTGTCCGTTGCAGAGGATGAGTACCTCGCGGGCAGCCATGACGGTGCCTACGCCTACGGTGAGTGCCGTTGCGGGCACGTCCTCGGGCTTGCCTCCGAAGAAGCGGCTGTTGGCCACGCGTGTGTCGGTGGTGAGGGTCTTCTGGCGGGTGCGGCTGTTGAGGCTGCTGCCGGGCTCGTTGAAGGCGATGTGTCCGTCGGGACCGATGCCTCCCATGAAGAGGTCGATGCCTCCGGCCTCCTCGATCATCTGCTCGTAGTGTGCGCACTCGGCAGCGAGGTCCTCGGCGTTGCCGTTGAGGATGTGGATGTTCTCCTTGGGGATATCGATGTGGTCGAAGAAGTTGGTGGCCATGAAGCTGTGGTAGCTTTCGGGGTGCTTCTCGGGCAGGCCGACATACTCATCCATATTGAAGGTGAGGACGTGCTTGAAGCTGACGCGACCTTCTTTGTTGGCCTTGACAAGTGCCTGATAGGTGCCGATGGGGCTGCTGCCGGTGGGCAGGCCGAGCACGAAGGGTTTCTCAGCGGTGGGCTGAGCGGCATTGATTTTGCTGATGATGTACTCAGCTGCCCAATGGGACATCTGGTCGTAGGTGGGTTCAATGATAACTCGCATAGTTCTTCTTGTTTTTTTGGGTTGTTATTCTTGTTTGCTTGTTTCGCAGGGTGTGCGGCCTTCTCTTTCGAATTGCGCTGCAAAGGTATGCAAAAAGTGCGATACGACGTGCCTTTTTTCTATAAAAAGTGATGAAAAAGCTGCAAAATGGTATCTTTTTGTCGCTTTTCGACCCAAAATGTGCGTTCAGAGCTTGCAAAACGACACTTTATTAGGTTCAGTCTTTGTAAGTAGCCGGTTCGGCTTCGGTGTGCTTGATGACGTGTTCCATCTGCTGCTGACCGAAGGGCACGGCGGTGCGTGTGAGCTCGGGCACGTTGAAGCTCTTCAGCAGCAGCAGGTTGTACTCGGGGTCGCGCTGGGGCATGAGGAAGGCGCGGTGGCCGCGGCCCTGGCGGTCGAAGTAAGCGATGTAGGTGCGGGTGAAATCACCGTCGTCGCGGCGCGAACTGAAGACGAACCAGCGGCTGTTGGACGACCAGCTGTGATACGAGTCGGCCTCGGGGGAATTGGTGGCGGTGAGAGGGTAAAGCCCCTCTCCAGAGGGGAACTTTAGGTCTTTCACCCACAGATCCGACGTGCGGTGGTAGAGATGGAACTGGCCGTAGAGGGCGAGGGCGTAGAGGAGGTAACGGCCGTCGGGACTGACGCGCGGCACGCTGCAGCTCATGCCCTGCGAGCTGGCATCGACCTCTAAGCGGGGCTGGCCGAAGGTGTAGGTGGCGGTGTCGAAGGGTACGGACCAGAGGTCGTAGAAGAGGCTGTCGTAGCTGGCGATGACGGCCAGGTCGGCACGGCTGACCCTGGAGCGCGGCATCTTGGCCGAACAGTAGTAGAGCCGTGTGCCGTCGGCCGACCAGCAGGGGAAGGTCTCGAAGTGATCCGGAGTGCGGATGATGTGGCGCACCTCGTTGCGGTCGGCGTCGTAGAGGAGGAGGTCCGAGCGCTGGTCGAAGACCTCGATCTTCTCGCGGTACTTGAAGTGGAAGAACTGCTCGGTCTTGTTGGTGCTGAAGGCCACCAACGGGAGGAAGGGGTGCCAGTTGCCGTAGGCGCCGGAGGCGATGATGCTGTCGTGCTGGATCAAGATTTTGTGGGCCTCGGTGCCGTGGGTGACGACGGTGCCCTTGTGGTTCTCGCGCACGTGGAGGTACATCCTTTCCGTCCCGTTGTTCTGGAAGTTATGGCAGTTGATGCAGTGGCTCTCGCCCTCCTTCTTCGTGCGGTCGTTCTCGTAGATGGTGGTGACGTCGAAGTTGGTGAGGTTGCGTTGGTAGATGCCGAGTTGGTAGTAGAGTTCGTAGCCGGGTTCGATGAGTCGGTAGGTGACATAGGGGTCGATGGGTTCCTCGGCCACGTGGAGGGTGAAGCCGGGTTGGCGCACCCATCCCTGCTCGCGGCGGGCATAGACGCTCACACCGATGTCCTGGCCCCGGTGGCCGTTCAGCAGCTGGCGCCACGCCGTGCTGTCGATGTCCATCTTGCCGTCCGCGGCAGCACCGCAGACGAGGCCTCCGAGGTCAGCCACGAAAGCGTCGGCCGTGGAGTCCACGACCATGAAGTTCAGGGGCGCGATATTGGGCGGGATGGTGACGTCGCGGTAGTCGGGATAGATAACGGCCGAGTCTGCCACCTCCGTGAAGGACGAGGGAACGGAGCCAGGCCTGCTACTGCAGGCTGCGAGCACGCCTGCCAGTACGATTATGTATAATATCTTCTTCATCATGAATGCGTATTTCTTTAAGAGGTGGCTGTTCCTCAGTTGATGCCGGCATTGAATTCCTGCATCGGCTCCTCCTGCCGTTCCTTGGAGGGAAGGTTGCCGAAGAAGTAGTAGTAGGGGTAGTAGCCCTTGTACTTCTGAAAGAGGGCATCGCTGCCGGCTTCGGGGTCATGCATGTAGGGTTCGGCATCCTGCAGGAAGAGGCGGTAGCGGTCCACTTCCATCTGGAGCTGGGGGAAGTACTTGAGCAACTCGGGATGCTTGCTGAGCTGGGTGACCAGCCCCTCGGCAATGCAGCGCGGCGGCATCGTGCCGGCGTACTGCTGACTGAAGCGCAGGAAATCGTTCATGCGCTTGGCGTAGAGACAGGCCATGGCGCCCCAGGCCTGAGCCTGCTTGGTGGGCGCATAGGGCTGGGAGGTATAGTACCCCAGGTAGGTGGGGGTCTGATACATATTCTCCAGCACGTGGACGGGTGGCATGGCGGCAATGACAGCAGCCATCTCACGGTCGGCCTGCACGAGGTCCTTGTGCTGGACCATCGCCTGATACCTGCGGACGAAATCACCCTCGAAAGGTGCCTTGCTGAGGATGCGGAGGTACTTGCGGGCCAGCGACCAGTCGCCCTCGATGAGGGAGATCTTGGTGAGGTACTTCAAGGTATAGAGCGTGGGGCCGTCCATGGTCAGCGAGAGCACGGCATGGTGGCGTGCCGCGCGGATGAGTCCCGCGTAGTAGTTACAATCGATGATGTGGTAGTTCAGGCAGCGATGGGGCTTTCCGAAATAGCCGCGGGCACTGACGTCCTCGAAATCCATCTTGATATCGAAGAGTTGGTCCTCGAGATGCCCCGTGCGGGTCAGGGCGATGGCGTAGAAGCCGGCAGCCTGGCGGTTGCAGAGGTCTGCGTGGTCGTGGGCCGTGCGCACCATCCCCTCGTAGTCGTCGTGCAGCAGCTGCACCTGCATCCGGGTGAGGGGGCGAAGGTAGGGGTGGCGCAGGTGGAGGAGAAGGACGGGGAGGGCGAAGGAGAAAATAATAAAGATGAAATATAAAAGAGAAGATACGAGTCCGACTCGCACATCGCTCTCCGCGGCAGAGGAGTTGCCGGGACTTCGCCGACGGGAAATCCAAACCACGAACGCAGCCACGCCGCAGACGACCGCTATCAGCAGCGGAGTCGCGAGGATGCGCCCAGGCTCACCCATATAATAAAGGTTCAGACCCTCGCTGGCCGTCCAACACATCCAGCCCAACGCCGGAAGATATTGCAGCCAACGCCAGCGGCAGGACAGATGGAGGCAGTAGCCCAGAAGAGAGGCACCCGCCGAGAGCAGCACCGCCACCAGCAGTCCGCCCACGAGGGGCCAGCGACAGAGCGTCAGCAGGGCACGGCCCACAAGCCATAGCCAGCCCAAGGGTTGTTGAATCAGCCAGTGCATCAGGGTGCCGTCGGCCGCAAAGAACGAGTGCTCGTAGGCGATGCGGAAGATATCACCCATCCACCACGCGGCCCAAGCCCAGGCGAGGAGGAAGAAGAAGACCCACCCCCTGGCGAAGAGGAAGCAGACCCATCCCCCGGCTCTCCTATTATCTTTATTATTTCCTTTCATAGTCCTTGCTTTCGAAGCCTGCCGCAGCCTTTTAATTTTTATAATCTTATAATTTTTAATTCTTGAAACGCGCCACCTGTGCCTCGGTATGTCTGACCACGTGGTTCATCTCCTCGATGGATACGCGTACGGGTGAGCGGGTGAGTTCCGGCACGTTGTAGCTCTTCAGCAACAACAGGTTGTACTCGGGATCGCGCTGTGGCAGCATGAAGGGTTTACGGGCATGGCCCTGGGCGCTGAAGTAAGTGATGTAGGGTCGGGTGAAGTTGCCGTCGTCGCGACGCGAGCTGAAGACGATCCAGCGGCCGTTGGACGACCAGCAGTGATACGAGTCCGCATCGGGAGAGTTGGCAGCAGTGAGGGGAACCCCCTCTCCGGAGAGGGATTTTAGGTCCTTCACCCACAGATCCGCACTCTTATGCCAGATATGAAACTGGCCGTACTTGCCGTAGGTATAGAGCAGGTAGCGACCATCGGGACTGACGCGCGGCACGCTGCAACTCATGCCCTGCGAACTGGCATCGACCTCTAAGCGGGGCTCGCCGAAGGTGCGTGTTGCGGGGTCGAAAGGCATGGAATAGATGTCATAGAGCAGGCTGTCGAAGCGAGAGGTGAGCGTAGCCTCGAGGTTCTCGCCCTCGATATCGGGCATCTTCGCCGAGCAGTAGTAGAGCCGCCTTCCGTCCGGAGTCCAGCAGGGGAAGGTCTCGAGGGCGTCGGTAGAACGCAGGACGTTCTGCACCTCGTTGCGCTCGGCGTCGTAGAGGAGGAGGTCGGACTCCGTATCGAGGACCTCGATCTTCTCGGGGTAGAGGAGGTGGAAGACCTGCCCCGTCTTGTTCGTGGAGAACGCCACCAGCGGCAGTGTGGGATGCCAACTGGGATAGACGCCGGCGCCGAGGATGCTGTCGTGCTTGATGGCTATCTTGTGGGCCTCGGTGCCATGGGTGATGATGGTACCACCGTGGGCGGCGCGCACGTGGAAGAGCATCCGCTGCGTGTCGTAGTTCTGATAGTTGTGGCAGTTCACGCAATGGTTCTCTTCGTTGGCGTAGCTGCGGTTGTTCTCGTAGATGGTGGTCTGCGTGAAGTTGGTCAGGTTGCGCTGGTAGAGTCCCAGCTGGCGGTAGAGCTCATAGCCGGGCTCGATGAGGCGGTAGGAGAGGAACGAGTCGATGGGTTCCTCGGCCACATGCAGCTGGAAGGCGGGATGGCGCACCCAGCCCTGCTCGCGGCGGGCATAGACGCTCACTGCGATGTCCTGGCCCCGATGCTGGGTCAGCAGCTGGCGCCATGCGGTGGTGTCGAGATCCATCTTGCCGTCCGCGGCAGCGCCGCAGACGAGGCCACTGAGGTCGGCCACGAAGGCATCGGCTGCATCATCGATGACCATGAAGTTCAGTGGAGCGATATTGGGCGGAATGGTGACACCCTGGTAGTCGGGATAAATCCGCACTGCCTCCTTCACGTCGGTGAAGGTGGCGGGGACGGCCGACGGACGGTCAGAGCAGGAAGAGAGAAATAAAATACAGAAGAGAAAATAGAAGAGATATTTCCGCGTGTTCATACTTCCATGAGTTGAGTCCTGTTGTAGTGATATCTTATGATCCATTCAGTTCACGCCCGACTTGGACGTCTCGAGGTGTGCCTCGTCGCGCTTGACGGTGGCCCGGATATTCCCGAAGAAATAGTAGTAGGGGTAGTAGCCGTGGTACTCGTCGAAGAGCTCGCGACCGCCGCGCTCGCGTTCCTTCATGTAGGGCGCAGCCACCTTGAGGAAGCCCACGTAGCGCTGGACGTCCATCTGCAACTGGGGGAAGGCCCGGAGGATGACCTCGTTCTTGGGTGCCTGCGTGGCCAGTCCCTCGGCAATGGTGCGGGGCGGTGTGGACCCTACGAGCACCTGGCAGCGAGCCAGGAAATCTGGCATACGTTTGCTGTAGAGGTTGGCCATGAGGCTGTAGTTCAGGGTTTCGATGCTGCGTCCCTGCTCTGCCACGGCAAAGTAGCCGAGGAAGCACGGCTTAGCGAACTGGTTCTCGAAGGCGTTGGCCACGGGCGCCGTCTTCAGCAGGCTGGCGAACTCCGGGTCGGCCTGCACGAGGTCGGGACGTTCAAGCATCGCTTCGTATTTCTGCAGGAAGGCTCCTTCGAAGGGTGCCTTGCGGAGGATGTGGAAATACTTCCTCGCCACCTCCCACTCGCCTTCGATGAGGGCCATGCGCGCCAAGTGCTTCAGCGTGAACAGCGAGGGACCGTCCATCGTCAGTTCCTCCATAGCCCGGCGCATGGCAGGCCGCACGAGGCCGCTCTGGAAGTCGCAATCGACGAGGTAGTAGTTCAGGGCCTGCTCGGGGTCTCCGCCGTAGGAGTGGGCATAGACGGTGTCGTACTCCAGACGGATATCGAAGAGCTGGTCCGTGAGGTGTCCCGTGCGGGCGAGGCCGATGGCATAGTAGGCGGCCAGGGGGCGATAGCTCAGGTGGGCGTTCTTATGGCCCGTGGCGACCATCCCCTGGTAGTCCCGCTCCATCAACTGCACCTGCATCCGGGTGACGGGGCGCAGGTAGGGGTGACGGAAGTGAAGAAGGAGGCAGGGGAGGACGATTAAGGAAAGGAAAAAGGCAAAAGATAAAAGATAATATCTCCATCCGACCGGAGCCTCTTTCCCCGCAGAGGGGTCTTCAAGGACCGCGACAGCCCGCCGCCGCTTGAAGGTCCAGATCACGAATGCATCCACAGCACAGACGACCAAGACGAGGAAGGGGATGCCAAGGATGCGGCCGGGCTCGTGCATATAATAGAGGTCAAAGCCGGACCACGAGACCCAGCACAGCCAGCAGCAAGCCGGCAGGTACTGCGCCCAGCGCCAGCGCCGCGGCAACCGCAGGCAATAGCCCACGAGCCACGAACCGACCGTCAGCAGCACCGCCACCAGCAGTCCGCCGACCCATGGCCAGTGGTAGAGCGTCAGCAGCGCACGCCCGAGAATCCACAGCGACCCGTAGGACTGCTGCCACAGCCAGTGCATCAGCGTCGAGTCCGGAGCGAAGAACGAACGCTCGTAGGCGATGCGGAAGACATCACCCATCCACCACGCGGCCCAGAGCCACACGAGAAGGAAGAAAGCGCATGTGAGCATGCGCTTTCCATCTTTCATATTACTTAACCAGAACTTTCTTGCCATTTACGATATACAAACCTGATTGCTTGATTGAATTTACTCTGCGCCCTGTGAGGTCGAAGACCTGCTTGGTGGCCGGCACCTCGCCCATGCGAAGGTCGTTCACGGCGTCGCCCGGCTTCTCGGTGGTGCAGAGGCGGTCGGTCATGTCGTACATGGCCGTCATGATGGTCACGTTCTCCAGTCCGAGTGCGAGGACATTTTCGGGCAGAGTGGCCGACTTCGCATTGGTGGCCCAGATGAGGTTGCCGTCCTTGTCGTAGAACTTATGGCCTGCATAGTTCGGTGTTCCCTGGAAGGTGATGGTCTTGCCCGTCCGGTTGAGGGTGTAGTAGTCATCCACCACGGGTTCTGCATCGTCCGTGAAGGACTCGTAGTCACCACCGACGTAAGTGGACTTCGCGGTCTTCATCAGATAGGGGTATTCGTCGTTGGCGCGCTTCTTGCCGTCGGAGGCGGGCACGCAACCGAAGATGTTCTCGGGGTCGGCTTCCTTCTGGATGATGCGGTCGTCGATGAACATGATGTTGCCGAGCTTCTTCTCGTATTTCTGCATATACTTCTTGGCGGAATTGATATGCGACTGAGTGGTCGTGACGGTGTAGTTCGCGTAGTCTCCGACAGCTAACTTGTTGACCGGGATGAACATGCCGTAAGCCTCGAAGAACTCCGAGAGGTCAGCCTGTGCCACGTCGCATATTTTCTTGGCTAAGTGCAGATAGTCTGTGCTTCCCCTTCCGCTGCTCTTGTCGATAGGATTCTTACGCATGGCGCGGAAGAGGTTGGGCAAGAACTGTTCGTCGTGTTTCTGTACGTGGAAATAGAGATAGAGCTGGAAAAACATGCTGGTGGTCTGCCAGATGTTGCGCTCTAACCAGCGAGTGCCCTTGCCCAGCTCACAGAACACATCGACGGGCAGTTGGCGGCGGCTTGTGATGATGCCCTGCTCGAAGGTGTTGATATTCGAGAACAGATTGTTCGAACTCTCTGT
>ONJJ01000031.1 GCA_900318115.1 uncultured Prevotellaceae bacterium | reverse complement strand
AGCGAGAACTTTGAGTACCACGCTGCCAAGCGAGAACAAGGACGACTGCTCGGACGCATCCGCTTCAAACAGCGCGTGCTCGCCCACGCTCGCGTGCTTGACACCTCTCGACTTAGCGGCGACACCGTACAACTACTCAGCCGTGTGGAGATGACGAACTTAAACAACAACGCCCACATGACCTACACCATCGCCAGTCCCCACGAAGCCAACCTCCGTGAAGGCAAGATTTCCATCAAGTCACCCATCGGCCAAGCTCTCCTGAACAAGGCCGTGGGTGACGTGGTGGAGGTGCATGTCCCCGCAGGACTACTACGCTTGCGCATCGACAGCATCACCATCGATGCTTAGAAGCACACAACATTTTCCGCAAATCCACAACAAGATTCAAGCGACTAACTATGAAACAGAATCTATTTGACATCCAAGGCCACGTAGTGGTCATCACGGGCGGCACAGGCGTGCTGGGTCGGGCTATTGCCAAATACCTCGCCGCCGAAGGAGCCAAGGTGGTCATCCTCGGGCGCAAGCGCGAGGTGGGCGAAGCCATCGTGGCAGACATCACCCAAGCCGGAGGCGAAGCCCTGTTCCTGGAGACCAACGTCCTCGATGTGGCCAAGGTGCAGCAGAACTGCGATGAGATCCTTGCCCGATATGGCCGCATCGACGCCCTGCTGAATGCAGCCGGAGGCAATATGCCGGGAGCTACCATCGCCCCCGACAAGACGTTCTTCGACCTCGACCCGGCTCAGTTTCAGACCGTTCTGGACCTGAACCTGACGGGGACCGTCATCCCCACCCAAGTATTCCTCCACCCGATGGCCCGGCAGGGGCATGGAGCCATTGTCAACTTCTCCTCGATGGCTGCTTTCCGCCCAATGACACGCGTCTGTGGATACGCTGCCGCCAAGGCGGGCATCTCCAACTTCACGGCCTACATGGCTACGGAGTGTGCCAAGAAATTTGGCGAGGGCATCCGCGTGAACGCCATCGCTCCCGGTTTCTTCATCACCGAACAGAACCGCTCACTGCTGACAAACCCCGACGGCAGCTACACCCAACGCGGACAGGACGTCATACGTCAGACGCCCTTCGGTCGTATGGGCGAGCCGGAGGAGCTGTGCGGCACCATCCACTACCTCATCTCAGAGGCCTCGCGTTTCGTCACGGGCACGGTAGCCGTGGTGGATGGCGGCTTCAATGTGTTTGCTATGTAAGAGTGGGGTCTATAAAAAGAACCCGATAACTATTCAGACGTAGTCCTCGCCGTTGAGGACGTTCTGCGTGTTCGCCGGATTGCGGTCCGCCTCGCGGTACCAGTCTGAATATTCAATGTAATGAGAGGCGTAGGTCTTGTTCAAGGCCTGCGCCTGTTCTGGATCTACACGTTTGATGAACTTCGCCGGCACACCACCCCAGAGTTCTCCGTCAGGGATATGAGTGCCGCTGAGCACCAGCGCTCCTGCCGCCACGATGGCTCCACGTCCGACTACGGCATGATCCAGCACGGTGGCTCCCATTCCGATGAGGGCGCCATCGAGGATGGTGCAACCATGCAGGGTGACGCTGTGCCCCACCGTCACGTCCTCACCAATTTCCACAGGTGCTTTCCCGTTGAGGGTGTGGACGCAGGAGTTATCCTGGATATTCGAGCGATTCCCGATCTTGATATAATGGACGTCGCCACGCAGGACGGCACACGGCCAGATGGTGACATCGTCACCCAGCGTCACTTCGCCGATGATGACTGCGCCATCCGCCAGATAACAATGTTTTCCGAATTTGGGCTTCAAGCCCTTGACTATTTTTACGATTGCCATAAGGAACCCACCCCACTCCCTCCTCCGAGGGAAGAACCTCCGGATGGGTGGAGGTTATTTGAATGATTATACTCTTTCAGACTTTATAGACTTCCAGACTTTATAGACTTCCAGACTTTATAGACTTCCAGACTTTTAGTGCCTTTCTGTCTTTAATTTCAGGAACTCTCTGTCTGCTTCATCATGAAGCAGGGGAAGGAGAGCTTCGCGCACGTGAGCGTGATAATTATTAAGGTATTCTATCTCGTCTGGCGCCATCATCTCCCATACGATGGGTGTCGTGTCGATAGGACAGAGCGTCAGAGGTTCCATACGCATCCAGCCATCCTCGCTGTCAGGAACGATGAGCATGGTATTCTCCGTGCGGGCTCCGTGGCTGCCTGCGATGTAGATTCCGGGTTCGATGGTGACGGTCATTCCAGCCTGCAGCTGGGCGGGCATCCAATTCATGCGGAACTGATGAGGTCCCTCATGGACGCTGAGGTAGCTACCCACACCATGTCCCGTGCCGTGACCATAGTTCTTGTGGTCCTGCCACATGGCGTAGCGTGCCAGCACGTCCAGCTGTGTGCCTGTCGTTCCCTTGGGGAACACGGCCGTTGCCAGACGGATATGTCCTTTCAGCACGAGGGTGTAGTCGCGCCTCTCCTGCTCTGTCAGCGGCCCCAGGGCTATGGTACGGGTGATATCCGTGGTGCCGTCCTGATATTGCGCTCCGCTGTCCAGCAGCAGCAGTCCCTGAGGCTTCAGGGGGACGTCCGTCTCGGGCGTTGCCTCGTAGTGGACGATAGCGGCATGGGCGCCATAGCCCGCGATGGTATCGAAGGAAATGTCGCGGAAGCCTTCCTGCTCTGCGCGCAGCGAAGTCAGCTTCCTATCCACGGAGAGTTCTGTGAGCTCCATGCTCCCGGCCTCCGGGAGGACCTGGGATTGCTCTTCCAGCCACCTCAGGAACTTCACCATCGCCACGCCGTCCTTCAGCATCGCACGGCGGAAGCCGGCTATTTCGGCCTCGTTCTTGATGGCGCGCAGAGCCATGATGGGGGATGTCTTGCGCACAACCTTGGCATTCCAAGCTGCCAGGGCGTCACAGATAGAATAGTTCGTCGTTGCAGGGTCGAACTGAATGGCAAGCGACTTCAGCGATACGCCGTCGACCTGACTATCTACCAGGTCGGCTTCCAAGGTATCGTAGGGATGAACGACGATGCCGTTCTCCCGGAGGTAAGCGGCAACTTCCGGCGTTACCTTCTTACGATTCACATAGAGCAACACCTTCTTTGGCAGGACGAGCAGGTACGAGACAAAGACGGGTGTGCAGTGGACGTCCGTGCCGCGGAGGTTCAGCGCCCAGGCGATTTCATCCAGCTGGCTGACCACCAGGGCGTCGGCACGATTTCTACGCAGTTCTCCACGGATGTCGTCCAACTTCTGGGCTACGCTTCGACCTGCCAGTTCCAAAGGCTGTATTTCTATGGGTGCCTGCGGCACTTCCGGCCGGTCTTCCCAGAGATCTACCAGCGGATCGACGTCCACGATGCTGAATCCTCGCAGCGCCAGCTGTTCCTTCATCTCCTCCACGCTCTCCGTGGTGTTGGACCTTGCATCCAAGCCCACGACAGCTTCCGACCCGCGTTCTGCCTCGTGGCTCTCTATCCATGCGGCCAGTTCCTCGGCCGTGGCCACATTGCGTCCACAACGAATCACTTCGAAAGGGGTACCTGCTGTCTGTTCCTCGGCGGCCAGCCAGTAGCGGCTGTCCGTCCAGAGGCCGGCACTGGTCAGGGTAACAACCGCCGTGCCGGCCGAACCATTGAAGCCGGAAATCCACTCACGCCCCTTCCATCGGTCGGGCACATATTCGCCGCTGTGGGGGTCGGTGCTGGGAAAAATATAAGCAGCGATGTCCTCTTTGCGCATCCAAGCGCGCAAGGACTCCACTCTTCGCGTAATAATGTCTGCTTTCGTCATAATTTTAAGGTGTATTTGCTCTTTCTGCTTTGCAAAAATACGCCATTCAGGCCATTTTACAAAAAGTTTTTGTCTTTTTGTGCGCTTAATCCATAAAAAAAGATTACTTTTGCCCTGCAATAACTCAATAACACATAAACTTATTCACAATTAAAGCCCTAAAACGAATGAAATTCTTAACGAACGACAAGCTTGTGATTGTTGGTGCCGGCGGCATGATCGGTTCCAATATGGTCCAGAGTGTGCTGATGCTGGGTCTGACTCCCAACATCTGCCTGTATGATATCTATGAGCCCGGTGTTCATGGTGTCTATGACGAGATGTGCCACTGCGCCATCCCCGGTGCCAACATCTCCTACACCGTAGATCCCGCCGTGGCCTTCACCGGTGCCAAGTACATCATCTCCTCCGGCGGCGCTCCCCGCAAGGAAGGCATGACGCGTGAGGATCTGCTGAAAGGCAACTGCCAGATTGCTGCCGACTTCGGCGAGAACATCAAGAAGTACTGTCCCGACGTCAAGCACGTCGTCGTCATCTTCAACCCCGCTGACGTCACCGCCCTGACCGCTCTCATCCACTCCGGTCTGAAGCCCAACCAGCTCACCTCCCTCGCAGCTCTCGACAGCACCCGTCTGCAGCAGCAGCTGGCCCAGGAGTTCGGCGTCCAGCAGGACAAGGTCACCAACGCCTACACCTATGGTGGCCACGGCGAGCAGATGGCCGTCTTCGCCAGCAAGGCACTCATCGACGGCAAGCCCCTCTCCGAACTGCCCCTGTCCGCCGAGCGCTGGGCTGAAATCAAGCACATGACCACCCAGGGCGGCAGCAACATCATCAAGCTGCGCGGCCGCAGTTCCTTCCAGAGCCCCGCTTACCAGGCTGTCAAGATGATCGAGGGCGCCATGGGCGGCGAACCCTTCACCTGGCCTGCCGGCTGCTATGTCAACGCGTTCGGCTTCAAGAACGTGATGATGGCCATGCCCAGCGTCATCGACAAGGACGGCGTACACTTCACCGCTCCCGAGGGAACTGCTGAAGAGATGGCTGCCCTGCAGGCTTCCTACGAGCACCTGCAGAAGATGCGCGACGAGATCATCAGCCTCGGCATCATTCCCGCCGTAGAGGACTGGGGCAAGGACAACCCCAACCTCTAAATGAGCAGAACACGTCGAAAGAGGTTCTGAGGATTCTCAGGCCTCTCACGTAAGAACCTATTCGATAAGCCAGATGAGCTGCATGAAGCTTACTTCAAATGCAGCCATGGCGAGAAAAGGTGCAAACTATTGAACCTTTGTGCCCGCCTGTAGTAAGTTACGGGCGGGTACCTTTTTTAAACCAATGAAGCTAAGCCAATGAAGCAGCACAGACTATACTTTCTTTTCCTCCTGTCCTTCCTCACCTCCCTCCTGCCGCGCTTGGTGCTGGCAGACGAGGCAACCAAGGACCCGTTGACGCTCCTCGCACAGTTCGATGCCGCGGAGGACGATGTGCTCCGTCTCTCTGTGGCAAACGACTTCTTCCAACAGCTGCAAGCCATCGGATTCATCGATGAAACCGTGCATTTTGGCGTCGACACCCCCTCCGACTCCGTGCGCCAGCAGGTATGCTACTGGGCAGGAGAACTGCTCTATGACGGACAGCGCTATCAGGAATCCGTGGAGCGTTGCCTCCAGGCATTGCCACTCTACCATGGCGATGCTGCCGCAGACTGCCTCAGCCTCCTCTCACTGAACTATGTCCGCTTAGGCGACCAACCGAAGGCTATCGACTACGCCAAACGATGCTACGAGCTGGACCTGAAGAGTGGCGACAACGACCGCATCAGTGCCAGCCTGAACACCTTGGCAGGCATCTATATCAGTGCCAACCTGCCGCAAGAGGCCGAGCCCTATGTGCTGAAAGGTATCGAAGCGTGCGAGAAGGCTGGGAACCAAAGGCGTCTGGCCATCCTCAACGGCACGGCCGCTGACGTTTACCATGCCCTGGACGAACAGGAGAAAGCACTCGAGTATGCCACCCGGGCCCGGGACATCGATGCCAGACTGGGCAACGCCGACCGCGTGGCAGTGCGGCAGACACAGATGGCGGCAGCCCTCGTGGGACTGGATCGACTGGACGAGGCACGCGAGTGCCTGAAGGCTGCCATACCCGTGCTGCAGAGCTCCGGCGACTACCACTCCTTGGGAATAGCCTGCAACAAGATGGGCGAACTCTCCATGCACGCCGAGGACCCTGCCACCGCCGCCCGCTACTACCAGACAGCGCTGCAGATCTTCCAGGCCATGGGCGATGTTTACAATGAGCTGCACACCCGATTGGGTCTTTACAAATCCCTCCACGACTCGCTCCCCGACGTGGCTCAGGAGCACTTCGCCCGCTACAATTTCCTGAAAGACAGCCTCTACAGCAGCCAGGTGGCTGCCGCCATGGGCGAGCAGAGCGCCCTCTTGGAGAACGCCGAGCTGCAGGCCGAAACCGAGCAACATCGTGCGCGCGCACGCAAACATTATTATATCGGACTCCTCGTCGCGCTGCTGCTGGGCTGCATTGCCGGATGGCAGTATTGGCGACTGCGTCGCCGCACACGCGAGTTCGAGCTGCAGTTCAATCAGCTGACCGACAGCCTCGAGGAACTCAGCAGCCAACAATCGGGCGATAAGCTGGTGGATGCTTCGATGGCAGCCTCCACCGATTCTGACGACGACACCATGCTTCCCCACGACCGCGAGTTCCTGAACAGGGTGAAGGAGATTGTGGACCGGCAGATCGACGAGGGACGCATCGACGTAGCAGCCATGGCACAGGAGATGTGCATGAGCATGACCAGCTTCCGACGGAAGTTCACGGAACTCGTGCAGGAGAAGCCCCAGGCCTACCTCATGCGACTGCGCATGGAGAAAGCCAAGGACCTGCTGGACAAGCACCCCGAACTGAATATCCAAGAAGTGGGACTGCGCTGCGGCTTCGAGGACAAATCGAACTTCACCCGAGCATTCAAGAATAGGTATGGTGTCACTCCCTCGGAGTACACCAAGACATAGACTGACGCCCCTTGGAGTACGCCGGGGCATAGACAAACATTCGAACTTGTGAGCCGTGGGACAACAAACGCTGTAGTTGTCACGCGGCTCTTTTTTGTGGGCTTTTTGTACATTTTAAACAGGTTTTGCGCTTTTTGACAACTTTTTTGCGCTTTTTGACAACCCTTATACGCGAAGAAATAACGTACTTTGCAGCGTGGAAACTCCCCAAACCATGCGAAATCCAGCAAATGCAATAATTATTCATCCTTAAATACCCCACGATTATGAAACGTTTATTACTCTTCGCACTATCCCTGCTGACGATGGCTTCAGCTACTTGGGCACAACCAGAGCCAGACCCGTTGCCCACAGAACCCGTGCTCATTCCGGAGAATCACTGGACCTATACCGGAGGCCAGTATCAACACGAGACTTTTGTCTATTCAGATTTGATTGTGGTCACTCCAGATGCCAATCAGACCATCAACGCATTTTCAGACTTGAATGCTTATGAATTTGCAGCCTTCGTCCAAGGAGAAGTGGGAGATCCGCAGCTCCGTGGCATAGGTGAGCTGGTCCAGAATACCAATTCCCCTGTAGAAGCTTATCTGATTCGCTTCCGTATCGAAGGCACGCTTCCTCAAGACAACGGCAGCGTTATTTCCTTCAAGGCATTTGACAAGACCACCCAAATCGAGTACGAGCTGTCTGTAGAGCAAGAAATTCCAGTATTCACGGGAGAAACGATCGACCCCGGTATCCCGTCCAACCCTCTCCACCTTGATCTTTATCCCCTCACCAGCTTATCCCTGAATAACATAGACCTGAACGTAGGAGAGGAGGTTGACCTGAAGAACTACCTTAATCCCTATCCTTCCACTGCCTCCCTTCCATCCAACATCTCCTTCCAACTGCCCGATGGAATCAACTGCGTCACTTTGAACGGCAGTGTGATGGAAGCAGTGGCTCCTAACGCCGAAGGCTTTACCCTGACAGCAACAGCTGGTAACATATCAACCTATAACACGATTCGTATCTTTCAACCAGCCACCGCTATTGAGCAATATCTGACTGAAATAACGGTCAACGTCGGCGACAACGAACGACTGAACAACCAGCTGGGCGCTGCATTCGCCCTCACCCCCTCCAATTCTACCGATAGGATCGTGTGGAGTTCTGCGAACGAGGAGATTGTCGGCATCAATGCCAAGGTCTTGCTCGCTGAAGCGTATGCCGTGGGCGATGCTGTTCTGACAGGTACCATCGTAGATCATACGGGAACGGCTCGTGAGGCCATAGCCCCCATCAACGTGACAGTTCATGTTGCCCAGCCTGTAACGGGTATTACTTCGCAATTCATCTTCCATCCCGAATCATCCGACATCACCTATATTGAATGTCTTCCCGGTGACGACCTCACGCCGTACTTCGTTGACGGATTAGCATTCAACATTGAGCCGGCCAACGCCACGAACAAAGCGGTGAAGATAGAATATGCCATTCCCGAGTCTGAAACCCGTGCTGTCTCCATAGGTACTGACGGGAAGATTACAGCTCTTGCAGGCAACGCCATTACAGAAGTCCTGAAGGTCACTTCCTTATCTGACCCGACCAAGAGTGTCAACGTCTATGTCCGCGTATATTCGGCTTATACGGATATTGTGGCTCCGACTCCTTCTTATAATATATCCGTGACGGAGTTCCCCAAGAATATCACCACATTATTTAACATGGACGAGGCCTTCGTGATGCTTCCCACCACCGCGGCCTATATGCACGACCTCTATTTCTCCATCGTGTCCAGCGATCCTACCGTGGTCAATTATCTCATGCCGGACGACCCCACCACCGCAACCGAGGAGAACGCTGGTTTCATCGCTTACAAGGCTGGAACCGCAACCATCACAGCCACCATTAAAGTAAAGGACTACCTCGCAGCCACCTTTGATCCAACGGGTGATGACCACGTCACGATGAAGAGTGCCAGCTTCGACTTCATCATCTCCGAGGGGCTTTCTGGCCTCGCCTTGGAATTCCCGACGAACTTCGTGGCAGGCGATGATGCCACCTTCACCATCAAGCCCGTTCCCTCCGGAGCCTCGTTCGACACCGACCTCAGCAAGTTCGTGGTCACTGCCATCTACAGCGGCAATGAGACCTGGGATCCTCTGGGCATCAAGGATGACTGCGACCTCGCCTTAGACAATCAGGGTAATGTCGTCTGCGACGTACATCCCCGCATCCCCGGCTCCGTCCTCGTCCAAGTTCGTTACGACGACGGCACAGCCGACGGTCTGGCTATTACCAGCGACCCGATTCAGATTGGCTATCGCCACAGCTTCACCGGCGGTTGGCAGTGGCAGACCATCCCATTTGGCAGTCCCGTCGATGCAGGTCTCTACAACATCTATGGCGACGACCTCATCGAAATCCGTACGCAGAGCGAACAGCTCTACAACGACCCGCAGTATGGCTACTTCGGCGATAATCACCTCATCAGCCAGAACACATGCTTCAAGCTGAAGATGAACGAGAATCCCGAAGCTAACGAATACATCTTCACCTCAGGTCAGCTGGGTCAGGTTCCGGACATCACCCTGCGCGCAGGCTGGAACTGGATTCCCAACCCCTTCTTCTTCGACCGTTGGCTGAATCTGGTTTTCACCGAGATGGCCTTTGAGAATGGCGACCGCATCGTATCCTTCGCAGACGGCTTTGTCGAATTCGAAGATGGCGATTGGATTGGAACGCTCGAGGAGTTCAAGTGCGGTCAGGGCTATATGTTCTACAACGCCGGCAGTGAAGGCCGTACGTTGCCGTTTGTCAACGAACTGACGTTGCCCGACGACCACGACCGCTATACCTACACGGCTCCTGCCCGTCGTCTGCCGGACTACGCGCTCTTCACCTACGATCCTTCCCGCTTCCGCGACAACATGACGATTGTTGCCCAGCTGGAGAACGTTCCCTTCGTGGACAACTGCCGTGTCTTCGCCTTCGTGGGCGACGAGTGCCGCGGCCAGGGTGCTGCCGTCCAGGGCAAGCTCTTCATCACCGTCCACGGTCAGGCCGGCGAGACCATCACCTTCAAGCTCTATGACAACGACACGCGCGACCTCTGCGAAATCAACGAGAGCGTGCCGTTCCAGAGCATGCTCGGCACCGTGCGCCAGCCCCTGAAGATGCAGAAGGGCAAGACCATCGTGACCGGCGTCCAGGGCCTCAGCACCGACGCCGCAGCCACCGAGTCCTTCGACCTCAGCGGTCGTCGCATCAGCGGCAGCCAGCGCGGCATCAGCATCCAGCGCCTCTCCGACGGATCCGTCCGCAAGGTGGTGCGTAAATAATAATGTAAGGACACGGATTACGCGGACCACACGGGAATGTCCTTCCTCGACCGCGTGAATGAGAATGCTATCCAGCAGGAAAGAAAGATATGCAGCCGTGTTTATCCGCGTAATCCGTGATCTGATGAATCAATCTACGATCCTACCCATGAAGCAGTTCCGCCGCCTCATCCTATCCATTGCCCTGTCCGTAGTTCCTTTCTCGGGAGCCATGGCACAGGACATTGCGCAGATTGCCAAGAGCGATCCGCTGGTGATCTCAGGCGCTATAGGAACGACCAACACCTTCTACCATTCCACGGGCTACCAGTACAGTTCACCCTTCCAGAGCACCATCTGGGCGAACCTGAACGTGTCCGTATATGGTATTTCCATGCCCTTCTCGCTCTTCTATTCCAACAGCGACTTCAGTTTCAACTATCCTCACTTCTCGCTGAACCTCTCGCCCACCTACAAGGAGTGGCACGGCTACTTCGGACAGAGCAGCATGGCCTTCAGCCCCTACGTGATGAATATGTCGTTCAATGGAGTCGGCGTGGAATACCAGGGCAAGCGCTTGCGCGGCGGCATCTTCTACGGACGCCTGCGCAACGCCATCAACGATAATCCCGAAGATCCTCATGCCCGGGCTCCTCAGTACAAGCGTCTGGCATGGGGCCTGAAGGTTGGCTACGGTTCCAACGACTATTACCTCGACCTTTATTTCCTGCGCGCCTACGATGCCCTCTCGAGTATCGACGAGAGCTGGCGCCAGCGCGTGAACCCGCAGAGCAACCTCGTGCTGGGTCTCCGTGGCCACGCACGCATCACCAAGTGGCTCAGCCTCACGGCCAACGCTGCCACATCCCTTTTTACCTCCGACACCCGCGCAGAGAGCGTGCCCAGCGACAAGCTGCAGCGCTGGGACAAGATTTTCGACGCGAAGTACACCTCCAACGTGCGCTTCGCGGGCGACGCGAACGTAAACTTCTCGCTGCGCGGCATCAATGCCTCCCTCAGCTACCGCATCGTGCAGCCCGACTACACCTCGCTGGGCGCCTACTACATGTCGAACAACTACCAGTCGCTGGGCGTCACGGCCGGCACGCACCTCTTCCGCAAGGTAAGCCTCTCTGGCAGCTTCTCGCTCCAGTCGGACAACCTCTCGGGCAAGCAGCTCTTTACCACCAAGGGCTTTGTCTATAACGCCAATGCCAGCACACGCATAGGCAAGGTGTCGCTGAACCTGCGCTACAACGGCTACCTGCAGCGGCAGTACGACGGCATGGCCCGCGTGAACGACACCACACGCGTCAACCGCATCATGCACAGCATCGGTGCCTCCGCCGGCTACAGCTTCGGCGAAGACGACCTGCGCCACACCATCTCCCTCTCCGGCGGCTGGAACATGAACAAGGACCTCAACCGCTTCGCCACGGGCATGTCCGACGTCAGCACCAACTCCGCCGGCGCCACCTACTCCCTCACCGTGGAGCCCTGGCGCACAGACTTCGGCGCCAGCTTCCACCATCAGCAGTCACGAGGCTACAACACCCGCTACACCAGCGACATCCTGACGTTCAGTGCCGGACGCTCCTTCTTCGAGGAAGGCAACCTCCACGTGCAAGCCAACCTGAACATCATCTATAATAAGATGCGCCACGTGCGCGAGAACATGTCGCTCGGCGGTGACTTATCTGCCGGCTACACCCTGAAGCAGTACCACACCTTCAGCCTCAACGCCAGTGTGGCACGCTCCAACGACGTGAACTTCACCGGCAACGACGAGATGTACAACATCACAGAGACCCAGATAGGACTGAGCTACACCTACACGTTCAGCCTTCTCCAAATAAAGCGCAAGATCAAAGATGAAACAAAGAAGAAACAATAGGTACTTACGTCTGTCCGCATTGGCACCAGTGGGCCTGTGGCTTTGCAGCCTGCTGTGGTTTATCGCGCCGCTGGCTGCTGTGGCGCAGAACGACTGCTTCTCCATCTCGGTGACGCCGACCCAGAACGTGCTGCCGCCGCAGGTGGGCGACTACTTGCAGAATCCCGGCAGGTACTTCAACATCTCCGTCACCAACAAGACCGACCAGAACCAAGTCTTCTATCTTTGCATCCAGCTGGAACAAGTGACAGACGTGGCAGGCATGCCCGCCTCGCTGTCCGTCAGTTCGCCCCCCGAGTACCCCGGCACTCCCTTCGTCGTCGGCGGCAAGCAGACGCTGGCCCTCACCAGCGAGGACATGAAGCGCTTCTTCAACCACGTGCCGCTCTCGGCCATGCGTTTCTCTGCCGACCTCTTTTCCACCGTGGGAACCTCCGACTACGGACTATTGCCCGAAGGCGAGTACCGCGTCAGCATCTCTGCCTACAAGTGGGACCAGAGCTTGATCAACCAGCACGGGTTGATCGACACCCCCATAGGTCTGAGCAACCCCGACGAAACGGGTTTCAACTCCTTCCAGGTGTGCTATCGAGCCCAGGCACCACAGTTCTCAGCACCCACAGATATGCTGGGAGTCACCGAGCTGCAGAACCTGAAAGCCATTCAATTACCCTTGATGAATCCTGTCTTCACGTGGACAGAGCCCGTGGTCAACTGCACACGTGCTGCAGTCAACTACACCTATACCCTGACCATCAAGGAAAAGCTCTCGCAGCAGGCACCCGACGAGGCCATGAACCACAACCCCGTCATCTATGAGGTGAAGGGACTCTCCACGCCGCAGTGCATACTGGGCCAGAACGCCATCAAGCGCCTCCTGGACAAACACGTCTATGTGGCACAGGTCACAGCGCGCAGCAATGCCGACGCCATGTCCTACCTCATGGTGGAGAACCAGGGCAAGAGCCAGGTGCTCATCTTCACACCGCAGATGAAGCCCGAAGAGCCCGTCTTCCCGGAGGTGGAAGAAGAGGAGGAGACCGACGAGGAGAAGACCGACGAGAAGAAGGACGACGACGAATACGTCCCCGAGGACGATGAGGAAGAGGAAGACGAGGACAGCTACAAACTGCGCATGAACGGCGTGGACGACGTCGTAGGCGAGAACGACTCCCTCTACGTCTTCCGCAACCCGCAGCTGACCAAGCCGGACTTCGACGGCAACACCAAGCAGGCGCTCTTCTGGGAAAGCAGCGTCCGCTCCGCCTGGGAGCGCCCGGGATTCGTGGGCGGCAAGGGACTGCGCCAGGACTCCCTGAAGTTCCGCTACGTGGCAGAACTCTATGACCTCTCCAAGTACGCCACCAAGGAACTGGCGCTGGAGCAGGGCCTTATATATAAAGGTGTAGCCAAGGGCGACATCGGAGCCGACGAGGCCCTGAAGGCGCTGAACAAACAGAAGAACGGCGTGGACCTGCTGGAGGACTACATCCCCTGGGACACCCTGAAGAATCAAGTCTACGTGGGACAGGCATTGCTGCTGCGCGTCGTGCCGGAGTGCATCAACGAGAAGAGCGTGCGCTTCTACGGCGACCAGAACGAGATGGCGTTCCACTACACCGATGAACTCAGCGAGCTCTACGGCAACGGCTGTTCCGGAGGCATCATCGAGGAGAACCGCGTGCCCATCGAAGCCACAGCCAAGGATATGCGTGGCAAGACCGTGTACGTCGGCAACTACGAGATGCTGCTGCGCGACGAACTGGTGGTGGACGAGAAGACTAAAGCCTGGAGCGGCAAGGGATGGATCATCTGGAAACCCCTGGGACAGACCGTGAAGGTCGGCGTACGCTTCGACGACATCTTCATCAACGACAAGTACATCATGTACGAGGGTGTGGTGAAGACCGAGACACAGTCGAACTGGGAACACCTCAAGGAACGCGCCACCACCATGGACGGCGACAACCCCGTGGACGAATGGGTGCCCGATGATATCTACACCGAGTGGGGACTGAACAACCTCGTCGGCTATGCCACGCCCGAGGCGCTGAAACCCTATGTCAAGCCCTACACCGACCAGGGCGGCAACGAGCTCAACAACCTGGCGCAGAAGGTCAAGGCTTCCAAATACTACGACTACGTCCGCAAGGGCTACGCCGTCTACGACAACTTCCTGAAGACCATGGAGGGCGGCAAGATGCCCGACGTGGAAGTCTTCATGCCCCTGCAGCTGCCCGAGAGCATCAACAAGTCGCCCATCGACATACAACTCATCTCCATGGAGTTCCACCCCACCTGGGCGTGGATGAACCTGCTGGGTATGTTCTCCCTCCCGGACAACGACGTCACGGAGAACAACATCCTCATGTTCGGGGCACCCAGAATCTGTATGGATCCGGACCGCGTGCTCCCCGCCGGAGGCAACATCTGCCTCCTGGAGGACATCACCCTGAAGGAGAGCAGCAGCGGATTCGAGTTCACATTCAAGGCACCTACCGACACCGAGAACCCCTCGGACGGATGTATGATGACCTGGGAGAACGACACCATCTCCCTCCTCTCCCTGAAAGCAGAGATGCTGCTGCCCGACCTCGTCAAGTGCAACGACAAGGGAAAGAAGATCGAGGGCGAAAAACCCAAGGCCACCATCGAAGCACAGGTGCGGGACTGGGAAGACTGGTGGGGCAAGGTCAGCCTGGATCCCTTCGAGGCGGAAGACCTTCCGGGATGGACATTCACGGCTCAGGACATCTGGTACGACCACTCCCAGCGACGTAACCTCGAGGGTCTCTCCTTCCCCGCCGACTACTTCGATGCCGCCAAGAACGAGAATGCCTACGAGCTGCCGCCCAGCAAGTACGGCCCCAACGCATGGCAGGGCCTCTTCATCCGAAAGGTAACCATGCAGATGCCCGAGGGCTTCCTCAAGAATGGCGACAAGCGCTTCGAGATTGCGGCTTCCGACATGATCTTCGACAAGAGCGGCGTCACCGGCAGCTTCGGACTCGACAACCTCGTGGACTGCTCCGCAGGGGGATGGGCCATGCGCCTGAAGAAGATTGCACTCGAACTGCAGCAGAACGCCATCAAGGGCGGACGCATGGAAGGCGATGTCCACGTGCCGCTGACCGCTGCCGAGGACTTCATCGCCTTCGAGTGCAACATGATTCCGCAGGAGAACCTCGACAATCCCGGGGCACTCGACTTCCTGCTGAAGATACAGGCCAACGAGGAGGGCGACAAGAATGCCCTCGACGGCAAGCTGAAGTTCGACTTCTTCCTCGCCGACCTCACACTCGACAACAAGCAGACCTACTTCCTCCTCGAGGCCATCGACCAGGGCAAGGATCAGGACTACAAGACGCGCGTGGAGCTGTGCCTGGGAGGCGACCTGACCATCAGCGCCGCCGAAGAGAAGAACCAGCAGTTGGCACATTACAACAGCGAGATCAAGCACTACGTTCCCAACCTGCCGTTCGAGCTGAAGATTCCGGGAATCCACTTCACACAGATGCGACTGGCCAACTGCCCGCGCGACGAGAAATGGACCCACGGACAGAAGACGCGCGACGAGAACCAGGCAGCCATCGCCGCGGATACGACCAAGGCCATCAAGGTGCTCTTCAAGAACGACACCTTCAAGCTCAGCGAGGACTTCTACTTCGACTGCGGCAACTGGTCGCTGGCGAGCTTCGACAAGCAGATAGGTCCTTTCAAGTTCGCGCTCGAGGATTACCACTTCGACCACAGCGGCAACGACATCGCCCTGGAGCTGAAAGGACGTATCGGCTTCCTCATGAAGGGGCAGGATTCACCGCTCGTGGATGCCACTACGACCATCGCCATCATGGCCACGGCGGACATCAAGAACTTCAACTTCAGCTATAAGAAAACGGAGTTCCGCGAGGCCACCCTCGACATCAACGCCGCCGGCATCGAGATCAGCGGCACACTCACTGCTTCCGACGGCGACGAGAAGGGCTACAGCGGCATGCTGAACTTCAAGATGCCCGGCGACCTCTTCCACATCGAGTGCGACGGCGGCTACTACACCCACAAGGGTAGCGACGGCGACTTCACCTACGGATGGTTCCACGCCGACGCCGGCGGCGAGGCGCTGCGCTTCGACCCCATACAGATTACAAAGATCGAGGCAGGGTTCTACTTCAACTGCACACGCAACGTCGATTCCGAAGGCAAGGAGCAGAAGGCCACCCCGCAGGAGGGCATCATCGGTGTCGTGGCTGCACTGGGCATGAAATCCACCGACGGTGAGCTCGTCAAGGAGGCTACCTTCGACATGACCGCCGTCTACGACCGCAAGAACGACCGCCTCACCTCCATGCTTTTCACCGGTAACCTCGATGCCGCTGCTGGAATGGTACAGGCCAAAGCCACCATCGCCTGGGTCCACACCGATCAGGATAAGTACTTCCAGCTGAACGTCACCGCCGACGTGAAGGCGGACAAGGCGCTCACCGCGGAGGTCAGCAAACTCGCAGGCGACCTCACCTCAGACCTCTCCAAACTCAATTCCAAGTACGAGGAAGCCGTCAAGGGTGCCAAGGCCGGACTGGCGGATGCCGTGGGCGTAAAAGCCGGCGAGGGCTCCAGCAAACCGCAGAAGGAGGAGAACAAGACCGAGAACTTCGAGACCAAGAACACCGGCGTCAGCGCCAGCATCAGCCTCGACCTGAAGATCACCTTCATGGAGAACGGCAAGAAACTGGATAAGTGCAGATGGCACGTCTACCTCGGTGAACCGGACTTCGAGAAGCGCTGCAAGCTCACCCTCATCGACTTCGACTCGGGCATCGTCAGCGTCAAGGTAGGGGCCAACATGTACCTCTGCATCGGCAACGAGCTGCCCAACGACGGCGAACTGCCCCCCATCCCCACCAACATCGCCAACTTCCTCAACGGCGAGAGCAAGGGCGGCATGCAAGGTGCTGATATCTACAAGGCCCAGAAGGCCCGCGAGGCAGCGAAGAAGATGTTCGCTGCCGACGCCGAGACGGGTGGCGGATTCATGATGGGCGCCGAGGTCTATGGCTACGTCGATGTCGATCTGGGCATCTTCTACGGCGGACTGGGTGTCGATGCAGGCTTCGACGTCAGCATCCGCAAGCTCGCATACCCCGTCTGCCCCCAGACCTCCGACGGACGCATGGGATACAACGGATGGTACGGCGAAGGACAGCTCTACGCCTACCTCGCCGCCAAGTTCGGCATTCATATCAACCTCGGATTCTGGAACCATGATTTCGACATCATCAACGCCGGCATCGGTGGCGTGCTCCGCTGCGGACTGCCCCACCCCAACTACTTCATCGGCGACGCACGCATCAAGCTGAAGCTGCTGGGCGGACTGGTGAACATCAACCGCCGCTTCAGCTTCGAGTGCGGCACCCGATGCAGCATCTTCTACGGCAACCCGCTGGACAACTTCGAACTCTTCGGCGACTGCACCCTCGGTGTGCCGGAGATGGAAGAGGGTTGGGCAGACAAAGCCGACATCGTGGATCCCGACTTCATTGCTCAGCCGCGCTTCGAGAGCCAGGCTCCCCTGGACGCCAACTTCCGCGTGCTCGACGAGAACTCCCTCAACGAACTCCTTGAGAGCTACAACAGGGATAATGCCTTCGACCGCGAACAGCTGGAGATGCAGGCCAAGCGCACCTTCGTTTTCCGCCGCCAGGGCAGTGTACAACTCTATGAATTCGATTACCGTCCGGATTCGTCCGAGTACAAGAGAGTCATCTCAGGATTGGTACCGCAGAGAGGGGCACGGTGGACCAGGAAGACTATTTCCGTGAAGGACTTCTCCCAGACGTCCCACGGGCTGTCCATCGCAGGTAGCAGCCTGAAGAAGAACAAATACTACGCCATCGTCGTCAAGGGAACGGCCAAGGAGATCGTGAAGGGTGTGGAGCAGAATCCCAGAACCTTCCATCCCGAACCCGATTGGCAGGGCTCCCGATGGACCGAGGATCCGTGGATACAGACCCAGAGCTACTTCTTCCGCACAGGTCAGGGAGAGGAGGTGGACGATGCCGCTCCGCTGCAGGACTATGTCGCCATCGCCTATCCTTCCGTGCGGAACAACCTGAAAAGCAACCGCACCGCTTCGCAGGTCAAGGTCCGCACCTCCTCCCTTTCCCCGACCACCGGCAGCGCAGCTCGTGGAACGACCGTGACCTCGCGCTCCTCCTCATCCTCAAGCGGCTCCGACATCAACATCGCTTCCGGCTTCGGCCAGAACATGACGGTATCCCAGAAGGTGGGAGCCATGAAGACGACCGGAAAGACCGTCTACAAGTATGACTACGTCGACGCCTATCCCGAGGACGTCGTCCATCCGACCATCGCCCTGAACAGCGATATCCGTGGCAACCTCTATCAGAACGGACGGCTCGTCTGGCGACTCTTCTCCACAGAGGATACGGATAATGAAACGGTGTCCACACTCGTCTGCGAGGCAGAGAACGACTACCTTGTGAACGGCAACTGCATCAACATGGTGCCTTCCACCGCCAGCGGATGGGAGAAGCAGGCGGAGGACGCTATCGCGAAGGGCGACAAGCAGTTCCGAATCAGCATCACCTACGAGAACTCCCACACGGAGGAATACACCGAACGGGTGCAGACGGGCTACCAGACGGTGGACAATCAACAGGGACTTGGCTTACGTCAGCCTCTGGAAAGCGGTTCGCTACTCGGCAGAAGCAAAACGCCCTCGGCCAGTCAGTCCTCACAGCAGACCGTGCCCACCTATCAAGACGTCACACGCACACGAGAAGTCATCGACACCATTGCCGAACTCATGGATGTTGCCGTCAAAACCGTAGATGGCGACTGGCTCAAAGGATATAAGAACACTATATCGAAGTATCTCACCGATCGGGACTTCCCGGAATACTCAAAGCCATTCATAGGCATCAGGCCATCCAACGTGACCTTCTTGGACAGCGACAACGACCTCGAAGGAACTGACATATCGATCGCACGGGAGACGAAGAAACGAGACGGAAGAGCCGTACGCGTGCTGAACCCGTACATCTATATGTCGTATCTGGGCAACTACTTCTTCATCGGTGGTCATCCCATCAAGAACTACGCCTTCGAAACAGGTGAGGATGCCTATGGCGATGCCGTTCCCGTCAGCGAATCCCTCGTCTATCGCGACCGTGGCGGTGTATGGAGCGGGAATTTCAAGCTATTGGAACCCTACAATATCTCCAAGGGCATAGCTCCCATCCGCAAGCTCTCCTACGATCCCGATTGCTCGGCATTCGGAGCAGAAGGTCATCAATATCCGCTGCCATTCTTCGAGAACGAGGAGGATGAGTGGTGCAACAACAAGATCCTCGGCGGACAGAGCAACCTCACATCGCAGATCGTTCCGTCCAAATTTGAGAAACGTAGGTATTTCAATGCCATCTTCAACCTCATAGGTGTCTACTATCTGGTGGAAGGAGCAGGAGAAGAAATCCCTCGCAGAAGGGATCTGGGTGGTGCACCATCTGCCTATGAACCCGGAACGACGTATAGTTACGCCCCCGGTTCATGGTACAAATACCTGTACAAGAATCACGGCAACAGTACCCTGAAGAAATCTCTTCAGGAATACAACAACAGCTACCGCGGAGTGTACGCAACACATCGCTTCTCCTACAAGAACATGTACTACAAAGATACCTCACCGATCAGCATCGAGATTCCTGTATATCAGTATCCGCTGGTCTTCGGTTCTATCTTCGACCCGAACAACGAAAAGGGACTGAACAAGTCCATGCCGTCGCTGAAAGGCAACTCACGTACCAACCAGGAATGGTCAACGAAGATGTGGTATATGTTCACCCGCGAGAAGAGCAACTATTATCCGAATAGTGAAATGATCGAAAGTTCCTCCTTCGACAGGTACTCACCGCAGGAGGCCATGGAACGCATCGCTTCGATAACGTTCAGTGCCTATCGCGTGAATGCGTTCAACCTCGAAACGATGAACTACGACTGCATTGACCTGAGCGAAAGCTACAAGAAGAACGTGCTGGAGAGAACCTTCAACAGATCCGACAACGACTGGCCGCTGAAGTCCTGGAAGAAGGATTACGAGCTGAACAATACTGCTGAATAACAAAACAGACATGCAATGAGTATCGCTAAACGACATATATTATCCGTCCTGGCAGCCCTGCTATTCCTCCCCTTAGCAGTCGCCGCCCAAGCGCCCCTCGCCGAGGTGCCAGCAGACTCCGTGCTCGAAGACGTCGACAGCCTCGAGAACTCCAACTACCGTCCCCTCGTCCGCTCGAAGATGAAC
Source organism: uncultured Prevotellaceae bacterium (assembly GCA_900318115.1). Taxonomy (GTDB): domain Bacteria; phylum Bacteroidota; class Bacteroidia; order Bacteroidales; family Bacteroidaceae; genus Physcousia. The sequence continues at coordinate 69,904 of ONJJ01000031.1, read as the reverse complement.
CTCATGGCGCGAGCCTACGGCGACAGCATCGTCCTGCGCTGGGCGGCAGAGGACTTCGTCTCATGGCGCTACCTCAACGAGAAAGGTGTCAACCTCCTGCGCATCTCGCCCGACGGACTCGACACCCTCGCATACGCCTTCAAGCCACTCTCCAAGGAACAGATGCTGGCCAAGTACACCAATCCCGCCGACTCCCTGGCAGGAATGGTGGCAGAACTCACCTGGGGCGACGGGCGCACCAAGCCCGACCAGACACGCAACCGCCCCGGCACCATGGGAGCTCTCGTGGAGCTGAGCGAGGAGCAGAACATGGTATTCGGCATGGCAGTGCTCATCACCGAGTGGCGCCGTGACCTCGCCGAGGACCTCGCCATGCGATTCGTGGACCACAACGTCAAGCGCGGCGAGCACTACCAGTACATCCTCCAGCCCACCGTCTGGGACGAGGACTCCATGCTCATCTTCCAGCCCGGTTTCATCCAGGACATCGAGAACACCCGCTACACCCCCGAACCCTTCGACGTCACCATCCGCGACAGCATCGTAGGCACCTTCGAGGTGGACCTCGAGTGGGACAAGCGCAACTACTCCAGCTTCGAGATCGAGCGCCGCCTCATCTCCCCCCTCCCCGGCGCCTCCTCTTCCGCCATCGCCTCCTCCTCATCATCATCCTCCGGCAGTGTGTCCGGCGGTTTTCCCGCCGGAACCGAGTGGCATCGCGCAAACAAGCTCCCCTTCGTCCCCTTCCTCAAGGACGACCAGACCCGCGACATCGCCCTCTATGCCGACTTCGTCCACCAGCCCGGCACCTATGAGTACCGCGTTCGCGCCCACGATGCCTTCGGCGACCTCACCGAGCCCTCCCCCTCCGTGCGCGTGGAAATCGGCGACCGCATTCCGCCCTCCATGCCCACCGTGGCGCACATCGAGATCGACCGCACCGAGAGCGAGCGCATCTTCGCACACATCACCTGGCAGACCGACACCCTCGATGCCGACCTCAAGGGCTTCCTACCCCTCTACCACCACCAGCAGCTCACCGGCGACCAGTGGCTGCCCCTGCTGCCCGAGGACTCCCTCGCAGCACCCACCGACACCGTCTGCACCGTGGAAGTCACAGGACTGCGAACCGGACTGCTCGTGGTCACCGCCGTGGACCTGAGCGGCAACATGCGCCATTCCATGCCCGTGCAGATACGTATCGAGGACATGGTGCCACCAGCACCGCCCCGCAACCTGCGTGCCGACGTGAACCCCGACGGGCGCGTCGTCCTCCACTGGAGCGCACCCTCCGACGACATCGACTACTACCAGGTAGCCTTCGCCAACGACACCACCCACGCCTGGCACATCCTCAGCCCCGCCGGACTGCGCGACACCCTCTTCACCGACACCCTCGCACTCGACGTCAACCAGAAGTACATCTATTATAAGGTACGCGCGGTGGACTACTCCACCAACGAGGGTGCCTACAGCGACATCCTACAGGTCAAGCGCCCCACCCTCGTGCCGCCCACCGTGGCACACCTCGACAGCGCCTTCGTGGATCCCGAAGGAGTACACATGCGCTGGGTCGTCGGAGCCGATGAACTCATGGACTACCACCTGCTCTGGCGCCGCCTCGACAACGAGAAACGGTGGACGATGATTGCCCGCCTCGACGCCGACTCCGTCAAGGCCCTCGGCAACCTCGTCAACTACACCGACCAGCCTACCTACAACCGCGAGCACCGCTACCTCTACGCCGTGGAGTCCTTCAACTCCTCCGACATCAGCAGCGGCATGAGCCTCGCCTACACCGTCAAGCGCCGCCCGCCCCTCAACGTGCGCTGCTCCATCCACCTCATCGGTGACTTCGACCGCCAGAAGGGCGAGACGCGACTGGCATGGGAAGTCAGCGACGTCAAGGAGACGGACTACTACTTCAGCGTCTATCGCATGGCACCCGGCGACGACCTCTTCCGAGCCGTCACCACCACCACCAAGGACGACACCTCCTACTCCGACGTCCTGCTCGAGCCCGGCGAGGAAGCCCAGTTCTACGTCAAACTCATGACGCGCGACGGACGCGAAAGCCAGCCTTCGGAGGTCATCACCATCCGCCGGCCCAAAGAAGATCCCGCACCCTCCAACCCATAATCCCCCATAAAACCCATTAAGCCCATTAAGCCCATAAACCCCATCCGCCCCATAAACTCCATTAAATGAAATACTCGAAGCTACATAGAACGTTGCCGCTGCTGGCCCTCCTGCTGGCAGGACTACTCACGTCCTGCGGAGAACTGTTCTCGTTCGAGCCCACGGTGCCGCCAGCCACCATGACCCTGGACCGCCACGAGCTCCTGCTCATGATTGGCGACCGCACCACGCTGACACCTATCTTCGACCCCGACACCATCCGCAACACCACCCTCTACTGGATGTCCGACGACCCCAACGTCGCCACCATCGAGGACAACGAGATCGTGGCCGTGGGCGAGGGCGAGACCGTGCTCACCGCCATCTCCATGGAGAAACGCATCTACGACACCTGCCACGTCACCGTGCAGCGACCCTGGAGCGTCATCCAGGGCAACTACCCCTTCGAGATGATGCTCTACCTCGACGTCACCGTCGAAGGCCAACCCCTGCAGTCCCACCACCTCCTGGCGGCCTTCTGCGACGATGAGGTGCGCGGAGTGGGCGAGGCCAAGGAAGCCTACGGCATACCCTACACCGCAATGCGCATCCACAGCCGCAACAATCCCCACCCGCCCTTCGACCCCGTACTGCATCCCCAGGACCCCCTCTATCCCAACGACGAGGAACAGCAGCCCGAGCGATTCGTGCTACGCCTCTACGATCGCCAGACCCTCCACCTCTACGAGTCACCGGACACCATCACCTTCGACGGCGAAGCCCATGGCACCCTATCCGACCTCATACACGTTGACTTCCAATAATCCTCTCCACCTATGAGTCCACGCATTTCCCGCATATATCCGCTGCTGTTGGCACTCTGCCTGCTGCTGCCCTCCTGCACCCTCCTCGACAACGACCTGCGGCCCGAGAGCGAGAAGCAGGAGGCCGCGCCGGATACCACCAACTACATCCACGAGCAGACCGACGAGTACACAGCCTCCTACCAGTACTCCGACCAGACACGCGTCCTCGACGAGCAGTTCCTCTCCTACGTCGCTGGCATCGACTACTCCCTCGGCACCCTCTACCTCGAGGACTTCACCCCCGACGCCCTCCTGCCCGTGGCCGGACAGATCCTCGCAGGACCCATCTGCAACCAGCTCCCCTACGGCCTCGCACACCACGTCGTGAGCGTAACCCACCAGAACACCCTCTACGAAGTACGCATCAAGCGAGCATACATCGACGAGGTATTCTCACACCTCGAACTCGAGGGAGAATTCGCCGCGCTGTCAGACTCCCTCATCGAGGATTCTATGGACCTCGGCAACGGCGTCAAGGTCACACGTGCCACAGCCTCTGATGACAAGGATCTCGGCGGCGAAGAGCGAGGCACGACACTCACCTTCACCGTTTCATCCGGAATATCCAGCAAAGCCATCGAAGGGCTCAGTGTGACGGGGTCGGCGGGAATCACCCTGGATTTTCGATGGAAGCCCATCAACAAAGTTCACGTTTACACCAACACAGACACCAATGTCCTGGACGTGAAACTTACCAATGGAGCCACCTTCACCCATTACATCACCATCGATGGCAACGTCGCCCTCAATTTTGACCTCTTCGAGTTCCTGCAGCTGAAGGAGCTTTTCAAAAAGATTTTCCACGTTCCCCTCGGAGCCACCGTTGGATTACCTATCTTCCTGGACATCTACCCTACGCTGGTGCTCTCCGCTGAAGTCAATGGCAGGATTGGCGTGAAGATGATCAAGACCTTCTACACGGACATCGGTGCCGCCTATGGCGTCAAAGGCAAGTCAAACGGCATCACCTTCAAGAACCATAACAAAGAGCTGACCTTCGAGGAGATGCCGCCCGCCGAGGACTACGCCGAATTCTACGGAAAAGCGGGAGGTTCCGTCAGTGCCAAACTCGGGCTGACAGCAGACCTGTATTTTGGCTCGCCCTTGGAACAACCGCGAGTGGGAGTAAAAGCGCAAGTTACATGCGGCCCCAGGATAATGACCTCCATCGATACCGAAACCAATGGCTACGACGATATGTGGAAGTTCGGATTTCCCCTGAACATCGATGGAATATTCTACTTCGACCTCTTCAAGAAAATCGATCCGCTGGAATGGAATTTCGTGGACTATCTCGCAAAAGCCTTTGGGCAGAAGAACGGCAGCGAGTTCTGGGAGTTCGGCAAGCAGGAATTCCGATTCTACCCGTCCATCGACAACATGCGAATCGTCTGTGCCAACAACATGGAATCTGGCAGCGTGCCCCAATTCAATGTCGATTTCGACGTGCTCACCAATGGAAGCAAGACAGGCACGAGAATAGGTTTCAGGCCCATCTACCGCATCTTCCCGCACAACTATTCCTCGGCAGAGCCCATCGTGGAGTTCGACCCGCACCAGTACACGACCTTCCGCCAAGGGCTGCACTTCAGTTTCCCTATCAACAGCAATCTCCTGCAACGCGACGAAATCTATGACCTCGAAATAGCCATGGTCAAGCCCGGGCTCCCCAAGGAAGAGGTCATGTACACGCGCCGCTTCCCCTTCACCAGCACCTCGCCCACAGCCTTCATCAACGACTGGAAGAAGACCGCCCAATGGGAGCACCAGAGCAAGCAGATGCGCAATGGCGGCTACACGTGCTACTACGACTACGACTTCGTCACCTATGTCCACTTCGAAGGACGCGAGAAAGTCAAGAGATGGGGATTCCTCGTCAACGGCAAGAAATACGAGATCACAGACCCACCGGTCAAGGATGACGTCGCTGTCAGGTGGTCCATCGAAAAGAGCAAGAAGAGCAAGCGCGACATCAAGCTCACCCCCTACATCGTCTATCAGATGGGAGATCAGGAATACACCACCAACATGGCGCCCTACACCGTCTCGCTTTCCTACGACAAGAGCCTGAACACCGTCAAGAACGAGTGGGAAGGACGCAAATACAAGGACGACAAGGACTACGACGACTACGTCCGCAGCGGATTCGACATCAACGGCGAAGTCAAGGCCGACGTCGATTTCCAGACGAAATAAGTCCCGAAAAACATCTTTCCCTCAACAATACGACCAAGCAAGGGGCGCGAACACCAACTCGCGCCCCTTGTTTGCATGCAAAACAGAATTGCTAAAACCTGCCCAGAAGAACAAACCAGACCCTCACTTCCCCTTGCATGCAAAACAGAATTTCAAAAACCTTGCTAACCTTGCTAATTTTGTTAAATTATGTAAACGCCTCTCCCCCTCCTCTTGCCCTTATAATCACCTTCGATGTTTATTAGAACAACTGAAGTTTCGCAAGTAAATAACGCCCTGCGCTCGGCTCGAAGAGACGCTTGACACTTCAAGAAAGGGCTGACATCTCATTGCCCCTTCGGGGCGCTCTCTTACTAACTGTTGACATACTTGCAGAACTTTTAATTTTCATTTCATTTTTAATTTTTCTCTTTTAATTTTTAATTCCCTCTCCTTCTCTTTTAATTTTTAATTCTTAATTCTTAATCCCCCTTCGCCAGCACGTAAACCACGTGACTCCGCCTGCCCGATGCCACGATGCCCGAGTGCGTCAGCTGGGCAGCCAGTCGCAACTCGCGCTGTGCCTGGCTCCGAGAGAGGTTCGTCAATGCCGCATAATCCTGCACCCGCATGAAACCGTGGGTTTCCAGGTACTCGCGCGCCGCCGCAAAGCGATCCCGGCGACTGGACAGCAGAGGCTGGAAGAGCGGCACACCCTCCTTGCCGCCAGTCATTTCCAGCTTGCCCTCACCACTGAGGCGGCGGCGCACATCATTGAGCAGCTCCTTGTCCTGGCGGAAATTCAGGTGATGAACTTCTATGCTGCGCGCATTCAGCTCCGCCTCCTTTCCCGTGGCGGCACGCCCCTCCTCCGTCTGGTCCTTCAGCCCCTTGGCGCGTCCCTCCTTCGGACGGATGGCCACGCTGAAGATGCCTATACCCGGCACGCTCACGCTCCCCACCTCCGCCAGTCGCTCCGCCAGGCACTCCGCCACTTCCGTCAGCGCCGCCTGCACCACTCCCGCTCCCAATCGGGTGTGGTAGGTCACATGGCTCATGAACTCTTCGGAGGAATCGCTGCGGTTGAGCAGCACCTTGTACACCTCGCGCACCTTTCCGGAGTCCGGGTTGCGCAGGTCCTTGATCGTCTGTTTGTAGTACTGTAGCATAATCTGTCTCGTTATTTGAAGCCCTCCTTCGGGGCGTTTGAAGGCATCCCTCGGATTCTCTGAAGCCCTTCCTCAGGCCGTCTAAAGCCCTTCCTCGGATTATTTGAAGCCCTCCTTCGGGGCGTTTTAGGCACCTCGGAGGGAAGCATAAGGAGGTTTGACGGTGCAAATATAAGGAAAGCATCTGAGACAACAAAATCCAGGAACTTAAATTATGTTAATGGCACGGCGCGAATCTCAGAAACCACGGCGCGTACGCTCTGCGTCACGTCGCGGTTTTCATACATCGCGTATGGCTGCAAAGTATTCTTCCGCTTCCAAGTACTTATAAACCCCGAATTAAGTACTTATGGAACGGGTTCCGAAATCTTATATTTCGCGGAAAAACCGCCCGAGCATCGAGGCGTAAGAGCCTCTGCATCAAGGGAAAATAATATTTCAAAAACACTTGACAAGGGCCAAAAAATTTTGTATCTTTGCACTCGATTTCGGCACCAGCGGGTGTCGGGTCAGAGTTCACAATTTATTAACCTTTTAAATTTTTATCATTTATGATGCATGAAAAAAAAGTAACCAAGATCGGCGACACCAGGTGCCCCGATCTGCAGGCAGAGCAGGACGCTCGCCTGAACGAACATGAGCAGGCCGCAAGCCTGTCCGAAAACGGACTGAGCACCAGCCAGCACAAACATGAGCAGGATGCAATCCTGCTGAACGACCACCAGACCGACGGTCTGCACACACAGACGCAGGCAGAGGCAGAGGACGACCTGCTGCCTGCGGAGATCTTCCTGCGCGAACACTATGAGTTCCGCTACAACGTCTTGGCAGATAAGATAGAGGTCCGCGCACGCAAGGACGGTGCCGATGCCGCCTGGCACACCCTCGACAAGATGGAATTCAACTCCATCGTGGTGGCTGCCCGCCGCGCGATGCCCAAGGAGCGAGGGCTGAAGAGCCAGCTCCAGGACAGCATCTACAGCAGCGCCACCCCCGCCTGGAATCCTATCGCCGGGTATCTCCACAACCTACCCCGTTGGGACGGGCGCAACCGCGTGGTGCAGTTGCTGCTCCGCATCCCCGGCATCACAGCCCAGCAGATAGCATGGGCTCACGTGTGGATGCTCTCCATGGTGGCCCACTGGCTGCAGCTGAACCAGCTCCACGCCAACGAGCTGGTGCTGACGCTCATCGGCGCCCAGGGCTGCGGCAAGAGCACCTTCCTGCGCCGCCTGCTGCCGGAGCACCTGCGCGAGTACTACCTCGACCACGTGAACCTCGGCAACAAGTTCGACAAGGAGATGGCACTCACCAACAACCTGCTGGTGAACCTCGACGAGCTGGACCAGGTGCGCCCCAGCCAGCAGGCGGAGCTGAAGCAGATGGTATCTAAGGTACGCGTGAACGGACGCCGCATCTGGGGTTCCAACCAGACCGACCGCTGCCGCTACGCCAGCTTTGCCGCCACCACCAACAACCGCCACCCCCTGAACGACACCACGGGCTCCCGCCGCTATCTGTGCATCGAGGTGGCCGACGGCAAGGTCATCGACAACACCACACCCATCGAGTACGACCAGCTCTACGCCCAGCTGCGCGCGGAACTGCTTCTGGGCGAGTGCTACTGGCTGACCGACGAGCAGTCCGTGGTCCTGCAGAAGGCCAACCGCAGGTACCAGAACAGCGTGGATCTGGCGACCATGGTCACCACCTGCTTCCGCCTGCCTCGCGAGAACGAGTTCACTCCCGACCTGAGCACCGACGAGATCCTGGACATCATCGCCAAGGCGTATCCCGCCGTCCGCAAGAACAGCTCCACCCGCGTGCAGCTGGGCATTGCACTCAGCCGTCTGGGATTCGAGCGCAAGGAGGGGCAGCGCAACCACAGCTACTACGCCGTGCCCTTAAACGAGGGATAGCCGGAGGACTCCAGAGCAGCCGAGTCGGGCGAAGCAACTGAACCCGTCGCTTAACAAATTTTAAGGAAATTAGCAAGGTTAGCAAGGATTTTGGAATTCTGTTTTGCAAAAAAGACCGCGTCCACTCAACGGCGCGGTCTTTTTTTCGGAGTAACATCGTTTTTTCCGTCTCATAATCCCCTCCCCCACATTTTTCCAATGAAAAATTTGGGAGGGACGTGATTTGTGCCTATCTTTGCAGCGCGTGACACGCAGAAAACGCGGGACTTACCCGTCTTCCTGCGGGATGATTCCTAAAGATAAGAACTACCAGATATGGCAAAGAAAAAGAACGAAAATACCACCTCGACAGGGTTCGAAGAGGTGATTTGGCGAGCAGCCGACAAACTGGAGAAAGGCCCATGCTGGAAGTTCGGGCTGACCACGGAACGGAGCGCTCTCTTTCCGAGAGCCACCGCTTAGAGGGAGAGATTAAGAAACAGTCAGAGAGTATTGGATTTTACATATAAATTCTCATTTATGGAAGAGAACGACATTATCATATATCAGACAGAGGACGGACAGACACAGATAGATGTCCGACTGGAGAATGACACGGTGTGGCTGACACAGGCTCAGATGGTAGAACTGTTTCAGACAACCAAACAAAACGTAAGCCTTCATGTAAGCAATGTGTTTAAAGAAGGTGAACTGGAGCAGGCGTCAACAGTCAAGGAATACTTGACAGTTCAGCAGGAAGGCAAAAGGTCTGTTTCGCGTCAAGGACGGCCTGAAAGGCCAATTTGCGGTTAGCCCAGGGCAGCGCCCTAGGTCAAAACACGTATCAAACAAAACCGCCCTGTAAGGGCAAAAGCAACCAGCCCGGGGTAACGCCCTGTAGCAATATCAATATGGCACAATCATTATGTAAGATATATCTTCACATCATCTTCCATATAAAAACGGGAAGTCCAGAGATAGAGAACGAGCATCTGCCGCGCCTGCATCAATATATCGGGTCGCTCGTCAACTCTACCGGTTGTCAGGTGCTGTGCGTTGGTGGTATTGGCAATTATGTGCATGTATTGCTGATGTTTTCAAAAACAGAATCGGTGGCGCACGTCGTTGAAGAAATGAAACGTAACAGTAGCCGGTGGGTGAAAACGTTATCGCCGAAATATGATCGTTTTGCTTGGCAGAGCGGCTATGCGGCAATTTCTGTCAGTCAGTCTGTTGTGGAGAAGACGAGGCAATATGTGATGAATCAGACGGAGCACCACAAGAAGGTGTCGTTCCGCGATGAATACATCAGTTTTTTGAAGTTGTATAACATTGAATATGATGAGAAATATGTGTTTTCGGATTGATTCCATCGGGGCAGAATGCTTTTGCCCTTTCAGGGCGAAGGTTGCGCGTCATTACAGATACCCAGGGCGGTGCCCTGGGCTGACTGCTCTTTGGCCTTTCAGGCCGTTGGCAGACTCTCTTCTTCCTCGCTTGATGTCTGGTAAAATAAAAGTGGGGGATGTAACGTTATAATATAAAGAAAGGACAGAATATGTATATACCGCCATTTACAGTAAGTACAGAAGCCATCAATCTGATAGCGGAGATTTCCGGTCAGATAGAGCGCTATGCCATCCGGCTGGAGCAGGAAGACGGGCTTCGGCTCCGCAAGGCGAACCGCATCAAGACCATCCACTCGTCGCTGGCCATAGAAGGCAACACACTGAGCGAGGATGAGGTGCGCGACATCATCGACGGCAAGAACGTGGTGGCTCCAATCCGCCAGATTCAGGAGGTAAAGAATGCCATCGCTACCTATGAGCTTTACTCCACACTTGATGCCTTCAAAGAGAAAGACCTACTGAAGGCGCACAGCGTGATGATGCAGGCATTGGTGGATGATGCAGGACGCTATCGGCGCGGAGGCGTGGGCGTGTTTGGCGAGAAGGGGTTGGTACACATGGCACCTCCTGCCGACCGAGTACCATTGCTGATGGGCGACCTGTTCGACTGGTTGAAGCATTCAAAGGATCATCTGCTCATCCGTTCATGCGTGTTCCACTATGAGTTTGAGTTTATCCATCCGTTCATCGATGGCAATGGTCGTACAGGACGACTGTGGCAATCTCTGATTCTTGGCAAACTGCATCCGCTGTTTGAACACCTGCCTGTAGAGAATATGGTCTATGCCAATCAGCAAGCCTATTACGATGCCATCACTGCCAGCACAAACGCAGGTCAGTCGGGACCGTTCATCGACTTCATGCTGAAGGAGATATTCCATACGCTGAAGGCTCACCAAGGGGAGCCCCTTCCTGATAAAGTTCCCACGAATATTCCTAATAAAGTTCCTAATAAAGTTCCTAATAAAATAAAGAGGAAATTCCCTGAGTTGTCGGATGCTGTGTGGGATGTGTTTATGAGCATCAAACGCAAACCCGGCATAACATCTCAAGAATTGGGAGAAACATTAGGAATTAGTGACCGTATGGCCCGCAAACACATCTCTGTACTTCGAGGTGTAGGACTCATCGAACGTGTCGGCAGCAACAAGACGGGCTATTGGAAAGTAATGATAGACGGGATATGAGCACGAACCAGTTCACAGAAAACTGCTATGAGCAGACGCTGACAGACCAGTCATAGCGGAGGGGCTGCCAATATGGCAAATCCTCCGCCTCCAATGCTTGCCAGTGACTTCTGGAAGTGTGAGTCCACTTTATTAGACACAGAGACACAGAGGCACAGAGAAAAAAAATAATCGGCACTGTGTCTTTGTGCCTCTGTGTCCTAAAATAATCCATGCCCTAATGCTTGCTGCCCCTTTGGGGCGCGTGACACGCAGAAAACGCGGGACTTACCCGTCTTCCTGCGGGATGATTCCTAAAGATAAGAACTACCAGATATGGCAAAGAAAAAGAACGAAAATACGACCTCGATAGGGTTTGAAGAGGTGATTTGGCGAGCAGCCGACAAACTGCGTGGTAACCTGAATGCCTCGGAGTATGAGGGTGTGGTGCTCGGCCTGATTTTCCTAAAGTATATCAGCGACAAGTTTGAAGTGAAGTTCAAGGAACTGTCTGAAGATGAATACGCCGATGTGGAGGATAAGGACGAGTATGAAGCTGACGGCGTGTTCTTCGTACCGCAGGAAGCCCGATGGAATGTCATCAGCCTGTCGGCACATACACCTGAGATTGGACGAATCATCGACGATGCCCTGCTGGCCATCGAGCGCGAGAACCCGAAGTTGAAGGGTGTGCTGCCTGGCAACTATGCCCGTCCGGAGTTGGACAAGCGACGCCTGGGCGATGTGGTTGACCTCTTCTCCAACATCGAGATGTATGCCTCTGGCGATGAAAAAGACCTGTTGGGGCGCGTCTATGAATACTGCCTGCAGAAATTCGCTTCGATGGAAGGTAAGAATGCTGGCGAGTTCTATACGCCCAGCTGCATCGTACGCACCATCGTTGAGATCCTGCAGCCCTTCCAAGGCCGTGTCTATGACCCCTGCTGCGGCTCGGGCGGAATGTTTGTGCAGAGTGCCAAGTTCATCAAAAACCACCAGAAGGAACTGTCGGGTATCAGTGTCTATGGCCAAGAGGCCAACCCCTCCACCTGGAAGATGGCGCACATGAACGTGGCCATCCGTGGGTTGGAAGCCAACCTCGGACAGTCGTATGCCGACACGTTCTTCAACGACCAGCACCCCACGCTGAAGGCCGACTTCATCATGGCCAATCCGCCGTTCAACCTCAGCGACTGGGGAGCGGACAAGTTGGAGAAAGACCCACGCTGGAAATTCGGGTTGCCGCCTGCCGGCAACGCCAACTTCGCCTGGATGCAGCACATGATTCACCACCTCTCGCCTACGGGTCGCATTGGTCTGGTATTGGCAAACGGTGCCTTGTCATCGCAGACTGGTGGCGAGGGAGACATTCGTCAGCGTATTATTGAGGCCGACTTGGTGGAAGGCATCATCGCCCTGCCGTCGCAGCTGTTCTACTCTACGGGCATTCCCGTATCACTCTGGTTCCTTACGCGCAACAAGCAGCAACCCGGCAAGACGCTCTTTATCGATGCTCGCCAGATGGGAACGATGGTGACCCGTGCCGTGCGCGAGTTGCAGCAGGAGGACATCGCCCGTATCGCAGACACCTTCAATCAGTTCCGCAGTGGTACACTCGAAGACGAGAAAGGCTTCTGCGCCGTGCGTACCACCGACGACATCCGTGCGCAGGACTTCATCCTCACGCCTGGCCGATATGTAGGCATTGCCGAGCAGGAAGACGACGGCGAGCCGTTTGAGGACAAGATGAAACGGCTGACATCGGAGCTGAGCGGACTCTTTGCCGAGAGCCACCGACTGGAGGAGGAGATCCGAAAGCAGTTAGGGAGTATTGGATTCAATGTTTGATAAGGTATGGAAGAGGACAAGAATATAATAATGGCTAAACAGCAAAATAATGTGCTGTTTCATGATGCATGTCTGATAATTGACCAGGCGCAAGCCTACGCTTACCATTTCTTGAAGGGAAATGGCGAGACTGCAAACGTTCAGACAATTTTGTACGCAGTGCGTTCAAAATTTGTTGCCAGATAGTGCTGATAAAGAAGAATAAATACCCATTTATCGATTTATACTATAATCAATAATTACGAAGTTATGAAGAAATTGTTATTAATGTTTTTACTGTTTATTCCCCTGGCTGGGTTCTGTCAGTCGGAGGAGAAACAGTATTACCTCTACAACATTGTATCTTTTGAAGGTGATTTTACTAAAGAAGACTTTAAAGTTTATTATGACGATGGGATAGAAGTAAAACGAATGCGTAATGATAAAGGTGAAAAGGCGAGATTCTCAACACCCGCAGGCGCATTGATGTATTTTATTTCTCAAGGTTGGGAGATGTACTTAAATGGTGCAACGTCTAAAGGCTCATCATTTCAAGGGACTGGTTCTTCTCAAACCAGTTCATACTGGATTCTGCGTAAGCCATGCTCGAAGGAAGAGTTTGAGAAGGCTGTTGAGGCAGCAAAAAAGAAGTAATGGACATGGGGCCTAAATATCATATAGACGGAACAGAGGAATTCGGTTATATAACTATTAACCGGTTCTTATATTCTTTTTACATGTATATGAATACGGTAAAGAGAATTACCGATTTATATAGGTATGCCTCCGTTCAGGATTTGAAAGGTTACGTGGCTCATTTCTGTTATATACGCCTGAAGTCGTTCGACACCTTTCTCAAAGTTGTTGTAGAGCACAAGGACTATGTTACAGCTAATTGCATTTTAAGAATGCTGGGAGATTGTGTAGCTATATTCAAATTAATCTATAGAGAGCCCGATAAAGATCTCCTTATCCTGCGTCATGCGCTCTATGTGATAGATGGTTGCGAAAGAAATTTAGAAGTTCTGCCAGACAAGAATATTAATGAGGGCTGTCTACCAGATGAGGAATTAGAGGCATTGGGCGAAGCAACGCGTTTCAACCAAGAACTCAGGCGTCGCATGATTCGCGAAGCACGGGACTTGCTTGATGCCTCCCCTTTAGAACAGCAAGACAAAGCTGCATTCGACAAAATAGTAGAGGATCGAAACTGGAAATTCAAAGATTTTAAATATTACAAGAAAAAAGGAAGTAATCAGTATAAATGGCAAGACCTCTATGAACTGATAGATGCTTGTAATGGTTTTGATTTGCTCTCATACATTTCGCAGTATGCTCATGGGTTAAGCATGAGTAATCTTATAATGAATATGAACGAGCAGAACGTCAATGGCGTAGTCAGCGAAGCTCTTATGCTGATTCGGAGGCTTCATAAATATACTTTGTCGTTCTTCGCAAAGGAACAATTATACATCTTAGAAGGTCTCTTTGTTCCTAAAATGCGGGATGAGATATTAGCCTGCTTCGATGATGAACATCGTCCCGACATTGTTAAATGGAATGAAGATGTGAAAACCAAGATACAAGAACTGAGCCATACCGGCTCTTGTGAAATAATGCTATAAATTCTCATTTATGGAAGAGAAGAAAATAATAAATAACGAACAAAAGTTGGAATCCTTGTATGCGGATGCCAGGCAGATTATAGAATCAGCCCGTAGTAATGCTGTGCGTAGTGTGGATTTCTGTCGTGTTCAGATGTATTGGCACTTGGGACAACGTATCTTTGAAGAAGAGCAACACGGTAAGGAACGCGCCGACTATGGTGCTTACTTGACTCGAACGCTGGCCAACCGTCTTGAACCAGAATTTGGTACTGGTTTTGGTGTACGGCAATTAGAGCGAGCACGTCAATTTTATAGGACTTATCCAATTGCGTCCACAGTGCGGTCGCAATTGAATTGGTCTCAGTATAAGCTACTTATTTCCATATCAGACCCCGACAAACGCGAGTATTATGAACTGGAATCCGTAAACAACGCCTGGACAGCACGTGAAACGGAACGTCAAATTAACTCTATGCTCTATGAACGTCTGCTCATGAGCAATGACAAGGAGAGCGTTCTAGCTGTGGCACGCCAGCAACGCATACCAGAGGAGCCAACTGAAATCATTAAGGACCCGATGGTGTTGGAATTCCTTGGTTTGCACCGAGAAGCCAGCTACTATGAAAAGGACTTAGAGGGTGCCATCATCACTCATCTCACTGATTTCCTATTGGAAATGGGTAAAGGTTTTTCGTTTGTAGCCCGACAAAAGAGACTCTTGCTCGAAGACGATGAATTCTTTGCCGACCTGGTGTTCTACAATCGTCTGCTACGCTGCCATGTAGTCATTGAACTGAAAACGGGCGAATTAACCCATCAAGACTTAGGGCAGCTGCAGATGTACGTTAACTACTACGACCGTAACGTTAAATTACCCGATGAGAGCCCCACTATCGGCATACTTCTTTGCACAGCCAAAAACGACACGGTTGTACGCATGACATTGCCCGAAGATAACAAAACTATTCTTGCCAGCGAGTATCAACTATACCTCCCAACCCAAGAACAGCTGATTCAAGAAATCAATGAGGTGAAACGCCTTGCGCAAAACAAAGGAGAGTGAGCTTATGGAAGAGTGGAAAGAATATAAAGTCGCAGAAGTTATTGAAGATATTTCAATGGGGCCATTTGGATCAAACATCAAAAGAGACAATTATGTTGATTCTGGTGTTCCATACTTAAATGGGTCTAATTTAAACTCATATAAACTTAATGAGGATTCTTTCAATTATGTTACAAAAGAAAAGGCAGAGAGTCTTGGAAGATGCGTTGCCAAAAGGGGGGACATAATAGTTACACATAGAGGAACAATTGGCCAAATCTCATATATCCCAAATGATTCTAAATATGAGAGATACCTAACAGGGAACAGTCAGTTTCGTTTAACAGTCAAAAGTAAGGTAATCAGGCCTGATTTCTTTGTATACTACTTCCATACAAGGATGGGGCAGTATAGGCTATTAGCAAATGCTTCACAAGTCGGTGTTCCTGCATTAGCAAGACCGACATCTACATTTAAGGAGGTTCTTGTACCTGTTCCCAAAATGGAAGTACAAACTGCAATTATGGAAATACTTCATTCCCTTGATGACAAAATCGAGGTGAACAGGCGGATAAACGATAATTTAGAGCAGCAGGCACAGGCTCTGTTTAAGTCGTGGTTGTTGACTTTGAGCCTTTCCGTGACCAACCTTTTGTGGAGTCGGAAGTGGGGATGATTCCTAGAACTTGGAGCATACAAACAGCAAATGACGTTTTTGAAATAAACATCGGGAAAACACCTCCACGAAAAGAACAAGAATGGTTTTCTGATTCTAACAAAGACAATGTATGGGTATCCATAGCTGATATGGGCTCATGTGGTATGTTTATATCTGATTCCAGCGTATATCTAACAGATAAAGCGATAGATAGATTTAATATTATTATGGTTGAAAAGGATACAGTTTTGCTTAGTTTTAAACTAACTGTTGGAAGGGTTGCTATAGCCGATACTCGGCTAACTAGCAATGAAGCTATAGCAAGGTTTATTCTTCCTGCCGAATATTACCGTGAGTTTTTATATTTATATCTAAAGCAATACAAATATGAAAATCTTGGTAGCACTTCATCTATTGCAACAGCTGTTAATTCAAAGACGATAAAAGGGATGAAGTTGCTTATGCCTCCAACGAGTGTAATATCAGACTTCAGTAAAATTACAAAGCCCCTATTTGAAGAAATAAGATATATGCTTAAAGAATCCCGCCGCCTTGCACAACTCCGCGACACCCTTCTTCCTCGCTTGATGTCAGGCGAACTAAAAGTAAACGAAATAGAAAACGCAATATGAGCATCAACCAATTCACAGAAGACAGCTATGAGCAGACGCTGATAGACCTATTCAAGCGGATGGGCTACCAGTATGAATGCGGCTACGACGTGGAACGAGACTTCCGCGAACCGTGGTATGGGGCTGACCTGCAACGGGCGTTACGCAAACTGAACTCGAAGATGAGCGACGAGGTGCTGACAGAGGCATACCGCATTGTGACGCATGTGAATGAGGGCACGCTGGAACAGCGCAATGAGCAGATGATGGACTACCTGCAAAACGGTGTTGAGGTGAAGTATGTGGCTGATGGACGTAACCAGACGGCACTTGTGCGGCTGATGAACTTCGAACATCCCACTCAGAACTTGTTCAAAGTATGCAACCAGTGGCGCGTCGTAGAGAAAGAGAAGATACGCTGCGACATCATTGTCTTTGTGAATGGTTTGCCGTTGGTGGTGATAGAACTGAAATCACCTGCCAACGATCATGTGGAGGAAGATGATGCCTATCTGCAAATCAAGCAGTATCAGCAGAAATGTCCCTCGCTGTTTGTCTATAACGCCTTCTCCGTGACCAGCGACATGCTGACCACGAAAGCCGGAACACTCACTGCCAAGCAGAACCGCTATATGGAATGGAAGTCGAGAGATGGTAAGACGGAATCGGCAGAGGTCATTGACTACGAGACTTTCTTTGAAGGCATCTTCCGCAGGGAACGGTTCATCGACATCCTGCAGAACTTCATCTGCTTCGACCATAAAGACGGTCGCACGGCAAAGATAATGGCAGCCTATCACCAATACTTTGCCGTCAACAAGGCTGTTGCCAAGACGCACGAAGCGATTGGAGGCAATGGGAAGATTGGTGTGTTCTGGCACACACAAGGCAGCGGCAAGTCGCTGTCGATGGTGTTCTATGTCCACAGGCTGATTCAGCAGTTCCCGCAGTGCACCATCGTGGTGGTGACCGACCGCAACGACCTGGATCAGCAACTGTATGAGCAGTTTGCCGGTTGCCAGAAGTTCCTGCGTCAGGAGCCGCAGCGCGTAGGCTTCGACCTGAACGAAAAAGGTAAGTTGACCAAGACTGCCGGACGCGAGGACCTAGTGCGCAAACTGAAAGACCTGCAGACGGGCGGCATCATTTTTACGACGATACAGAAGTTTGAGGAAGAAACTGGCTTACTATCAGAACGCGAGAACATCATCGTCATCACCGATGAAGCCCACCGCTCACAGTATGGTGACGAACATTGGGACGTGAAAGCCGAGCGCATGAAGAAAGGCTATGCGCTGTTGATGCGTGAGGCGCTGCCTCATGCGTCGTTCATCGGTTTTACGGGTACGCCTATCAGTGAAGCCGACCGCGACACCAAGGAGGTATTCGGCGACTACATCGATGTGTATGACATGACGCAAGCCGTGGAGGATGGTGCCACACGACCAGTCTATTACGAGAGTCGTGTGGTCAATCTGAAACTGGATGAGGAGGTACTAAAGAAACTGGATGATGAGTTTGACCGACTGGCAGAGGAAGGAGCCTCACCAGAACAAATCAATAAGGCACGGCAGGACAACAGCGGCATCAAGCAGATACTCTGTCATCCTGATACCATCGACAGCCTTTGCCGCGATATCATAGAGCACTATGAAAAGAACCGCCAACAGGAGTTGACGGGCAAGGCTATGATTGTGGCGTATAACAAGGAGGCGGCGGTGAAGATATATCGTAAGATACTGGAACTGCGCCCCGAATGGACGGAGAAAGTGCATGTGGTGGCCAGTGCTGCCAATACGGACAAGGAAGAGTGGCACGATGTGATACAGCCCAAGATGAACAAGGAGTATGCAGCCTTGTTCAAAGAGGATGCGTCGCCCATGAAGATTGCCATCGTGGTGGATATGTGGCTGACAGGCTTCGATGTGCCGTCGCTGGCAACGATGTATGTCTATAAGCCGATGAAGGGACATAACCTGATGCAGGCCATCGCCCGTGTCAATCGAGTGTTCCCTGAAAAGGAGGGCGGTCTCATCGTCGATTACGTAGGTATTGCCGGAGCACTGAAACAGGCTATGCAGGACTACACGCAGCGCGACCGTCAGCAGTTTGGAGACCCGGATATCAACAAGACGGCGCGAGTAAAGTTCCAAGAGAAGCTGGAGATATGCCGTGACCTGATGTACGGCTTTGATTATAGTGGCTTCTATGCTGGCACAGACCCAGAGAGAGCGCAGTTAATCAAAGGTGGCGTCAACTTCATGCTGGCTCCCGGGCGTGCGGAGCAGATGAAGGACTTCATGAAGGAGAGTCAACTGCTGCACAATGCACTGACCCTTTGCCGTTCGTTGGCCGAGCCACAAGAGAAACAGGAAGTGGCCTTCATGGATGCCGTGCGTGTGCTGTTGTCACGTCTGGCGCAGAAAGGGAAGATTACCAAACAGGACATCAACGAGCGCATCAGCCATCTCCTGGAGCAGAGCATCCAAAGCCAGGGGGTCATCAACCTCTTCAAGTCGGAAGGAGCCAACTTCTCGCTCTTTGAGGAAGCATTCCAGAAGGAGATACGGAAAATGAAGGAGAAGAACCTGGCCGTGAAACTGCTGGAACGCCTGCTGAAGGAACGCATCCACAGCTTTGAACGTACCAACGTGGTGCAGAGCAAGAAATTCTCCGACCTGCTGAATATGGCTCTCTCCAACTACCTGAAAGGGATGTTGACCAACGAGGAGGTCATTGAGGAACTGCTGAAGATGGCTGAGGACATTAAGCGGAACGAGGAAGAAAGCAACAAACTAGGACTGACCATTGAAGAAAAAGCTTTCTACGATGCTTTGTCTTCGCCAGAAGGCATCCGCGAGGCTTATACCGACGAACAGTTTGTGGCACTCACCTGTGAGCTGACAGAACAACTTCGCCGCAATCGCACCATCGACTGGAACCGCAAGGAGTCTGCCCGTGCGAAGATGCGCGTATTGGTAAAACGACTGCTAAAGAAATACCAATATCCGCCCGAAGGACAGGAGAAGGCCCTGGAAACAGTCATGGCTCAGTGCAACAAGTGGGCTGACGATGATGAGAACTATGTGGAGCGTAAGCTAGCCAGCATCGAAGATGACCGCGACGTGCGCAACCTCATCTACAACCGCCTGCAACTGAACCCAGCGACCTCCGATGCAGAACTTCAGCGCGAGGTGATGGAACAATTCGGCGAGCGCTATCCGGATATGGGCATCATGGACTGGAAGCGCATCATTGGAAGCTATACACCCATGGTCCGAGAAGCCGCCAAGCAGCCCGCGACAAATATCATCGAAATGCAGCAGAGGTCATATAGCATGGCAGCAGAAGAAGAAGTGGAATATAAAGCGGATAGTCACTTGGAAGAATGATGTCAACTCTCAGGTCCAATCACCTACCACAGCCCTTTGATTCCCCCTCTCCCAGAGACTTCTTGAACTGTCAAGCGGCACAAGCGCCGAGCGTGCAAGGTCTGCTGAAGCAGTCTGGCTTGTCTGCTTAACACATTTTAAGGAAATTAGCAAGGTTAGCAAGGTTTTTGAAATTCTGTTTTGCAAAACAGACCGCGTCCTCTTAACGGCGCGGTCTTTTTCGATGAAAAAAACCTTTTCAGCCCCGCCTCCGACGAAAAAAACAGCATTTCTTTTGTCATCTCCACGATTTTATGTACTTTTGTGGCGGAAACGACATCAAAGTCATCAAGATATGGGTGTAAGCTTCGACAACGAGACACAGCGATTCGTGTTCGACTTTGAGCACGATGGTGTTGACGACCTCGTCAGCCTCACCGGCGACGGCTATCAAGTGGAGGCCTTCGGCCATTGCTTCTACTACGGCTATGAGTTCGGCGACGAGGTAAGCGGCGCCCTCCGCACCGCCTTCATCCATCACGTCAAGTTCACGGACCGCCTGCAGGACCAGCCCGACCTGACTCAGTTCATCAAGAAAGCCGTGGACTGCCTCCACCGTCGCATCAACCTCTACGACTTCAACCTCGTGGTCATGCCCGAGTCGTCGAGCCAGGTCAACCAATACATGCTCCGCTACATCTACCGCTTCGCGCAGCCGATGCTGCAGGAGGTCGAGCTGCTGAAAAACCTGCCCACGAACATCTCGTTCGACATGCAGGCATACGAAAAACAATATCTCAACGATGTGCTTGAGAATGGGCGGCCCCGCTACACCGAGGCACAGAAGCAGCAGGTACGCGACAGCATCCAGCAGATGCTTGACCTCATCCACCACAAGGACTACTTCACCATCGCACGCGACGTCAAGAAAAGCCGCTTCCGCCCCTACATGACCCAGTTCCTTCGCTTTGCGACCAAGGCTGACGAGGAGTTGTGCGCCACCATCCGCCAGCAGAACGTGCTCATCATCGACGACGTCACCACCAGCGGAAGCACCCTCGGTGAGATTCTGCGCACCCTGCGCATCCTCAACGAGGACAACCGCATCAGCATCTTCAGCCTCATCGGTCGCCACGACCTCATGGCTGATGCCTTCTGAAGCAGCTCCGAAGATACCGCCTGAGACTTCTTGAACTGTCAAGCGGCACAAGGGCCGGGCGGGCAAGGTCTGTCGAAGCCACTGCGCCTGCCGCCTTAACAGAAATTAAGGAAATTAGCAAGGTTAGCAAGGTTTTTGGAATTCTGTTTTGCATGCGCGAAGTGGATGCGAAAGTGAAAAGATACTTAAATTCCGGTGCCGAAAGGAACAAGGAACGGAAAAAAAGTGTATCTTTGCGCCCAAATTCATTCAAACAAAGTTTTTAAAGAAATGGCAGATAGTTTACAAGATTCTTCTTTAGGCGGCCTCATCCGCCGTTATGTGAGTGCCAGTGCCCTGCTGATTAGCGCCACAGTGCTGGCACTGGTCTTCGCCAACCTCCCCGCCACGCGCAACTTTTACGCCTGGCTGTGGGAACAGCCTGTGTCGCTGAGCATCGGTTCGTTTAATGTGTTCAGCCATGGTGGTCATCCGATGTCGCTGTTGGATTTCATCAACGACTACCTGATGTTCTTCTTCTTCCTCAGCGTGGGTCTGGAGATCAAGCGCGAGGTGCTGTGCGGCGAGTTATCGTCGCGGCAGAAGGCGCTGTTGCCTATCATCGGTGCCTGCGGCGGTATGCTGCTTCCCGTGGTGGTGTTCTTCTGCGTCTGTCTGGGTCATCCGATGATGGAGCGCGGCTGTGCCATCCCCATGGCCACGGATATCGCGTTCTCGCTGGGCGTGCTGTCGATTTTCAGCAAACGTGTGCCGGCAGGTCTGAAGATTTTCCTCGCAGCACTGGCTGTGGCGGATGACCTCGGCGGCATCATCGTCATTGCAATCTTCTACTCGCAGGGCCTGGCCTGGCAGTACCTCATCGGAGCCGCCGCGGTGGTTGCCATCCTGCTCTATGGAAACTTCAAGGGCGTGCGCCTGAAGGCGTTCTATATGGCTTTGGGTATGGTGCTCTGGTATATGGTCCTGAACTCCGGAATCCACGCCACCATCGCCGGTGTGGTGCTCGCCTTCTGCATCCCGGCCAACCTGGTCAAGGGCACTCGTTACTACGCCCAGCGCATCCGCAGCCTGGTGAACCGCTATCCCGAGATTGAGGTCACGGAGGCCGACAAGAACAAGCCGGTGGTCATCGACAAGGCCGAGTTGCAGATCCTGCGCCGCATCGAGAGTGCATCAGACTACCTGATTTCTCCGCTGCAGGACATCGAGGACCAGCTGACGCTCCCCATCAACTACGCCGTGATTCCGCTGTTCGCCTTCGCGAATGCCGGTGTAGACTTCACGGACCTGAGCTTCATGAGTCTGTTCCACGGCGTGGCACTGGGTGTGTTCCTGGGTCTGCTGATTGGTAAGTTCACTGGTGTGCTGAGTTTCTCGTGGCTGAGCATCAAGCTTGGCTGGTGCCAGATGCCCGAAGGTGCCAACTGGCGTTCGTTCGCCAGTGTGTGTATGCTCTGCGGCATCGGCTTCACGGTGTCGATGTTCATTGCTGCTCTGAGCTATCCTGTACATCTGGGTCAGGAGGCTGCTGACATGCTGAACGAGGCCAAGCTGGGCATTCTCTGCGGCACCATTGCCTCTGCCATCGTGGGCAGCCTGATGCTGAACTACACGCTGCCCAAGCAGGTGGCGAAATAAGGAGTTCCGGCAAGGTCTCCGACAAAAGAAATCCGCCGCAGACACTGAATGATGTCTGCGGCGGATTTTTGTTGTGTCGACACTTGGACTCGAACCAAGGACCCCCACCATGTCAAGGTGATACTCTAACCAGCTGAGCTATGCCGACTCGATAATATGTCAAAGATGTACGCCTGATAAGACTCGAACTTACACGCCTCGCGGCACCAGATCCTAAGTCTGGCGTGTCTACCAATTCCACCACAAGCGCAGCAGTTTTAGGCGGCAGATGTACGCCTTTTGGCTTTTTGACGGCGCAAAGGTAGGGCTTTTATTTCATTCCACCAAACAAAATGGCAAAAAAATCACTCTTCACCCTCCGAAGCATCTATATTTGCCTCAAAAAAGCCCTCGGAATCTACTTCGGGGCGAAGAAAAAACGCTGCCTGCACCAGAACGCGATGCAGGCAGCGGTGGGGGGCAGGACCTCGATTATTGCTCGGCGATGAAGGCGGCCATCTGGTCCTTGAGGGCATAGGCGCTCTTGAAGAGGGCGAGCTGGTTGCGGACACGGTCGAGGTTGTGCTCGGGGTACTTGCACTTCCAGTACTTGTCGCCACTGATGTAGTCCCAGAGGAAGCGGACGGCTTGCATGTAGGGGAAGAGGGTGGCGGCGTAGGGCAGCAATTCCTTCTCGACAGGCGTGAGGAAACTCTTGGCGGAGCGGAGGTAGCCGCGGGTGAAGGCCTTGAAGATCTCCATGTTGAAGCCCACCTTGGAGAGGTCGGGGTCGTCCTCAGCGGTGAAGTTGGCGGCGGTGCGAAGGAAGTCGCCGTAGTCGGAGAAGATGAAGTTGGGCATGACGGTGTCGAGGTCGATGACGCAGAGCACACGGTCCTGCTTGTCGAACATCATGTTGTTGACCTTGGTGTCGCAGTGGCAGATGCGCTTGGGCAGACGTCCCTCGCGCCCGAGGCGTTCGGCAAGGGTCATCTCGTCGGCATAGCTGAGCAGTTCATCGATGATGGGCTGCACGGAGGCGACGCGACCAACGGGGTCGAGAGCGATGACTTCCTTCAGCTGCTGGAGGCGGAATTCCATATTGTGGAAGTCCTTGATGGTCTCGCCGAGCTGTACAGGAATGTCGGCGAGCATGGCCTGGAAGTCGCCGAAGGCTTCGCCGGCAGCTTCGCTGGACTCGGGGTTGACAGCCTGCTTGGTGACGGCATCGGCAATGAAGACCATGAGTCGCCAGGGCTCGCCATCAACGGTGGTGTAGAGCTTGGCGGGGTTGCTCTTCAGGGGAACGAAGGTGAGGACCTTGCGGTCGATGTCCTCTTCGCCGCGCGCCTGCAGCTTCTGGCGGATGTGCCCCGTGACGGCGCGGATATTGTTCATCAGCATGTCCACATCAGGGAAGACATTGGTGTTTACGCGCTGGAGCACGTAGTCAGGAGCTTCGGTCTGAGCGGTTTTGACGAGCAGGGTGTCATTGATGAGGCCTTCGCCCAGAGGGCGGATTTCTGCGACCGTGCCACGGATGGCGAACTGGCCGACGATGGTAAGAAGTTTCTGGTCCATGAGGTAATTTATTTTAATTAAAGGTTATTCGGGATTTCGATGTTTCGGGATTGCGCGTCGCCGGAAGTTTAATTCGTCAGGAGGGTGCCGTCCGCAGCCTGCCCCTGTGCGTCCACAGCGATGGTGGTGGGCTTGCTGCCGACGTAGAACTGAACGTGGGCCCGGCCGTTGGCATCGAGCTGGAGGTCCGGGTTCCAGTAGAGGGTGCGGCGGTAGTCCTTGCGGCCCTCGGCCGGCGGGTTGCTGTAGTTGGGATGGTAGAAGTCCTCAGCGATATTGAATCCCTGGAGGATGTAGCGGCGGTCGCGGTAGGTGACACGCTGGCTCTGGTCCTCATAGCGGCGGAGATCGATGCTGACGGTGGGCTGGTTGTCCTGACTGAAGGCGCTGAGCCCCTCGCGACGCGGAGCGTAGTCGGTGTAAACATAGACCTTGTCGAGGTTGGTCAGGTGGTTGTAGGTATCGATGGTGCCACTGGTATGGTAGTAGGAGCTGTTGCGGCTGTTGTATCGGGGCTCAATACGATAGGCACGGTTCATGTTCATATCGCCGATGTAGGTGCGGGCGACATCGTTGATGAAGTGGCTGTGGCCCTGGTACCAAGCCACGCTGAGTCCAGCGTCGGCCACCTCGTTGAAGGCCTGGTAGGCATCGATGACAAAGGCAGGCTTGGAGGCATCGAAACGTCGCAGTCCACGGCGTCGCCCGCTGACGTTGACAGCCTTCATCGTGGTGGTGCCCTCGGTCAGGAAGTCCAGTTCCTGGGTGATTCCCTCGGGAGCCGGTGCGAGTTGTGTCTGATAGAAGGCGTAGGGCTTGACAAAGCGCGGATAAGGGAAACTGAGGCGGACGTAGAAGTCAGGATAGAGGTCCTCTTCGCCGGGATTCACGGTCACCCAGTCGGGTTCGCGTCCGTCCTTCCACTTGGTGGTGTCGGAGGCAGCGAGGAAGAACACACACTGACCATAGAAATAAGGTGTCTGCAGGCGGAAGCGTCCTTTCTGGGTGTCGGCGTCGCCGATGATACCCTGGCTGCCTTCTTGTACGAATTCGGCATGCACGCGCACCTCACGTTTCAGGCGTCCCTCGTCCTCGAAGTAGCGGCTGGAGGCCAGTTCGCCGTTGGCCGCATACTGGGTTTTGCGGATGATGTCGTGCTTGGAACTTTCGACTGCGGCCTGGAACACCTCGTCGTTATTGAAGCCCCCTTCTTCCATGGGTGCTCCATCGTCGGAATCCTCGCCGGAGTCCTCGCCCGTGCCTTCTTCCATGAAACGCTGGTGCTCGGCCAGTGCCGCATCACGCAACTCATCCTCCCCCAGTTGGGCCGTGTAGTTGTGAACCACACCGGTGAGGATGGGTGTCTGTGTCTCGGCAGGATGACTGATGGCGAAGGCTTTGGGGGCGGCCATGGTGTGCCAGTCGAAACGGCGCCACCCCTGAGTGAGCATGAGCAGGTCGAGAGCCTGACGGTGCTCATCGTCATCGCGCTCGAAGAAGTAGCCTGGCTGGGGCACAAAGCCTTTGATTTCCGACGAGAGGAGCATCTCGGTCAGGATGTTGCCGTTGTCGTAGGTGTAGTCCTGCGTGGCGGCATCGCGGATGGCGAGGGAGAGGGAAGTCGTTCCCGACGGGGAGACCGCCGGGCACGCGACGTCGAGGCGGGCTTGCTCGAAGGGAGCGTACTGCGCCTTGACGCCATCGACGACGAGTGAGGGCTGGGTGAGGGAGGAAGAGGTGACGAAGAAGAGACGGTCGGCCCACACGCGGCCGCTGGAGTCGAAGACCGTGGCCTGGTGGATGCCTATGGGGAGATTGGCAAACTCATTGGCAGAGCCATTCTGAACGGGGCGGAACTCCTCAACCACGCCTTCACGCATGATGGTCAGTCCGAGTTCCCGACTGCCAGCCTCGCCCTGCGCCTGAACCTTCACCTGGAAGGCGTCGGCCTGCCGCTGGACAGAGAGTGCAACCCCATCGGCCGCCACACGGTTGACGGTAGCTCGTGCGGTGCGCCCGTCCTTCGCAGTGAAGAGGGCTTCGTATTTCGCGCCCGGAAGCGGGGTGAAAGTCAGCAGTCCGCGTCCGCGGTTGACGACGGGTGCCTCGCAGATGGTCTGTCCGTCCTTGTCGCGCAGCTGCATGGTGCCTTCCAGCCACATACCGCGGTCGTCCGTGGCCTCGAAAGCAACCCGGCACTCTGCTCCGCCCACCAGTCGCCCGCCTTCGGGGTAGAGAGCGATGACCACGTCCTTGCCCTCCTGATCCTCCTTGTAGTTGCGGCGCAGGGGACGGACGGTCATGTCGTGGTAGTATTCTCCAGCTTTCTTGGGATGGTCGTAAACCGGGAACACGCGTGAATAGAGTTTGTCGTAGTCGCGGTAGTACTCACGCGCCATAGCCCGACTGAAGAACCACTCCTCGGCATACTTCGTGTGGGGGTGCTGCGTCTGGCCCCAGTTCAGCTGCCAGCGGGTGTAGGCCCGCAGTTCATAGTAGCCGCTGTAGAGCGTATCGGGCAGCGCGAAGCAGCCGTTGCCGCGCCCTCCCTTCATCTCTACCAGCTGGCGCTCCACGAGGTATCCGTCCTGGTTGTAGAGCTCGGCGTAGAGCACCCGGCTGATGCCGGAGGGCAGGTCCTTGTCGGTGCGGCGGGTGTAGGCAGCATACCAGATGGTGTCGCCCAGAAAGTAGCAGGTGTTGTCCATGTGGACATAGACCTTCTCCTGGGGGATGGCCTTTCCGAATCGGGTGAGGCGCTCCGCCCACCCTTCCACGGTCGTGGGTGGAGTTGCTGTGGCAGCAGATTGCGCTGCAGCGACGATAGGAAGGAAGAAAAATATAATAAGAAGCGCGCGCGTACGCAAGATTTGATGTATCATAACGACAAAATGCAGTTTTCTGGCGACAAAGATAGTGTTTTTTTCGCATCATTGTACGTTTAGTTACAAAAAATCGCTACCTTTGCCCCAAAAGATGTGTGAAATGAGCTTCACACATCGTATAATGATGAATAGTAAACATAAAAATCGTAAATAGTAAATCTTTAAATCGTAATCAAAATGACTCTCATCAAATCAATCTCCGGCATCCGCGGCACCATAGGTGGCCGCGCAGGTGACACTTTGAACCCTCTGGACATCGTCAAGTTCGTCTCGGCCTACGCAACCCTGATTCGCAGGACCACGAAGGTGGACAGCAACAAGATTGTGGTCGGTCGCGATGCCCGCATCTCGGGCGAGATGGTGAAGAACGTCGTCTGCGGCACCCTCATGGGTATGGGTTTCGATGTAGTGAACATCGGGCTGGCCACCACTCCGACCACGGAGTTGGCGGTGACGATGGAAGGTGCCTGCGGAGGTATCATCCTGACCGCCAGCCACAACCCCCGCCAGTGGAATGCCCTGAAACTACTGAATCAGGATGGCGAGTTCCTGAACGCTGCCGAGGGCGCAGAGGTGCTGAGCATCGCTGCTGCCGAGGACTTTGAATACGCCGACGTGGACCACCTCGGCAAGTACCGCGAGGACGACAGCTACGACCAGCGCCACATCGATCTGGTGAAAGCCCTGGAGCTGGTGGACGTCGAGGCCATCAAGGCCCGCAAGTTCCGCGTGGCCCTGGACACCGTGAACAGCGTGGGAGGCATCATCCTGCCCAAGCTGCTGAAGCAGTTAGGAGTGGAGACCGTGACCTGCCTCTACGGCGAGCCTACGGGCGACTTCCAGCACAACCCCGAACCGCTGGAGAAGAACCTGGGCGACATCAAGGCACTGATGCAGAAGGGCGGCTACGACATCGCTTTCGTCGTGGATCCCGATGTGGACCGTCTGGCCCTGTTCTGCGAGGACGGCACCATGTACGGCGAGGAGTACACGCTGGTCACCGTGGCCGACTACATCCTGCAGCACACCCCCGGCAACACCGTGTCGAACCTCTCCAGCACCCGCGCCCTGCGCGATGTCACCCGTAAGTATGGCTGCGAGTACAATGCCGCTGCCGTGGGCGAGGTCAACGTCGTCACGAAGATGAAGGCCACAAACGCCGTCATCGGCGGCGAGGGCAACGGCGGAGTGATCTATCCCGCCGCCCACTACGGCCGTGACGCCCTGGTAGGCATCGCCCTCATCCTGACCTATCTGGCCAAGAAGGGCGTGAAGACCAGTGAGCTGCGCGCCACCTACCCCGCCTATGCCATCGCCAAGAACCGCATAGACCTCACTCCCGAGACGGACGTCGATGCCATCCTCGCCCGCGTGAAGGAACTCTACAAGGACGAGGAGGTGAACGACATCGACGGCGTAAAGATCGACTTCCCCGACAAATGGGTTCACCTGCGCAAGTCCAACACCGAGCCCATCATCCGCGTCTATTCCGAAGCTGCCACGATGGAAGCTGCCGACGCCATCGGCAAGGAAATCATGGACGTGGTGTACTCGATGACCAAGTAATCCCCCAAAATACAAGCACAAATGAAGAACTCCCTGCACCTGCTCTCTGCCGCAGCCGCCATGGTTGCAGCAGGGGCTCTCTTCTGCGGCTGCCAACCGAGCCAGAGCCGCACCTCGAATCCTGCCATTCCTCAGGACAAGGACGTCGAAGCCCGCGTGGAAGAGGCACTGAAGGCACTCTCTCTGGACGAGAAAATCGGACAGATGTGCGAACTGACCATTGATGTCATCACGGACATGAGCCGTCAGGACACCTTCGCCCTGAATGAGGAAGCGCTCTCGCGCGTGTTCAATAAATATAAAGTGGGCTCCATCCTGAATGTGCCCAAGGGCGTGGCCCAGCGTCCGGAAGTATGGTCATCACTCATCCGCCGGCTGAACCAGATGTCCATGGAAGCCTGTGCCGGAGTGCCGCAGATCTACGGCGTGGACCAGATCCACGGTGCCTCTTACACGTGGGGCGCCACGCTGTTTCCGCAGGAAGTGGGACAGGCCGCGTCATTCAACCGTGCCATTCCTCGCCGCGTCAGTGAGATTGCGGCCTACGAGAGCCGGGCATGCCTGATTCCATGGGTCTATTCACCCGTGATGGACCTCGGGCGCAATCCTCTGTGGAGCCGTATGTGGGAAAGCTACGGCGAGGACGTCTATCTGAACGAGCAGATGGTCGTGGAAGCCGTGCGCGGTTACCAAGGCGACGACCCCAACCACATCGGTCCGCAGCAGGTGGCAGCCTGCCTGAAGCACTACATGGCCTACGGCGTTCCCCGCACGGGCAAGGACCGCACTCCCAGCAGCATCACCCGCCGCGAGCTACGCGAGAAATTCTTCCAACCCTTCCGCGCAGCCATCGAGGCAGGAGCTCTCAGCGTGATGGTCAACTCCAGCGTGAACGACGGTGTGCCCTTCCACGCCAACTACGAGTTGCTGACCACCTGGCTCAAGGACGAACTGAATTGGGATGGCATGATTGTCACGGACTGGGCCGACATCAACAACCTCTGCACGCGTGACCACATCGCCGCCACGAAGAAGGACGCCGTGGAGCTGGCCATCAACGCCGGCATCGATATGTCGATGGTGCCTTATGAAGTGGAGTTCTGCGACTACCTGCGCGAGCTGGTGGACGAGGGCCGCGTGTCCATGGCGCGCATCGACGATGCCGTTCGCCGCATCCTCCGCCTGAAGGTGCGTCTGGGGATGCTGGACAAGCAGACGTGGGACCTCGATCCCGCGCAGCTGGCACAGCAGTTCCCCGACTTTGCCTGCCAGAAATTTGCGGATGAGGCAACGGCGATGGCCGAGGAGTGCATGGTGCTGCTGAAGAACGAGGACAGCATCCTGCCCCTGAAGGAAGGCACACGCATCCTGGTCACCGGTCCCAACGCCGACAACCTGCGCGGCCAGAACGGAGGATGGAGCTATACCTGGCAGGGCGACCGCACCAATGAGCTCGCTCCTCAGATGGGTAACTACAAGACCTTCCTCGCCGCCCTGCGCGAGCGCTTCGGCGAAGATCGAGTAAACTATGTGGAGGGGGTACACTGGAACCAGCAGAACTTCGACGAAGACGAGGTCACCAGCATCCCGGCCGCCGTGGCTGCCGCACGCGCAGCTGACGTCGTGCTGGCGTTCGTGGGTGAGAACTCATACTGCGAGACGGTGGGAAACATCGACGACCTCAGCCTCAGCCAGAACCAGCAACAGCTGGTACAAGCCCTGGCCGCCACAGGAAAACCCATCGTCCTCGTACTGGCCGAGGGACGCCCGCGGCTCATCAAGGCTATCGAGCCTAAGGCCAAGGCCGTCGTCCACACCTTCCTCGCCAGTAACTACGGCGGCACAGCCCTGGCCCGTCTGCTGGCTGGCGATGCCAACTTCAGCGGCCGTATGCCATTCACCTATCCCAAGCACGCAGGAGCGCTGGTCACCTACGACTACAAGCCCTGCGAGAACATGGGTCAGATGGGCGGCAACTACAACTACGACGCCGTGATGGACGTGCAATATCCCTTCGGCCACGGGCTCTCCTACACCACCTTTGAATACTCCAACCTGCGCGTGGACAAACCTGAGTTCACGGCAGCCGACAGCCTCGTCATCAGCGTGGACGTGAAGAACACGGGCGAGCGCGTGGGCAAGGAAGCCGTACTGCTCTTCGTGAGCGACCTCGTGGCCAGCCTCACTCCGGACAACGCCCGCCTGCGCGGCTTCGAGAAAGTAGAGTTGCAACCCGGCGAGCAACAAACCGTCGCCTTGCAAGTGGCTGCCAGCGACCTGGCCTTCGTGGGTGCTGACATGAAGTGGCGTCTGGAAGAAGGTGACTTCGTGGCCTCCATTGGAGGTCTGAAGGCAGAACTACGCTGCACAGAGACCAAGGTCTGGGACACTCCCAACAAGTAAATAGATGAATGCAATGAACATCCGCTTCATGACAACTTTGTTGGCATTTGTGCTGGGGTGCTGCTCCTTCGCTGCCTGTGGAGGCGACGACGAGGAGCGCACCCTGCCCAATACTCCCACTACGCCCGAGGAGGAAGAAAGCCAACCGACCGACACCCTGAGCGGCGAGGATATCAAATGCCCCATCGAAGGATACAAATTGGTCTGGAACGACGAATTCAACACGGGCTCTGAACTCAACAGCCGCGACTGGAGCCATGAGGTACAGGCTGACCACTGGGTGAACAATGAACTGCAGAACTACGTCAACCACAAGTCACCTGCGGGAAAGTTGGTCACAGAGGTCACCAACGGGACGTTGCAGATCCACTGCTTCAAGGAAAATGGCAAGGTGTACTCCGGGCGAGTCTATGCCCACGAGCATCAAGGGTGGCAGTATGGCTATTTCGAGGCACGCCTCAAGCTGCCAGCCGGCAAGGGTACCTGGCCCGCATTCTGGATGATGCCTGTGGACAACGACTGGGTCACCAACCCGTGGCCCAAGTGCGGTGAGATCGATATCATGGAGGAGGTGGGCGTCGTGCCCAACGAAGTCTCCTCGAGTATTCACACACAAGACTACAACCACACCAAGAACACCCAGAAGACCCATGCGATGACCATCACACGCGCCGAGGGTGACTTTCACGTCTATGCCCTGCTCTGGACGGCCGATGCCATCACCACCTACGTGGACGGCCAACAGCAACTGGCTGTTACCAAGCAACAGTTGGGCAGCCTCCACAATCAGTGGCCCTTCCACTACCCCTTCTACCTCATCCTCAACCTGGCTTGGGGTGGCGACTGGGGCGGTATGCACGGTGTCGATGAGTCGGCACTGCCCGTGACGATGGAGGTGGACTACGTCCGTGTCTTCCAAAAACCATAAGAACTCTGAATGCACAGTCAATGCAAAGAAATGTTTCCCTTTTCCTTTTAGCGGCTGCCAATGCCTCCGCCTGGGCTCAGCAAGCAGCGCGTCCGAATATCGTCTATATCATGACGGACGACCACACGGCACAGATGATGTCGTGCTACGACACCCGTTTTGTGGAAACGCCCAACCTCGACCGTATAGCACGGGATGGGGTGCGCTTCACCCACAGCTATGTCGCCAACTCGCTGTCGGGTCCCAGCCGCGCCTGCATGATTACCGGTAAGCACAGCCACAAGAACGGCTTCACGAACAACGAACACGGTATCTTCGACGGTTCGCAGCAGACGATGCCCAAGCTGCTGCAGGCAGCAGGCTACGAGACGTGCCTCATCGGCAAGTGGCACCTCGTCAGCAAGCCAACAGGTTTCGACTACTGGGAAATCCTACCAGGGCAGGGCGACTACTACAATCCTGATTTCATTCACATGGACGGCACTCGCAGCGCGGACAGCGGCTATGTCACCCGCATCGTCACGGACAAGGCACTGGAATGGCTGGAGAAGCGCCCCAGTGCCTCCGCCGCCGGTAGTTCCAAGCCCTTTGCCCTCTTCATCCACCACAAGGCGTGCCACCGCGCCTGGCTACCAGCACTGGAGGACCTGCGCCTGTACGAGGACAAGACCTTCGACCTGCCTGCAGCATTCCACGACAACTACGCCACCCGCGAGGCAGCAGCCAAGACCGAGATGGAAATAGGCAAAGATATGGACATCGTCTATGACACCAAGATGTTCGTCTCGCCCGAGGAGACGCCACGCACCCGCCTGTCGGGTTCCTACCAAAATATGATAGGCCGCCTCTCCAAGGCCGAGCGCCAGCGCTACGACGAGTTCTATGTCCCCATGAGCCGCGAGTTCTATCAGAAGTGGGGCACGGACTACGACTTCCTGCCCAAGCAATCCTGCAGCAGCGTGGCAGGAACCAAGGATGCAGAACTGCTGGAATGGAAATACCAGCGCTACATGCGCGACTATGCCAAGGTGGTCCACGAGCTCGACGTGCAGGTGGGGCGCGTGCTGGACTACCTGCGCGACCGCCATCTGCTGGACAACACCTTGGTGGTCTATACCTCTGACCAAGGTTTCTACATGGGCGAGCACGGCTGGTTCGACAAGCGTTTCATGTACGAGGAGTCGCTCAGCACGCCCCTCGTGATGCGACTGCCTGCGGGCTATGAACGTCGCGGAGACATCGATGAGATGGTGCAGAATATCGACTACGCGCCCACCTTCCTCGAGCTGGCGGGAACAACGATTCCAGATGATATCCAAGGCGTCTCGTTGGTGCCGCTGCTGAAAGGCAAGGCCGCTACCGAACAAGACAAGAAGGCTATCCGCAACTGGCGGGATGCCATCTACTACCACTACTACGAATATCCTGCAGAACACCAGGTGCGCCGCCACTACGGATTGCGAACCGATCGCTACAAACTCATACACTTCTATGGGCATGACGTCAACGCTTGGGAACTCTTTGACCTGAAGAACGATCCCCACGAACTGCACAACCTCTACGGCCAGCCCGGTTATGAGGAACTCCAGCGCCAGCTCCATCGCCGACTCGAAGCACTGCAGATTCAGTACGACGACCCACAGCGATAACCGCCTCCGCGCGTCGTTTCGTGGACTCGCGACCTCGGGAGAATCAAGATATTGCTAATTGTTAATCCGCATACAACAATGAAGACATTTATGGATCGTGACTTCCTGTTGCAGACAGACACCGCACGGGAGCTCTATCATCGCCACGCTGCCTCGCAGCCGATTATCGATTACCACTGCCACCTCGATCCGGCCATGGTGGATGAGGACCATCGCTTCCGCAGCATCACGGAGCTGTGGTTGGGCGGCGATCATTACAAATGGCGTGCCATGAGAACCAACGGCGTGCCGGAGCGCCTCATCACAGGCGATGCCTCGGACTGGGAGAAATTCGAGGCATGGGCGGCCACGGTGCCTTACACCCTGCGCAACCCGCTGTACCACTGGACACATCTGGAACTGAAGACTGCCTTTGGCATCAACGATTGCCTTAGCCCGCAGACCGCCCGTTCAATCTACGACCGCTGCAACGACAGGTTGCAGAACGACCCCGCATTCACGGCTCGTGGACTCATGCGCCACTACCACGTGGAAGTGGTCTGCACCACGGACGATCCCGTAGATGACCTTCACCACCACCGTGCGTATAAGGAGCAAACGAAATCGTCTGGCAACGACTCACCTCGGATGCTGCCCGCTTGGCGCCCTGATAAGGCGATGGCTGTGGAGTCGCCGGAAGCATTCCGCAAATACGTGAACCGACTTGCAGAAGCTGCTGACATCGATATCCGCACTTTCGGTGATTTCACCGATGCCCTGCAGCGTCGCCATGACTTCTTCCACGCCGAAGGATGCCGACTGAGCGACCACGGACTGGAAGAATTCTATGCAACCCCCTATACGGACACAGAGATTGACGTAATATTTAATAAGGTGTATGACGGAGACGAACTTTCGGCCACGGAAATCCGTAAGTTCAAGAGTGCCATGCTCTACTTCTTCGCCGTGCAGGATGCCGAGGCCGGATGGGTGCAGCAATATCACTACGGTGCACTCCGCAACAACAACAGCCGGATGATGCAGCAGCTGGGTCCCGACACCGGTTTCGATAGTATCGGGCAGTGGCAGACAGCGCGCGAGCTCTCGCGTTTCCTCGACCTGCTGGACAGCGAAGAACGATTGGCGAAGACGATTCTCTACAACCTCAACCCGGCAGACAACGAGATGATAGCCACGATGCTTGGGAACTTCCAGGACGGTTCCGTTGCAGGCAAGATCCAATGGGGCTCCGGTTGGTGGTTCCTCGACCAGAAGGACGGTATGGAACGCCAGATGAACGCCCTCTCCCTGCTGGGACTGCTCAGTCGTTTTGTGGGTATGCTCACAGACTCACGCTCGTTCCTCTCCTACCCTCGCCACGAATACTTCCGCCGTACCCTGTGCAACCTGCTGGGCAACGATATAGAACAGGGCTTGATGCCCTTCACCGGTTACGAAGAACAGCGCGTGCGCCAAATGGTGGAGGACATCTGCTACAATAATGCCAAATGCTACTTCGGCATGTGATGTCACTTCCTCGCGAATCCGTAAATAAGTAAATCTATAGATATGAACAAGAGTAATTGGCGTTGGTACCTCTGCGCACTCCTCTTCTTCGCCACCACGGTCAACTACCTCGACCGTCAAGTCCTCTCCCTGACATGGAAGGACTTCATCGCGCCCGAATTCCATTGGTCTAACTCTGACTACGGCACCATCACTGCCGCGTTCTCCATCTTCTATGCTTTCGTCAGCCTCTTTGCCGGCAAGTTCATCGACTGGGTGGGCACCCGACGCGGTTACCTCATCGCCATCTTTGTCTGGAGCCTGGGGGCCTGCCTGCACGCCAGCTGCGGTTGGCTAACCATGCACATTCATGGGCTGGAGAGTCTGGAAGCCATGCGCCTGGTGGAGAGCGGTTCCGCTATGGCACTGGCCATCTCCTCGACCTCGGTGTGGCTATTCATGGCCTGCCGTGTGATACTGGCCGTTGGCGAGAGCGGCAACTTCCCCGCCGCCATCAAGGTAACCACGGAGTATTTCCCTAAAAAAGACCGCGCGCTGGCCACCAGCATCTTCAACTCCGGTGCTTCCGTGGGAGCCCTTGTCGCTCCCGTCACGATTCCGTTCCTGGCCCGAGCCTACGGCTGGGAATGGGCTTTCATCATCATCGGTGCCCTCGGCTTCTTATGGATGGGCTTCTGGGGCACGATGTACGAGAAGCCGGAGAAGAGTAGCCACGTGAACCAGGCAGAGTTGGAATATATCAACCAAGATGAGGCTGAAGTTCCCTCCGCCCCAGCCTCGGAGTCCGCAGGAATCTCCCTCTTCCGCTGCTTCACCTTCCGCCAGACCTGGGCATACATCTGCGGTAAGTTCTTCACGGATGGCGTCTGGTGGTTCCTCCTCTTTTGGGCACCCGCCTACTTCAGCGACCAGTACGGGTACCGCTCGGATTCCACGATGGGCGCCACGCTCATCTTCATTGTCTATCTGATTGTGACCATTGTCAGCATCGCCGCCGGAGGCTATCTGCCCAAATACTTCATGGAGCGTCGCGGAATGGAAGCTTACTCCGGCCGCCTGCGCGCCATGCTACTCTTTGCGTTCCTGCCAGTCTTCTCACTCTTTGCACAACCTCTGGGACAACTGAGCGCGTGGTGGCCTGCCATCATTATCGGTTTGGCCGGTGCGGGTCATCAGTCGTGGTCTGCCAACCTCTACAACACGGTGGGTGATATGTTCCCCAAGTCTGCCGTGGCCACCATTACCGGAATTGGAACCATGACCGGAGGCATCGCCTCGTTCATCATCAACAAAGGTGCCGGTTGGCTCTTCGACTACAGCGATGCCCAAGGTGCTGCTTTCCAGTTCCTCGGATTCGAAGGCAAGGAAGCTGGCTATATGATGGTCTTCTGCTATTGTGCTGTAGCCTATCTCATCGCATGGTCATGCATGAAGAGTCTCGTGCCACGATATAAGAAGGTAGAAGTTTGAACCCTAAACCCTAAACAAAAAAATGGAACTCACTTGGCGTTGGTTCGGAAAGAACGATAAGATAACCCTCGGAATGCTCCGGCAAATTGGCGTCGAAGGCATTGTCACCGCCTTGCACGACGTACCTCTCGGCGAGGTCTGGACGCGCGAGCAGATACGCGACCTCCGCGAATACATCGAGGCCTCGGGGCTGCGCTGGAGCGTGGTAGAGAGTCTGCCCGTCACCGAAACCATCAAATACGGCGGTCCCGACCGCGATGAGCAGATTGCTATCTACAAGCAAAGCCTGCGCAACCTCGCTGCAGAAGGGATACACACGGTCTGCTACAACTTCATGCCCGTCCTCGACTGGGCGCGCACAGACCTCATGCATCCCAACCCCGACGGCACCTACAACCTTTACTTCTCCTACTCCGAATTTGCATACTTCGACATCTGCATCCTCAAGCGCCCTGGCGCCCGCGAGGAATGGGCCCGTTTCCGTTTCCCGGAGGGGGTGGGCACGGGACGTGACATCCTGGCTGAAGTCGATGAACTGGCGCGCACCAGCTCCCCCGAACGTGACCACCAGCTCGTGGAGAACATCGTCATCAAGACCCAAGGCTTCGTCAGCGGTAATTTCCACGAAGGCGACGAACACCCGCTGGAGCTCTTCCATCAGCTGCTGGCCAAGTACGAGGGTATCGACAAGACGCAGCTCCGTGCGAATATGAAATATTTCCTCGAGGCCATCATGCCCGTATGCGAGGAATGTGGCATCAATATGTGTGTTCACCCCGATGACCCGCCTATTGAGATCCTGGGCTTGCCTCGCATTGTCCGCACGGCAGAGGATATCCGTTGGTTCCTCTCGGCCGTGGACAATCCCCACAATGGCCTCACGTTCTGTGCCGGAAGCCTCTCTGCAGGAGCCTACAACGACGTGGTCGCCATGGCTCGCGAGTTCGCGGGCCGCACCCATTTCGTCCACCTGCGGTCCTGCCACATCTTCCCCAACGGCGACTTCACGGAAGCCAGCCACCTCGGCGGTCGCGCCAATGTGCCCGAGCTATGCCGTATCTTCCAGCATGAGAATCCCGCATTACCCATGCGCGTGGACCACGGAAAGACCAT
Organism: uncultured Prevotellaceae bacterium; assembly: GCA_900318115.1. Classification (GTDB taxonomy): domain Bacteria; phylum Bacteroidota; class Bacteroidia; order Bacteroidales; family Bacteroidaceae; genus Physcousia. The sequence goes on along the minus strand of ONJJ01000031.1, from coordinate 32,110 downwards.
GCTCGGCGACGAGGCGCGAGGCTATAATGCAGGCTACAGTTTCCTCGGACGTGCCTTTGCCCTGGCACAAGTGCAGGGAGTGCTGGCTGCGATAGCACAATAACCGGCTCTTAAATAGACCCTTGAAAGGCTGCGCTCAAGATGCGAGGGCGGCCAAATTGGTCGTGAAGCACGCGGACGTCGCCAAAGCCGGAAGAAAGGAAAAGCTGTCGGGTTTCTTCACAAAGTGCAGCATTAATCTCCGCAAAGAGCTGACCTGCCGGCAGTAATTGCCCACGAGCGATGGAAGCTATGGCACGATAGAAAAGCAGCGGATCATCGTCAGGGACAAAAAGTGCTAAATGAGGCTCAAAATCCAACACCGTGGGCTCCATTTCAGAGGATTCGCAAACACGGACGTATGGAGGATTGGCTGTGATGACGGCGAAGGGAGAAGAGGGAAATGCAGAATCGGCTTCGGAGCAGCGAAGTATGTCTTGTTGTAAAAATTCGGCATTCGAGGCACCCAGACGCGCTGCGTTCGCCCGGGCCACGGCCAGTGCCTGAACACTGATGTCAACACCGACGACGCGGGCTTGAGGGAAGGCAAGAGCCAGGCTGGTGGCGATGCAGCCACTGCCCGTGCACAGGTCGAGGATAGCGGTATGTTCCCTCCCCTTCTTTGCAGAATCTGCATCTGCGAGCGCCGCTATAGCCCGCCGCACCAGTTCTTCCGTCTCGGGACGCGGAATGAGGACATCGTTATTGACACGAAACCGGTGGCCGCAGAAGTCAGCGAAGCCTAAAACGTGCTGAACAGGCTCCCCACGAAGCAGTCGGACCGCAATTTTTTCGAAATCTTTGCGGTCATCTGCGGATAATGTTGTATCTTTGCCGAGCAAAAGATCCATTTGCGAGAGTCCAAAGCGCTCTTCCATAACCATTCGGACGATGGCTCGGGCCTCGCCGACTCCCCGTTGCGGAGTGAGTTGTGCGATGAGTTCACGATAATTCATGGCGCAAAGATAGCGATTAAATTTGAGAGTTCTCCAAGTATTGAGCTACAAAATGTAGCATAGAGAGTAGAAAGTAGTAATTTTGCCTCACGGCACCAGAATTTAGGAAATGACAGAAGACGAGAAATACATGTCGCGCTGCCTGCAATTGGCGCGTCACGGCGAATTCACCACAGCCCCCAACCCCCAGGTCGGAGCCGTCATTGTGCATGAAGGACGGATCATTGGCGAGGGCTGGCATAGGCAGTATGGCGGCCCTCATGCCGAGGTAAACGCAGTCCGGAGCGTGCGTCCTGAGGACGAATCGCTACTGCGCGAAGCCACGATTTATGTCAGTCTGGAGCCCTGCTCCCATTGGGGGAAGACCCCTCCATGTGCCGAACTGCTTGTGGAAAAAGGATTCCGCAGGGTGGTTGTCGGTTGCCTGGATCCCAACGAGAAAGTGGCCGGTCGTGGCATTCGCCGACTGCGCGAGGCCGGAGCGGAGGTCGTGGTTGGCGTGCTGGAACGAGAATGTTGGTGGCTGAACCGTAAATTCATGACCTTCCACACCAAGCACCGCCCCTTTATCACCCTGAAATGGGCACAAAGCGCCGATGGATATATCGACCGCGAGCGACAGAGCAGAGCCGACGGCGAGGCTGTCCGCTTCTCCACGGATTGGACCCAGACGCTGGTGCACCGGCTGCGTGCCTCACACGAAGCTATTCTCGTGGGACGCCGCACCTGGGAACTGGATCAGCCGAGCCTGACCACCAGGCTGTGGCCGGGCAAGAACCCCGAGCGCATCGTACTCACTTCGGACGACGTGCCCCTGGAAGAAAAAATCGCCGGCTACCAGTCCATCCTCGTCGAAGGCGGTGCCCGGACACTGCAATCCTTCATCGATGCAGACCTCTGGGACGAGGCGTTCATCGAACGTTCAGAACTACTTCTGGACTGCGGAGTAAGGGCTCCTGAATTGAAAACAGAACCTAAAGGGCGCCCTGTTCACGTTAATTTTGCCTAATTAACAAGGTTTTTCGTCACTTTTCAGACCGCGATATTTCGCGCGTGGAAAGAAAAGATGTACTTTTGCGTCCGTTTTCAGCAACAAATGAAGAAAATGAAAAGAACTCACTATATCTTGGCAGCGCTGCTGACCCTCTGCCTCGGCGTCGCCTCCTGCGGGAGCAGCGACAGCGAAGAAGTGGTGCTCAGCGAGCAATGCTACATCAGCGCATTCAGCCTCGGACAGATGAAGCGCGTCCTGCATGCGACTGCGTCTGACGGCAAAGACAGCACCTACCACGTGGCATTCAGCGGCTCGCTGTACAAACTGCTCATCGACCAGCGGGCACAGACCATCACCAACCGCGACTCGCTGCCCATCGGCACACGTCTGGAATCCGTGTTGGCGACCGTTACCGGAACGGGCAACCTGGTCTATGCTCCCGTGGCCGACACCACCAGTTGGAAGACCTATTCCACCAAAGACAGCATCAACTTCACCGAGCCCCTTCTCTTCCGGGTGTTTTCCTCGAGCGGCAAGACGTCGCGCGACTACACCCTGAAGCTGAACGTCCGCACCTCCAACCCCGAAGGCTTCTCTTGGACTCGAATGGCTGATATCCGCCCGTCCAGCGATGCGATTGACGAGGCGCGCCTGCTGTTTGTAGAACAGGGACCCATGGTGTTCTTCAAGGATGCCACGGGCAAGGTCTTTGTCGAGAAAGCCAATTCGTACTACGCGGAGACGTGGACGGAACTGGAATGCACAGGACTGGGCGCTGCACCAGAAGTGAAAACGATTCACGACTTCCTCGGCAAGTTCTGGATGAGTTGCGACCAGAAGCTCTACACCTCCAGCGATGGCGTAGCCTGGCAGGATGCGAGCACGGAGGGAATCACTCCTATACATCTTATAGCTGCCAGTGAGACCGCCCTCTATGTCACCACGACCGATGCCGACGGCGCACCCATCATTGCCTCTTCCGCCGACGGGACATTCTGGACACCGATAGAAGTGGAGGCAGGTGGCTTCACCGGTCATCCCGCAGCCGCCTTGGCCTACGAGCAGGACAACGGCAACCGCCGCGTGATACTGCTGGACAATGTCTCTGGCGGCGCGGCACCCCTCTCGGTATGGAGTTTGCTCGAAGGATCCAACGAGCCATGGACACTCTTTGCCCAAGCAGGAGACAACGACTATCTGCTGCCCGCACAGCACCATCTGACCATCGTCGAATACTATAACAGCCTCGTGGCCATGGGGGGCAGCCTCCTCGGCAGCGACACCTCCACAGCACTGAAGAAAGCCTATGTCAGCCACGACAACGGCATCACCTGGAAAACCAGCAGCGACTTCGTGCCGCCCACAGCCATCCAGGGCACCACAGGCGCTGTGGCTGTTGCCCGCAGGGCTGAATTCATCTGGGTCGTGGCCGGCAATCAAGTGTGGTGTGCCAAAAAGAACAGTATCGGCGAGTGATGACCTCGCACAGAAAACGATGCACCAAGGATGAAACGCCTGCTCGCCATACTGACCGCCTGCCTGGTCGTCTGCGCCGCTAAGGCTCAAGAGGGCGACCTGCTGGAATACCAGCAGGAGATAGGTGGAGGCGTGGGCATCGACAGCTATCTCGGCGATGCCGGAGGAGGATTCATGACTCACCCCGGCGTGCTCGGGACACTCATCTGGCGCAGGAACCTCAACCAGCGCATGGTCATAAAGACCAACGCGGCCTTCGGTCGCATCAGCGGAAACACCGAGGGGCAGTTCGTGCCCACCGACGCGCTCAGCCATAGCGCAGAGGGAGGTGCTGCAGCGGCCCCCATCCACTTTGGCCGCAACATCGTGGACGTCGGAGCGCAGTTCGAGTTCAACTTCCTCGCGTATGGAGTGGGAGCTGGCTACAAGGGACTCTCGCGATGGACTCCTTATTTGATGGCGGGCGCGGGCGTGACCGTAGCACTCGGCGGAGGCTGCAGCGTTGCTGCGGGGTTGAATATCCCCATCGGCCTGGGATTCCGCTACAAGCTGCGCAAGCGCCTGAACATCGGACTTGAATGGAGCGTCAGGTTCACCACCAACGACCGGCTGGACGACACCCCCGACGTGACCAAACTCAAAGATCCCCTCGGCATAACGAGCGGAATGTTCAAGAATAAAGACTGCTACCAGATGCTCTTCGTCTTCCTGACCTACGACATCTCGCCCAAATATAGAAAATGTAACAACTGAACTCCTGCAACATGGAATTAGATAGAAACCGCATACCCCAGCACATCGCTATCATCATGGACGGCAATGGCCGCTGGGCAAAACAGAGAGGGCTACCCCGCACTGCAGGCCATGTCCAGGGCGTGGAGACCGTGAAACGCATCACGGAAGAATGCACGCGTCTGGGTGTGAAATACCTGACCCTCTACACCTTCTCCACCGAGAACTGGAACCGCCCCGCCGAGGAGGTGGCAGCGCTGATGGACCTGTTCCTGAAGAATCTCGAGGAAGAGATCTTCCAGAAGAACAATGTCCGCTTCCGCGCCATCGGCGACCGCGCACGCCTGCCACAGGAGGTTCGCCGGCGCCTGGAAGAAGTGGAGCGCAACACCTGCGAGAACGACAAGATGACCATGGTCGTTGCACTCAGCTACTCCGCACGATGGGAAATCGCCAATGCCTGCCGACAGATTTATGTGGACATGCAGGCACCCTGCAACAGCGGCAAGTGCGAATGGGACATCAACGAGAGCATGGTTGCCAGTTACCTGCAGACCAGCTTCATGCCCGATCCGGAACTGCTGATCCGCACGGGAGGCGAGCAGCGCGTGAGTAACTACCTGCTCTGGCAGATTGCCTACTCCGAACTGTACTTCTGCGACACCTTCTGGCCGGACTTCGACGAGGAAGCTCTACATCTGGCCATAGCAGACTACCAGCACCGCGAGCGCCGATTCGGCAAGACCAGTGAACAAGTAAAAGAACAAGAATGAAAAGAATACTCTACATATTATTCTTACTGCTACCGCTGAGTGCTTTTGCTCAGGTTAAGGAACGCATCGTCAACCCCGTCATAGACTACCAGCGAACGCCCCAGAAATACTATATCGGCGACATCGCGGTGGAAGGAGTGAAGAACTACGAAGACTTCGTACTCATCGGTCTGTCCGGACTCCAGAAGGGACAGCGCATCACCGTTCCTGGCGAGGAAATCACCCGCGCCGCCCAGCGCTATTGGAAGCACGGCCTCTTCAGCAACGTCTCAATCAAAGCCGACAGCATCGTGGGCGACAGTATCTACCTGCGCATCGTGCTCGCCACCCGCCCCCACATCTCACAGATCAACTACTATGGTGTCAAGAAGAGCGAACGCGAAGACCTCGAGAGCAAGCTGGGCCTGGTGAAGGACATGCAGCTCCTGCCCACATCACTTCAGACAGCACGCATCTGGGGTAAGCGATACTTCGACGACAAGGGCTACAAGAATGCTGAAATCGAATTCGTGCAGCACGATGATGTCAGCGACCCGGGCAAGGTCATCATCGATGTGAATGTTGATAAGAAAGACAAGGTCAAGGTCAACAGCATCAACGTGCTTGGCAACGATGTCCTGCCCCTGAAGAAGATCAAGGGAACGCTGTTCCGTAACGGTGCCTTCAAGAAGACCCACGAACGCGGAAAGATCAGCAGTTGGTTCCGTTCCAAGAAGTTCGTGGACAAGAAATGGACGGAGGACAAGGAACGTCTGATTGAGAAATACAACGAGCTCGGCTTCCGCGATGCCCGCATCGTTTATGACAGCGTGAGCCCCCACGACGAGAGTTCCGTGGATATCGTCATCCGCGTGGAGGAAGGCCAAAAGTACTACATCCGCAACATCGAATGGGTGGGCAACACCCTCTACCCCACCGCCTACCTCAATGAGAAATTACGCATGAAGAAAGGTGACGTTTACGACCAGACCCTGCTGAAGAAACGTCTCAGTACCGACGAGGATGCGGTGGGCAACGAATATTACAACAACGGCTACCTCTTCTATCAGCTGGACCCCGTGGAGGTGAACATCGTGGGCGACAGTGTGGACCTCGAAATGCGTATCGAGGAGAACCAGCAAGCCTACATCAGCCATGTGCGCATCAACGGCAACGACCGTGTCTATGAGAACGTTGTCCGCCGCGAACTGCGCAACAAGCCCGGCGACCTCTTCTCCAAGGAGGCCCTGGAGCGCTCCTATCGCGAAATCGCGTCCATGGGACATTTTGACCCGGAAGCCATCGACTATAAACTGGACCCGGACCCCGACAACGGCACCGTGGACCTCACCTGGAACCTGCAGCCGAAGTCCAACGACCAGATAGAATTCTCGCTCGGTTATGGACAGACGGGTGTCATCGGTAAGATCGGCCTGAAGTTCAGCAACTTCTCGCTCGCCAACCTTTTCAACAAGAACGGTCTCCGCCGCGGGGTGATGCCGCAGGGCAACGGCGAGACCTTCAGTATCAGCGGTCAGACCAACGGACGATACTACCAGGCCTACAGCATCAATTACCTGAACCCCTGGTTCGGCGGCAAGCGACCCAACTCGCTCTCCTTCTCGGCATTCTTCTCCAAGCAGACCGACGTCAGCGACCGGTACTATAACAGCAGCTACTACAACTCCTATTATAACTACCTCTACGGCTACGGCTCCAACTACGGCAACTACTACGAAAACTTCTACGACCCCGACAAGTACGTGAAGATCTACGGTTTCTCCCTCGGATGGGGCAAGCGCCTGAGCTGGCCGGATGACTATTTCTCGTTCTCTGCCAACCTCAGCTACACGCGCTACAGCCTCAAAGACTGGGAATATTTCATGATTTCCAACGGTAACTGCAACAACATCAGCCTCAACCTGACCCTCTCCCGCAGTTCCACCCTGAGTCCCATTTATCCGCGAAGCGGCTCGGAACTCATCTTCTCTGTGGGTCTGACACCTCCCTACTCACTCTGGGATGGCGTGGACTATGCCAACCTCGGCACCAATTCCAGTTCCAGCACCTATATGAGCGAGTTGCAGAAGAAGTACCGCTTCATCGAGTATCACAAATGGAAGCTGAAGTACCGTACCTTCACTGCCCTCTCGCGTGGAGTCAAGTGCCCCGTGCTGATGACGCGCGTGGAATTCGGACTGCTCGGCAGCTACAGCAAGGATAAGAAGTCACCCTTCGAGACCTTCTACGTCGGCGGCGACGGCATGAGCGGCTACAGCTACAACTATGCCACGGAGACCATCGGCCTGCGCGGCTACGACAATGGATCGCTCACCCCGCGCGGCTACACGGGCTACGCCTACGACCGATTCACCCTCGAACTGCGCTATCCGTTCATCCTGACCAACTCCACGAATATCTACGGCCTCGCATTCATCGAAGGAGGTAACGCGTGGACCGACATCAAGGACTTCAACCCACTGGACATGAAACGCTCCGCCGGCGCCGGCGTACGTATTTTCCTCCCGATGGTCGGCTTACTCGGCATCGACTGGGCTTATGGCTTCGACAAGGTCTTCGGCAGCAAGAGCTATGGAGGCAGCCAGTTCCACTTCATCCTCGGACAGGAATTCTAAAGAAACTGATTATTGAGAACTTGAATAATTAAAATGGATATGAAAAAACTATTAATCTTGCTGCTGGCCATGTGCGCCCTGGGTGCCAGCCAGCCCGTAGCGGCTCAGAAGTTTGTGCTCGTCGATATGGAATATATCCTGAAAAATATCCCCGCCTTCGAGCGCGCCAACGAACAGCTCAACCAGATCTCCCGCAAGTGGCAGGCTGAGGTCGAAGCCCTGAACGCCGAAGCGAAACAACTCTACAAGACCTACCAGGCCGAGGCCGTGTTCCTCAGCGCAGAGCAGAAGCAGGAGCGCGAAGGTAACATCGTGGCCAAGGAGAAAGAGGCAGCCGAGCTGAAGAAGAAATACTTCGGACCGCAGGGCGAGCTCTTCAAGAAACGCGAGAGCCTGATGACTCCCATCAACGACGAGATATACACCGCCGTGAAGGAAATCTGCGAGAACAAAGGCTACAGCCTCGTCCTCGACCGAGCCTCCGATGCCGGCATCATCTTCGCATCACCCAAGATTGACATCTCCTCCGAAGTCCTTCAGAAGTTAGGCTACGGACAATAACCTTGGACATCAAATATCCCAAATCGAGAATAAATTAAGAACAATAACAAACCCCAACAACAAAAGACAATGAAAAAGATTCTCTTTGCAGCTCTGATGCTGCTTGCCCCCCTTGCCGTTTCGGCACAGAAGTTCGGTCACTTCAATGCCAACGAGATCATGGAAGCCCTGCCCGAGACCGCTACGATGCGCACCGAGCTTCAGGCTCTGGCCAAGGTCTATGAAGACGACCAGAAACGTATGCAGGACGAACTCCAGAAGAAAGCCGATGAGTACCAGAAGGAACAGGCCAACTTGCTCGACAATATGAAGGCTCGCCGCGAACAGGAACTCAACGACCTCTACCAGCGCATGCAGCAGAGCGTTCAAGACAACCAGCAGGCTTTCCAGAAGGCTCAGATGGAGAAGCTCCAGGCCATTCAGGAGAAGGTGATGGCAGCCGTAAAGAAGGTTGGTGAAGAAGGCGGCTACGTGTACCTCATGGACACCTCCTCCGGCGCAGTGCCTTACATCAACGAAAAGCTGAGCACCGACGTCTCCCCCGAGATCAAGAAAGCACTCGGACTCTAAAAGAAACCCTTAGATGACGATTAGTTTTTTCGATACCTCGGAATCACGAAATCTCGAAAAAGATCAGCTCATGACTAAGATGAAATCGCTCATCACTCTGCTCCTGGCACTCCTCCCCTTTCTGGGAGTGAGTGCGCAGGACGAGGGTGTGCGTGTGCCGCAATTCGGCTACATCAGCTACAATGAAGTATTCCAGCAGATGCCCGAATACCAGAAGGCACAGGAAGACTTTGCAGCCCTGAAAGCCAAATACGACGCCGAGACCACCCGCTCCGAAGACGAGTTCCAGCGCAAGTTCGCAGAGTTCCTCCAGGGGCAGAAGGACTTCCCGCCCAGCATCCTTCAGAAACGCCAGGCAGAGCTTCAGGAACTGATGGACAAGAGCGTGAATTTCCGACGCGAGTCACGCAAACTGCTCCGCCAGGCCGAAGCTGAACTGCAGCGCCCCGTGGCCCAAAAACTCGATGAAGCCATCAAAGCCGTGGGTGCTGAGCTTGGACTCATCTTCGTACTGAACACCGATGGCAACTCACTCCCCTTCGTTCATCCCCAGGTGGGCGTGGACATCACCCGCCCCGTTCTCAGCAAACTGGGCATCGAGAAGGTGGAAGTTCCCGAAGAACGCATTGAGCCGTGACACCCATTGGCATCTTTGACAGCGGCTACGGTGGCCTGACGGTACTCCGGGAGATACGACGCCACCTGCCTGAGTACGACTACCTCTACTTGGGCGACAATGCCCGTGCGCCCTATGGTCCGCGCAGCTTCGAGCGTGTTTATGAATTCACGCTTCAAGCTGTGCGGCGTCTTTTTGATATGGGTTGCCCGCTGGTCATCCTGGCCTGCAACACCGCCTCCGCCAAAGCACTGCGCACCATCCAGCAGCGCGATCTCCCGCACCTCTTCCCTCCCGCCGAGGGTGAGACACTGCCCTCACGCCGCGTCTTGGGTGTCATCCGCCCCACAGCTGAAATCGTGGGCGAGCTCACCCACACACGCCACATCGGAATCGTGGCCACCCAAGGCACAGTCAGCAGCCGGACCTACGAACTCGAGATAGCCAAGCTCAGTCCCGATGTGAAGGTCACTGCCCAGGCTTGCCCCATGTGGGTGCCACTGGTGGAGAACCATGAGTTCGACAGCCCCGGTGCGGACTACTTCGTGCAGCGCGACATACAGCGACTGATGCAGGCCGACCCGCTCATCGACACCATCATCCTCGGCTGCACGCACTTCCCCCTCTTATTAAATAAGGTTCGCGCCTACGCGCCTGCGCACGTGCGCCTCATCTCCCAAGGCGAGTACGTCGCCCGCAGCCTTGGCGACTACCTACGCCGCCATCCGGCCATCGACAGCCCTCTCACTCGCGGTGGTTCCGTCCGCTACCTTACCACCGAACAACCCACCTCCTTCTCCGCAGCCGCCACCATATTTGTCGGGCAGCCCGTAGAAGCAGAGCACATAGACCTCTAAACATGACTTGATAGACAGACAAAGCGTCATTGGCGCTTGTCTATACCTGCCCCAGGAGCTGACACAGCAAGCTATTGGGCAGATGCTGGCATTAGGGCAGGCTGCAAGGAAGGATTCTGCAAACTGCGAATTAGCGTTTGATGACGGCGCGGAAGATGAACCAGATGTGAGAGAGGACGGTGCGGAACCAGCCGAAGTGGTGAGCCATGATGCGGAAACGCTCGAAGAGGGAACGGCGGTGGTTGCGCGTGGTCATTCCCTCAGCAAGGTAGTCGGTGAGGATGAGCCGGGTATTATGAAACACGAGGGTGCGCCGTTCGGCACGACGCATGATGCGAATGCACCAATCATAGTCGCCCGAGAAGCGGTAGCGAAGGTCATAGGAATTGGTGCGGGCGAGGTCTGTGCGGGCGTAGAAGCTCTGGTGGCAGACAAGCATGCCGCTGAGGAAACTATCGGAAGTCAGACGCTCTGGCGCCGAGAGGCGACGGTGGCGCAGGAACTGGCCTTCATCGTTCACGAGGTCCGTCTCGCCATAGAGCACGGCAGGCAGGCGTGAAGGGTTGTAGCGCAGAAGCTGCGCGGCAACGTCGGCCAGGGTGGTGTCCGTGTGGAACTTGTCGCCGGCGTTGAGGAAAATGATGTAATCGCCCTTGGCCTGCGCGATGGCTTTGTTCATGGCATCGTAGAGCCCCTCGTCGGGTTCGCGGATGAGGCGTATGGTGTGGGGATGATGAGCGTCGCAGTTGCGCTCGATATACCGCTGAATCTCGCCCATGGTCCTGTCCTGCGAACAGCCGTCCACGATGAGATGCTCCACAGCCTCGTAGGTCTGGGAGGCTACGCTGTAGAGGGTCCGTGTGATGGTGGACTCGGCGTTGAAGGTGACGGTGGCGATGGTGAACTTGACCATGATTTACGGATTTATGAATTTACGGATTTGCGTGTTTTGCCCAAAGTCCAGGGCAGCCAGCGGTTGACAATATAGACGGCGGGGATAAGCAGGAGGAGGGTGAAGAGGAGGAGAAGGAAGGAGCGCAGGGCTGTGGCTGCCGGCTCTGTGGCAAGGAGGGAGGCTGGCAGAAGGCGGTGCGCCGTAGCATTCCAGATACCGATACCCATATTCATCGGTATGCGATGAAGGCAATAGATGATGAGGGAATTGCGCCCCAACCAAAGGAGGGAGGTTAAAAGGCGAGAGTTCTCCGAGGTGCCGAAGCCAGCAGAGGTCGGACGGAATTTAGAAGACTCTCCTATGAGCTGACAGCCGCGGATGAGCAGCAGGGAACCGCCACAGGCAGCGAGGTAGAAGTTCAGGGGCCGGCCAAGGGTATCAGTGGAAAGATCCACATGATTGTTGCCTGCGCCCAAGGTGTAGTAGTTGTCCAGGGTGGTGGAAACGAAGATGATGGCTGTGATTGCCCAGTACCACCAGGCCTCGCGCTTCAGATTCAGCTTCATCACCTGCCGGCCCATCAGCAGGAAGCCAGTAGCTATGAGGGCGGAATCCAGGCTCATCGGCAGCGAATAGCCTACCCAATGGCAGTAGGCGACACCTGCGAGGGAGAGAAGCACCCAGAAGAAGACGGCAAGCGAGGAGGGGGAGGGGGAATTGGCTGCAACGATGTCGCGACACAGAAGACGGGGAAGGCGGAGGGAGAGGTGATAGCTGCCGACGACTAACAGCTGAGCCATGAACAGACAGGGGAGGAACCAGAGGGAACTGTTCCAGAGGCCACCGTGCCAACCCGTCAGGGTGCCCAGCAATCGACTAATGATGTCCACAGGGTCATGCTTGTTGGGGGAGAGGGCAACGAGGCACCAGTCAGCGAAGAGGAGGACGAGGTTGTAGATGACGAAGGACACCAGCAACGTCCTCGTTTTCTTGCGCAGCAACTGTCCCAAGGGCTCGTCCACACGCAGGAAAAGGCCCGAGAGGACGAAGAAGAGGGGCATGTGGAAGGCATAGATGAACGCCGTGGTGTAGGGGGGCGGGCAGGTGTGCCCCAGCAACACGAGGAGTATGGCAATGCCGCGAGCCAAGTCGGCCCACTCCACACGAGTTCTATTTCCTATCTGAACAGCCAAGGGGATATCGGGATTTACGGATTTCTGGATTATTTATTTCTCTCTGCCGAAGAGCCACTTCTTGAGGAAAGGACTGACGCGCAGGACGTGACTGGTGAGGAGGCAGAAAGCAACCACAACCAACGCGAGGGCCAGGGCTATGGTGCCCTCGAGGACGAAGTTATGCGGGTTGGCCCGGAACCACTTGCCCACGGCAGGCAGGACCGGCAGGAAGAAGTAGTGGAGGAGATAGACATCGAGGGTCCTGACACCCACATACTGAAGGGCTGCACCCACGCGCCGCTCGCGCGTGAACCATTCTTTATAATAGCGGAAGAACGCCACGATAATCATCACCAACGAGTACATGGCTAAGGTGCGAGGCAGGTTGGCCCAGTAGAGGCGCAGGTTGTGCCAGCGCAGGTAGTCGCCAGCCCCAAGGAAGGCCACAGCCACGAGCAGGGGAAACAGCCACGGGGAGTCCAGCAGGCGCTGAACCTGCGACCAGTAGCGATGGCAGAGGTTCCCGAGCAAGAAGAACTGGAAATAGCGCGCCACCTCCGTGATGCTGCTGATGCGTGCCCAGAGATCCAGGCGCCACGAGGTGATACCGGGCAAGTAGAGCGTGACGTAGGCCAGGAGGGACAGCAGCCACAGGACGAGCAGCACCGGAGTCTGGAAGTGCGTCTTGGGGAACCGCCGCTCCAGACGGACGCAGATGAAGCAGGCGGCATAATAGATGAGAAACATCTCCAGCAGCACAAGCGTGAACCAATAGCCCGCCTTCAGGGAATTGGTCCAGGCCGTTTCCATGAACGACCAGAAGGGCTTGGTAGAGAGGGCGATGAAGGCGGTCATGAAGACCAACGTCGGGACGACCTGCACTCGGAACTTCTTGCCCACGAGGGCAACGGTCTCGCCCGGCTGCCAGGCGAATGTAGGCTTATAGGCCAGGAAGCCGCTGATGAAGAAGAAGAGAGGCATGCGAAACAGCAGGCAGAGCGACATGAACATCGAATACTTGGGGTTCGTCTCGAAACTCATGTCATAGACATGGTTCGTCACCACCAGCAGCATCGTGAATCCGCGCAGTGCGTCCAGCCACTCCAATCGCTGTTTCATATCATTCGTCGAATTGGAAGAGAGGGTCTTCGGGCATGACGAGCACCGGCTTCTGCTCGGCCCTCCCTGTCACCCACCAGCCGGAACATATATTCGCGGAACCACTCGGCCGTCATGATGAGATAACCGGCCTGTCCGGAGGCTGTGCCCCAGGAGTTTTCCACCTTCCACTTCAGAGGTTTCCCGGCGGCATCCAGGTCCACGGCAGTGAGCGTCATTGCGTGGGTGCTACCGCTGTCGAAGGTGGAAATGCGCTCCGCCTTGTCCATCGGGAAGGAGGTGTCCAGCAGGCTGGCATAGTCGAAGTTCTTCAGGTCGGCATAGCCGCGCTTGCGGTCGAGGAACTTGCCTACGTCATAGGAACTATAGAGCTTGCGCCCGGCAGTGAGCTGGGCGATGGCCAGCTGTTCGATGTCCTCCATCGGCAGGTTGAGGTAACGCCAGTTGGTGCCGTCGTAGCTATGGCGGTCCCACTCCACTTCGTAGGTCTTATGGTACTCCCGGCGGGGATCGTTCATGACCATGATAAAACTGCCCTTGAGTTCCCGGCCCACGACGAAGTTGTAGAACTGCTGAGGTGTGAAGGTCTGTGGTGCCGTGCGCACCTGTCCGTCCTTGTCCTTGAAGGCATAGGTGAACTCCTTGACGGGTTCGCCCAGAGCGAGGGACAGCAAGCGGTATATTTCTCCCAGTTGGCGTGTCTTCTGCGCCTGAATGGCCTCTGCTTTCTGTTTCTCGGCCACCATGCGCCGCAGCTGCAGTCCGAACTCACGCAGTTTCGAAGCCACCAGCGCCCTCATCCTCGCAGTGTTCTCTGCGCTGAAGGTCTCAGGCGCCACGCTGGCCGGCACCAGCCCGTACTTGGGAGCGAGGTCAGCCACGCCGCAGAAGGTGCCTCCGTCGTTGATGGGGTGTTGGAAGAAGAAGCGGACGCGCTCCGACTCCAGAGGCTCCCGGGCCGTGTCCAGGACGCCTTGCAGGAAGAGGTTAGCCTTCTCCAGCTGGTCGTAGAAGAAGAGGTAGTCCTGCGAGAACTCCACCGTCAGTGAGTCGGCATGGCGTGCAGAGAAATCAGCCCTCAGCACGTTCAGTCCAGAGAACATCCAGCAACGGCCGCTGCTCTTCTGGTCGGTGATGCTCTGTTTGGGAGTCTCGACGCTGAAACGAGTGTCCAGCGGAGTGGCAGCACTCGCATAGTTCTTGGCCAGGTCATCGATGGAGAGACCTGCCATGGCATTCTGCAGCGCACGATGGGTGCGCGTCTGCCCTGCGCTCTGGCGCATCTGGTCCAGCATAGCTGCTGTGATTCCGCCGCCGGCGGTCTTTTGGGCGCAAAGGCCTGCACTCAGCAGGCACCATGCCAGAAGGGTCAGTTGCTTTCTCATTGTCGTAACGGGAGCTATCGTTTGCTATAGTTTTTTTATAGGAAGTTATGGCATCTGCCGTCTTAGTCGCGATTGGCACGCTTGCGCTCCAGATGGTCAAGGATGATCTTGCGCATGCGCATGGACTTCGGCGTGACCTCCACGTACTCATCCTCCTTGATGTACTCCAGCGCTTCCTCCAGAGAGAGGAGCGTTGCCGGGATGATGCGTGCTTTCTCGTCCGAACCACTTGCGCGCATATTAGTCAGCTGCTTGTTCTTCGTCACGTTGACGACGAGGTCGTTCTCATGTATGTGCTCGCCCACGACCTCACCTGCATAGACCTCAGTCTGTGGCTCGATGAAGAATTTGCCGCGGTCCTGCAGGTTATTGATGGCATAGGCAAAGGCCGTTCCACTCTCCAGGGCAATCATGGAGCCCGACGTACGGCGAATGATTTCACCCTTGTAGGGCTGGTACTCCTTGTAGCGATGTGCCATGATGGCCTCGCCCTGAGAGGCAGTGAGGACGTTTGTGCGCAGTCCGATGATGCCTCGCGAGGGGATGAGGAACTCGATGTTCACACGTTCGCCCTGGCTCTCCATGGAGGTCATCTCACCCTTGCGCCGTGTGACCATGTCAATCATCTTGGAGGCGAACTCCTCGGGCACATTAATCGTCAGTTCCTCAATAGGTTCGCAACGCTGGCCGTTAATTTCCTTGTAGATTACCTGTGGCTGTCCGACCTGCAGTTCATAGCCCTCGCGACGCATGGTCTCGATAAGTACGGAGAGGTGCAGCACGCCGCGTCCGCTGACGATCCAGCGGTCGTTGTATCCCTCGGGAATCTCCACCCGCAGTGCCAGGTTCTTCTCCAGCTCCTTTTGCAGGCGCTCGTGAATATGCCGGCTGGTGCACCAGCGGCCTTCCTTGCCAAAGAAGGGCGAATCGTTGATGGTGAAGAGCATAGACATCGTGGGCTCGTCAATCGAGATGGTGGGCAGAGCTTCGGGTTCCTCGGCATCGCAAATGGTGTCGCCGATTTCGAAGGCAGGCAGACCGATGATCGCACAGATGTCGCCACTGCTGACAGCATCGGTCTTCTGATGTCCCATTCCGCTGAAGGTGTGCAGTTCCTTGATTTTGGTCTTCTCCTTCGAACCGTCGCGATGAGCGATGGTGATGGCCATGCCCTCACGCAGGGTTCCGCGATGCACGCGCCCCACGGCAATACGGCCCGTGTAGGTCGAGTAGTCGAGTGAGGTGATGAGCATCTGGGGTGTGCCGTCCAGTTGCTCTGGAGCCGGAATGTGCTCCAGAATCTGGTCCAGGAGGTAGAAGATATTGTCCGTGGGTGTCTGCCAGTCCTCGCCCATCCAGCCCTGCTTGGCCGAGCCGTAGATGACGGGGAAGTCCAGCTGCTCCTCTGTGGCATCAAGGTCACACATGAGGTCGAAGACCATCTCATAGACCTCTTCCGGACGGCAGTTGGGTTTGTCCACCTTATTGATAACCACGATGGGTTTCAGTCCAATTTGCAGTGCTTTCTGTAGCACGAACCGTGTCTGCGGCATCGGTCCCTCGAACGCATCGACCAGCAACAGGCAGCCGTCGGCCATATTCAGCACACGCTCCACCTCTCCTCCGAAGTCCGAGTGACCCGGAGTGTCGATGATGTTGATCTTTGTACCTTTGTAGTTAATACTGACGTTCTTGGAGAGGATGGTGATTCCGCGCTCGCGCTCCAGTTCATTGTTATCCAACATAAGTTCGCCCGTCTGCTGATTTTCGCGGAAGAGATTTCCTGCCAGCAACATCTTGTCCACCAGTGTGGTCTTTCCGTGGTCCACGTGAGCGATAATCGCAATATTCCTAATATTCTGCTTCATAACTTTTTGTGTCTCTTTGAAAACGGGTGCAAAGGTACAAAAAAGTTTAGAGTTATGAGTTTAGAGTCTATAGTTTTTTGCTGCATAGACATATAAAAACGCCAAAAAGGCACAAGAAGCGTGTCTTGTGCCTTCACAAACGAGGGAAAAAACATCGTCTGAACGCTCGTCAGACCAGATGTTGCTCGATGGCCACCCGAACCAATGCGGCGGTGTTCGGGCATCCCAATTTCTCCCGTAGGTACTTGGTATAGCTGTGCACGGTCTCGAATCCGAGGAATAGTTCGTTGGCGATTTCCTTGATGGTCTTTCCCTGAACCAGCCGCACCAGTACTTCACGTTCACGGCAGGTGAGGACGGGCGCTTGTTCTGTGTAGCCCTTCATGAGTTCGCCGGCCTCGCGGCAGAGGTATTTCCTTCCGGAGACCACTGCGTGGAGGCCCTCCAGGAGCTCGTCGGCAGACACGCTCTTGAGCAGATAGCCGTCGGCACCGCCATCGCAGGCTCGCTGAATGACGGCAGGCTCGGCGTACATAGTGAAGATGACCACGCGAGCCGCAGGGCAAGCCGCACGCAACCGGGGGATGGCATCGATGCCATCGCCATCGGGCAGGGCGACATCCAGGAGCAGCACGTCGGGTCGGTGCTCCCCCGTCAGTCGCACCGCGTCGGCAATGGAAATGGCAATGGCCACCACTTGCGCTGCGGGGCTCTCGTTGATGATGCGTGCTATGCCTTCGGCTACCACGCGATGGTCGTCTGCGATGAGGATGCGAGTCATGCGTTTTCTTTTCTCACGATGTGTCTTACAGGATTATTTCTTGCCAATCATGGCTTTCATTACATAACGGATTTCCGTCTTGCTCATGTCCGACCACTCCGGGGTGTCCACGTATGTGACTTTGCTGCCACTATAACTGACAGAGTAGCCTGGTTTTGCCTTGTCCTTCAACTCTGCTGCCACGGATTTTGCGATGGCGGAGGAAGGCATTGTATAGACGTGGCTGGAGCGCGTCAGCTGTTCGCCGTTGAATTCACAGGTCCATTCGTCCTCAAAGGTGAAGACGTCGCCCTCGAGGGTAGAACCTGAAACATTATAAGTCAGGATGAGTTTATTACCACTCTCCTTGAAGGAAGCATCTTTGACAGTCACACCGGGATTATCTGGACTCTTAGGATCCAAGACTTCATCCTTGTCGTCGCCACAGGCAGTGAAGGTCATTGCAGGCACCAGTGCCAGCAAGAGCAGATAGAGGTACTTTTTCATTGCTTTCTTAGTTATTTATTGGGTTAATAAATAGGAATCGGGGGCAAAGGTAAAACCTTTTTCCCAAATCACAAAGCAACAGAGCACCCCCAATTGTGGGTTTTTAGGCTTGAGACTGTATTTCTATGTGTATTTCCGTGCCTTGTCCTGGGCGGGAATCCACGAGGATTGAGCCTCCGATGGCTGCCAGACGCTCGCGGATATTTGTCAATCCGGCACCTTCGCTCCGCACTTCACGCTCTGGATTTTGCGAGCTGCAGTCCCCACAGCTCTCCCCGGACGCGACCATTCCCCGTCCGTTGTCTGCCACGACGATGGTCGTATGGCCCCTATGGGCCATAAGCTGGACGTCAATCTGTGTCGCCCCGGAGCTCTTGACAGCATTGTTCACCAGTTCGTGGACGATGCAGTAGATAGCCTCCTCATGCTCCACGTGCTGTTCCTCACCCATAAAGGCGAAGCGCACGCGGGGCATCGTCTGGCAATAGTCGCGCAGGGCGGTGCGCAGGCCATAGCGGCACAGCGAGTCGGGCAGCAGATGGTGCGAGACGTTGCGCATCTCACGAATGGCATCGTCCACCAGCGTGGCGGCGGAGTTATCGGAGTAATCGGAGTTATCTGAATTATCGGAGTAATCTGAATTATCGGAGTGATCTGAGACAATGAGCTTCAATGCCGTGAGGATTCCGCCCAAGCGGTCGTGCAAGTCGCGAGCCAGGCGCACCCGTTCCTCCAGTTCTCCGTCGAGTTTGGCCTTGACCAGAGCAGAACGACGGCTGAGACGAACGCTGCGCCAGAGAAGAAAGAACAGCAGAGCCGTAAGCAGAAGCAGCAATCCTCCCAAGGCGGCCCCCCAAGTCATCCATCGGCGCTGCTCCTGCAATCGCTCGATGGCAGCTTGCTTCTTCTCTGTCTCATAGAGCACCTCCATCTGCGAGAGACCAGATTGGTAGTGCTCCGTGGCGAATCGTTCCATCATCCGATACACCTTATTAATATATGCGTGCGCGAGGTCCAGCTCACCCAGTTCCGCGTAGATGTGTGCCAGCAACACGTAGCAACTGACATCACCATAGGTAGCGACGGAGTCCGGATGCACGCTCTGCAGCGCCAGCTCCAGGGCACGCGGCCATTGCCTACGAGCCATGGCCACCTCGGCAGCTGCCGCATAGACATCACCCCGCTGCTCGCTCATCATGTCGGCACCCACATAGCTCAAGGCCTCGTCGGTATATGCCTGCGCAGCCTCCACGTTGCGATGTTCCTCCTGAAGGTTCATGCGCGCCATGCACACCAGTATCTCGCTGTAGTCGCCGAGTTCCTCTTCGCGGTGAGCATGGTAGTAGTCATAGGCGGGCAAGAGCGTCCGCTGTAGCTGCTCGTAATCGCCGCGGTCGAGGTAAATCTTCGACAGTCCCTTGCGTGCCAGGGCCATCATCAGTGAGTCGCCACTCTCTGTGCCGCAGTTCAGGGCTTGGAGGTAATGACGCTCCGCCTTCTCCGCATTGCCGATCATCAAGTATAGTTCCCCTACGTTGTGGTGCAGGATAGTCAGGCTCTGTGACCAATGGTTGCGCTCGAAGATAGGCAGTGCGCGCTGGTAATATTCTATGGCCAGCAGCAACTGGTCCTGCATATTATAGACATTACCTATAGCACCATATAGCTGCGAGAGGTTGTCGTCCACGTCCGCGGGCGTATAGCGCCGGTCGCTGCGCATGGAATCGGTCACGGCCAGAGCCTGCTGGAAGTAGTCGATGGCCAGGTCCCATTCGTCACGGCCGTAGGCCATCAGCCCCAGGTTGTAGAGAGCCGACTCGCGCGCATTGAGGCCATTGATTTCATAGGACAGCGCCAGCGCCTTCCGGGCGTAGTACACACAGCGGTCATTGTCGCGCACCTGATAAGCGCGCATCAGCGGCAGATAAACCCTCATCAGTTCCTTCCCGCGGGGAGGATGCGGCCCTGCCAGTATTGCCTCCAGCGAGTCGATATTCACTCCGCGATGGTCCTGGTAGGCCATGGCTGCCGTGGCAAGCAGCAACAGCAACGCCCATGAAAGTATGATTCTTTTAGTAAGCATGGCGCAAAGGTACGAAAAAGCACGGAACACAGACGCATAATTCCGGTCTTTTTGGTCTTCAGAGCTTTCTTTTCAGGCTTTTTGAGGCGGGAGCCAAGAAAAGAGAGCGGCTGACGAGCACCGGAGACTACTTATCGCGCCAGAAAGAGGGAGTGAAGAGGACAACCACGCTGAGGATTTCCAGACGCCCCATGAGCATCAGCAGCGAAAGTAGCCACTTGACAAGGTCCGGCAACACATTCCAGGACATCGTAGGACCGATCTCCAGACCGAGGGTGGGACCTACGTTGCTGGCACAACTGAGGGCTATGGTGATGGCATTGGTACTATCTACATCACTGATAATCATAATGAAATAGGTTACCATGGACAGCGATATATACATCACAAGAAAAGCAAAGAGCGAGAGCTGGTGGGAATAGGACACCGTGGTGCTGCCGACACGCACGGGGAGAACGGCATTCGGATGCAGCAGCCGCCGGAATTCGTTCCGCACAATCTCCCAAAGCATGACAGCACGGATACACTTGAAACCACCGCTGGTGGAACCTGCACAACCGCCCACAAACATACAGACGGACAGCACCACCCACGTGATATGGGGCCACTGGCCGGCATCGTCGTTGAAGACGCCGGTGGTGGTCAGGAAGGACACGACCTGGAAGAGCGATGACCGGAATGCATCTGAGATGCCATAGTCACAACGGACCATGAGCACTCCCATGATGGCAACGGTGCAGACAACCACCATGCCCAAGTAAAGCCGGAACTCAGAGTTACGGAAGAACTCGCGGAACTTACGCTTGAAGAGGGTCGTATAGAGGAGCGTGAAGCTGCTGCCGCAAAGGAACATGAACGCAATGGCAGTGTAGTCGATGGCCGGATTGTGGAAGTAGCCCGTGCTGGAGTTGTGGGTGGCAAAACCTCCGGTTGCAGTGACCGTCATAGCATAATTGATGCAGTCGAACAACCCCATCCCCTCCAAATAGAAGCAGGCTGCGCAGACCAGAGTAAGTGTGGAATAGATTCCCCAAATCCAGCGGCCCGTAGTGCTCAGCCGGGGATGCATCTTCACGCGCATGGGTCCTGTGGCCTCGGCAGAGAAGACCTTCACAGAGCCGCCGACGAGCGACGGCAAGGTGGCGACGGTGAAGAATACAATGCCAAGTCCGCCCACCCACTGCGTCAGGCTGCGCCAAAAGAGCAACGCATGAGGCAGCCGTTCGACGTCGTCAATGAGGCTGGCCCCCGTGGTCGTGAAACCGGATATGGTCTCAAAGAAGGCGTCCGTAGGGCTGGACACATAGCCGCTTGCCACGAAAGGTATGGCTCCGAAGAAACTGAAGATAACCCAGACGAGCGTCACGACCAGGAACGAGTCGCGCCGGTACATCGTGTTCGAGGAGCCGCGGCCTGCGTAGTGCATCACGCAGGCTCCGACGATGGTGGCCACGACGGCGATGAAGAATGCCGGAGTGTCGTCCTCTTGGTAAAGGAACGACAGGAGCATACACAGCGCCATCATACCAGCCTCGATAACCAACAGCTGGCCGATGATTTTCCAGATGATTCTCCAGTTTATCATAAATTATAATGTATCAGTAGCGGAAGCTGGAACCGCCCAAGAACTCGCGAAGCAGCGAGGTCGGAGGTATCTGCTTGCTGGAAATGGGTTCGAAGAAACCTATGAACTGGCGCAGACGGAAAGCCTCCTCGTACTCCGGCGCATTGGTGGGCACTTCCTCCAGGATGGGCAGCACATGCACACGCAGGACTGAGAGCTCGTAGAGCAACGCCGTGTTGATCATCATGTCGCAGTTGTTCTCGAAGGGGAATATCCACTTCTCCTCGCCGGCTCGCACGCTGGGCCAACGGTGAATGGTCTCCTCGGCAGAGTAGTTACGGAAGTTCTTGTCGCGCAGCATCCTGCGAAGCAAGCGGGCATCGGAAGTCGATATTTTTCGTTCCTCATCCAGCTGGATAGTGGTCAGGGCAGTAACATAGATCTGGAACTTCGCATCTTGCGGAATCTGAGGTGTCAGGTCGGGGTTGAGAGCGTGAATACCCTCAATGATGAGCACATCGTTCTTGTTCATAGCCAGACGCTTGCCGCTGGGCACGCGCTCGCCGGAGACGAAGTCATAGCGCGGCAGTTCCACGGTCTCGCCGTTCAGCAGCTGCGTCAGCTGCTTGTTGAAGTAAGGCACGTCGAGTGCGCCCAGGCACTCGTAGTCGTACTCCCCGTTCTCGTCCAAGGGAGTGTTCACGCGATTGACAAAATAATCATCCATGGAAATCGTGAGCGGGCGCAGGCCGCAGGCTGCCAACTGGATAGCCAGGCGCTTGCTCGTCGTGGTCTTGCCGCTGCTGCTGGGTCCTGCCAGCAGGACCAGACGACGCCCCAGGTCGCAAATCTCATCTGCCGCCCGGGCAATCTTACGTTCCTGCAGCGCTTCGCTTACGTTGATGATTTCCGTGGCATGACCGCCTCGGATGGCGGAATTGAGTTCAGCCACCGTTCGCATTCCAACTATTTCCTGCCAACGGCGTTGCTCTGCCACGAGGGCTTCAAGTTTTGCACTTTTCATATCTTAAAATGTGTATTAGCAATGAACTTTAAGTTTGTCAAACAGTTCTTCCATCCCAGCCGAAGCCCCTTTCTTGATATGAGTGTAAGGGCGCATGGCTGTCCAGGCCACGTCGGCAGGGTCAATGAGGTAGATGGGCGAATCCTCGGGCACGTAGCGAACCAGTCCCGCAGCCGGATAGACGTTGAGGCTCGTGCCGATGACAATGCAGATATCTGCCTGCATCACTTCCTCCACAGCGTCCTCTATCTTCGGCACCGCCTCGCCGAACCAGACGATGAAGGGGCGGAGCTGACTGCCGTCGGCAGCCTTGTCGCCCATATGAATTTCCATTCGGTCGGGCGTCAGTGTCTGAATCTGCGTGGGGTCGTTGGGCGAACGGGTGGAGGTCGCCTTCATCAGTTCACCGTGCAGATGGATAATATTTGAGGAACCCGCGCGCTCGTGCAGATCATCGACATTCTGGGTGACCACGGTCACGTCGAAGTACCGTTCCAGCGCAGCCACCAGTTCGTGCCCGCGGTTGGGTTTCACGGTGAGCAGTTGTTTGCGACGTTCGTTGTAGAAATTAATCACGAGTTCGGGATTGCGGATGTAACCCTCGATACTGGCCACGTCCTCCACCC
Organism: uncultured Prevotellaceae bacterium; assembly: GCA_900318115.1. Taxonomy (GTDB): domain Bacteria; phylum Bacteroidota; class Bacteroidia; order Bacteroidales; family Bacteroidaceae; genus Physcousia. Next base: position 8,915 of record ONJJ01000031.1, on the reverse strand, counting down.
GATACTGCTCCCACAGACCTCCCGAATCGCGGAAGGTGTTGATACCGCTTTCTGCCGACATTCCGGCTCCCGTCAGCACAACAATTTTCTTCATAAAAGGTACTTTTGAAGTGAAAAACTACGCAAAAGTAAGCAAAAAACGCGTAAGACAACACTATTCTGCGCTAAAAAAGATAAAAAAAGGCGCACTTTGAACAAAAAGCAGTACCTTTGCGCGCGATTTAGTAAAAGGAAAAGCAAAAAATAGCATGAATAAGATCAGTTACGCCCTCGGATTGGGCATCGGACAACAGCTGAAGAGTATGGGAATCGAAGATTTCAGTGTCGAGGACTTCACACGCAGCATCTGTGATGTGCTGTCAGACGCCGAACCTGCCATCTCTCACCGCGAGGCTCAAGCCCTCCTGAATGAGTATTTCGACAAGCAGGCCCGTAAGCAGGCAGAAGGAACCATCGCCTCCGGCGCTGCCTTCCTCAAGGAGAATGCCCAGAAACCCGGAGTCGTCACCACCAAGAGCGGCCTGCAGTACCAGGTGCTCACCGAAGGTACAGGGCGCAGCCCGAAGGCCACGGACAAAGTGCGTTGCCACTACGAAGGATGGCTCATCGACGGCAGCGTCTTCGACAGCAGCTACAAGCGCGGCGAACCCGCCGACTTCCCCCTCGACGGAGTCATTCCCGGATGGACCGAAGGCGTGCAGCTGATGAAGGAAGGCGCCAAGTACCGTTTCTTCATCCCCTATCTCCTGGGCTACGGCGAACGTGGTGCCGGCAGCAGCATACCCCCCTACTCCACCCTGGTATTCGACGTGGAGCTCATCAAGGTACTCTAATCCAGCCCATCAACCCCATTAACCCCATCAACCCCATTAACCCCATTAAAACGTTTAACCCAAAAACAATAAAAAAATTAAAGCAAAATGAAAAAGATTTCTCTTATTCTCGCAGTGGCCATGGCTGTGATCATGACCTCCTGCAACCAGTCCGCTCCCACCGCAAGCCTGAAGAGCGACCTCGACACCCTCAGCTACGCTATCGGCATGAGCCAGACTCAGGGTCTGAAAGACTACCTCGTCATGCGAATGGGCGTCGACACGACCTACGTCGATGAGTTCCTGAAGGGCTTCTACGAGAGCGCTCAGGCAAGCAAGGATCCCAAGAAGACCGCCTACTATGCTGGTATCCAGATCGGTCAGCAGGTCAGCCAGGGCATGGTCAAGAACATCAACCAAATGATCTTCGGCGAGGACAGCACCCAGACCGTCAACGAGAAGAATATCTATGCAGGCTTCATGGCTGCCGTTGCCGGCAACTTCGAGCTTATGGATCTTGACTCCGCCAACAACTACGTCCAGACCCACATGGATGCCATCCAGAAGGCTGCCAAGGAAAAGCAGTTCGGCGAGAACAAGGAGAAGGGCGAGAAGTTCATGGCAGAGATTGCCAAGAAGGACGGCGTGAAGGAACTCGGCAACGGCGTGTACTATGAAGTACTGACCGAGGGCACCGGCGAAGTGGCTGCCGACACCAGCCGTGTAAAGGTGCACTATGAGGGAACACTCATCGATGGCACCGTCTTCGACAGCAACCTCGAGCGCGATCCCACCGTCTTCGGCGCAAGCCAGGTAATCCCCGGCTTCAAGGCAGCCCTGACCACCATGCCCGTAGGTTCCAAGTGGAAGGTTTACATTCCTCAGGACCAGGCTTATGGCGCACAGGACATGGGCACCATCAAGCCCTTCAGCGCGCTGATCTTCACCATCGATCTCATCAGCATCGAGAAGTAATACTTCGATAGTATAGTACCGACGTAATGAAATACGTAAAATACATCTTTCTGGCTCTTGCCCTTCTGCTCTGTGTCAATGTGAATGCAGACAAGCGGAAGAGCAAGAAAGCCCAGAAGCCCGCAGAGGAGAAGGTTGACACGGTGCCCATGAAGGACTTCAGCTATGCCTATGGCATCGCTCAGACCAACGGGCTGCTGAACTACCTCTCCCAGCGCGCGGGTATCGACATGGCTTACCTCGAGGATTTCATGCAGGGTTTCGAGCACGCCGAGGAGACACCCGAGGTGAAGAAACTCAAGGCATGGGTCCAGGGCACGGAAATCCGAAAGCAGCTGGAGACCCAGCTGCTGCCCCAGGCCAACCGACAGGTCAACGACAGCCTGGAACTCATCGACAAGGAAGCCTTCCTCGAAGGGTTCCGCGCCGGAATACACAACAACGGCCGGATGACGCAGGATAGCGCGCAGGCTGTCGCCAGCAAGCAGCTGGAGTACTACCACCGCGTGAAGATGGAGACCAAGTTCGGTGCCAACCGCAAGGCCGGCGTGGAATTTCTGGCAGCCAATGCCAAGAAGGACAGCGTCAAAGTCACCCCCAGCGGCCTCCAGTACAAGGTTCTACGCGCTGGCACCGGCGAGGTGCCCACAGCCTCGCAGAAGGTGAAAGTGAACTACGAAGGACGCCTCATCGACGGCACCGTCTTCGATAGCAGCTACAAGCGCAACCAGCCTGCCACCTTCGCCTGCAACCAGGTCATCAAGGGATGGACTGAGGCGCTGACGATGATGCCCGCAGGTTCCAAGTGGGAACTCTATATCCCTCAGGAACTGGCTTACGGCGACCGCGAGTCCGGGAAAATACCTCCCTTCTCCACACTCATCTTTACGGTTGAACTTTTGGAGATTGTGAAGTAGTCCTGACCCCTATATCCAACAAAATGACACCGAAAGCACCTTTCGGTGTCATTTTTTTCGGCAAAAGGCTTGCGCTTTGAAAGTTTTTACCTACTTTTGCAAGCACAACGCTAAGAAATAAGAATATTATGGAAAAGATAGACAGCCTGGACAAGAAAATCCTGGAGATTATCACGCGCAACGCGCGCATACCTTTTAAAGATGTGGCGGCAGAATGCGGCGTCTCGCGCGCTGCCATCCACCAGCGCGTGCAGCGTCTGGTGGACATTGGTGTCATCACGGGTTCCGGCTACCACGTGAACCCCACATCGCTCGGCTACAACACCTGCACTTATGTCGGCATCACCCTGGAACGAGGATCGATGTACAAGCACGTCGTATCGGAATTCGAGAAGATTCCCGAAATCGTGGAATGCCACTTCACCACGGGTCCATACACCATGCTCATCAAACTCTACGCACGCGACAACGCCCACTTGATGTCGCTCCTGAACGACCGCCTCCAGGAAATACCCGGGGTCATCGCCACAGAGACCCTCATCTCGCTCAAGCAGAGTATCAAGACCGAGGTGCCCATCGGACTTTCGGAAAAAGACGTCGCTGCCATCAAGGCATTGACTGCCAGGAAAGCGGGACTCACCGCCGACACGGCAGAAGACTGACACCCTACGCCCTATGTTCAACTGGAAATCCTCCTACGACGCCCTGCACGCTACCTTCCCCGGAAGCCGGCGCACTCCCCTCATCGGCATCACGGGCAACTTCGGCGAGAAGGGCTGTGAGCTGGCCGAGGGCTACTTCGAGAGTGTCCTTCGTGCCGGAGCCACTCCCGTTGTCCTGCCGCCGACAACAGATGCCGATGCACTGACCTCTGCCCTCGACCGCATCGACGGCCTGCTCCTCTCCGGCGGCGCAGACCTCAATCCACTCTATGTGGGCGAAGAACCCATTCCCGCCTTGGGCGGCATCAACCCGCGCCGCGACCTATGCGAGCTCCTGCTCGTCCGTCTGGCCTACGACCGCCAGCTACCCATTCTCGGCATCTGCCGGGGTATTCAAATGCTCGTGGCCGCCCTCGACGGCAGCATCTGGCAGGACCTGGGCTATGCCTCCGACCACCCCGGAGAGTCCGGCGCCCCGACCTCCCTGCTCAAGCACTCCCAGACACTCGACCGCGCCGTGGCTTCCCACACCGTGCGCACGGCAGAGGGTTCCCTGCTGCGCCAGATTATGGGAGGGGCCGAGACGCTCTTTGTCAACAGCTTCCACCATCAGGCTGTGCGCGAGGCCGGCCCGCACCTTCGCGTCTCAGCGACAGCGCCCGACGGCGTCGTCGAAGCCGTGGAATCATCAGAGCACAAGAGTATTCTGGGTGTGCAATGGCATCCGGAATGCTTCTGCCTCGCCGGCGACGAGTCCATGATGCCCTTATTCCGATGGCTGAAGGATGAGGCTGCCAACTACCGTGCTGCACGCGAGGTGCACAACCGCGTTCTCTCCCTCGACAGCCACTGCGATACTCCCATGTTCTTTGACCAGGACATACACTTCAACCAGCGCGACCCTAAAATCCTCGTGGACCTGCACAAAATGAAGGAAGGCGGACTCGATGCCAGTATCATGGTGGCCTACATACCCCAAGGCCCCCTGACTGCAGAGGGGCGCACTGCCGCCGGCGAGTACGCCCACAGCCAGCTCCTACGCGTGGAGCAGCTGGCTGCCGAGAACTCCGCCGCTGTCGCCATAGCACGCTCTCCCAAAGAGCTCTATTGTCTGAAGGCCGAAGGCAAACGGGCCATCATGCTCGGTATCGAAAACGGCTACGCCATCGGACGCGACCTCTCGCTGCTGCACCGCTTCAAGCAGGACCACGGCATCGTTTACATGACGCTCTGCCACAACGGCAACAACGACATCTGCGGTTCGGCAAAGCCACGCGAAGGCGAGCAGCTGCAAGGCGTCTCGGACTTCGGTGCAGACGTCATCCGCAAGATGAACGAACTGGGCATCATGGTTGACCTCTCGCACGCCAGCGAACTCAGCTTCTACGATGCACTGGACATCAGCGACATGCCCATCGTCTGCTCACACTCCAGCAGCCGTGCCCTCTGCGACCACCCGCGCAACCTCACCGACGACCAACTGCGCGCCCTCGCTGCAAAAGGCGGTGTCGCACAGGTCACCTTCTACAACGGTTTCCTGCGCTCGGACGGCCAGGCCAGCATCCTCGATGCCGTGGAGCACCTCAACCACATGGTGAAGGTGATGGGTATTGAGCACGTCGGTATCGGCACAGACTTCGATGGCGACGGCGGCGTGCCCGGCCTCGCCTCTGCCTCAGAACTCATCAACTTCACCCGCCGCCTCCTGCGCGAGCGCTACTCCGAAGACGACCTCCGCCTCATCTGGGGAGGCAACTTCCTGCGAGTAATGCAGCAGGTGCAGGACGCGGCAAACTGAGAACTGAAAGCCAGCGAAGCCCCCCAAAGCCACCGAAGCCCCCAAAAGCCACCGAAGTCCCCCAAAGCCACCGAAGCCCCCCAAAGCCACCGAAGCCCCCAAAAGCCACCGAAGCCCCCCAAAAGCCTGCGAAGCCAAAGCCCCAAAATTGGAAAATAATCAACGCACATTAGAAATGAAGAAATTACATAGCATTCTCTTGCTTTGTGTAGGTTGCGGCATTGCCGCAACAACCACCCTCCTCGCCTCCTGCAACGGCCGCACCCAGAAGACCGAAGGCCCCGACACCATCGCCATCGCTCCCGCGCCCGAGTTCTCGGCAGACTCCGCCATGAGCTACATCCAGGCGCAGTGCAGCTTCGGCCCCCGTGTTCCCGGCAGTGCCGCCCATGATGCCTGCGGCGACTGGATTGCCGCCAAATTCCGTCAGCTCGGAGCCACCGTGGCCGAACAGCGCACACAGCTACGCGGCTACGACGGACAACTCCTGCCCTGCCGCAATATCACGGCCAGCATGTTTCCCGAACACGCCGACCGCATCCTCATCACCGCCCACTGGGACAGCCGTGCCTGGGCTGACAATGACCCCGACGAGGCCAACCACCGCAAACCCGTCATGGCAGCCAACGATGGAGCCTCCGGCGTTGCCGTGATGATGGAGATTGCACGCGCACTGACCTCGCAGGAACTGGTCTGCGGAGTGGACTTCGTCTGCTTTGACCTCGAAGACCAGGGCACACCCCAATGGGCAGAGGCCCAGATGAGCGACGACGAGCTCGTGGACGAAGGCGACTACTGGTGCCTCGGCTCGCGCTACTGGGCCGAGACAGCCTTTGCCACGGGCTACACCGCCCGCTATGGCATCAACCTCGACATGGTCGGAGGCCGCGGTGCGCGCTTCGAGATGGAAAGCTACTCCATGTACTACGCCACCCCGCTCGTGAACATGGTGTGGCATCTGGCAGACCAACTGGGCTATGGCGAATACTTCCCGCTCCACCAGTCCGGCTACGTCACCGACGACCACGTGCCCGTAAACCAGCTGGCACACATCCCCGCCATCGACATCATACCCCACCAGCAGGACGGACGCTCCAGCTTCGGCCCCACGTGGCACACCGTCAACGACACCCCCGAAGCCATTGACCCCGCCGTCCTGAAGGCCGTGGGACAGACACTACTCCAACTCCTATATAACGACAACCAAAAATGACCATTAACGAAATCCAAGACTCCATCATCGAAGAATTCTCCGACTTCGACGACTGGATGGACAAATACCAGCTGCTCATCGACCTCGGCTCGGAGCAGCAGCCCCTGCCCGCCAGCGCCAAGACGGAGCAGAACCTCATTGACGGATGCCAGAGCCGCGTCTGGCTGACCGCCGACCTCACCCCCGAGGGCCTCATACATTTCGAGGCCGAGAGCGACGCACTCATCGTCAAGGGCATCGTCACCCTCCTCATTCAGGTGCTCAGCGACCACACGCCGCAGGAAATCCTCGATGCAGACCTCTATTTCATCGAGCGCATAGGCCTGCGCGAGCACCTCTCCCCCACCCGCAGCAACGGCCTCCTCGCCATGCTCAAGCAGATGAAGATGTACGCCCTCGCCTTCAAGGCCAAATCCGAAAATTCGTAAATCCGCAAATCCATAAATCTCTCTATTTCCACAATGGAAACAACCCGCCAGAATAAAATCGCGCGCCTCATCCAGAAGGAACTCAGCGACATCTTCCAGCGCCAGACGCAGGCCACGCACGGCGTGCTCGTCAGCGTCAGCGTCTGCCGCATCAGCCCCGACATGAGTGTCTGCCGCGGCTACCTTAGCATCTTCCCCAGCGAACGTGCCCAGGAGATCTGCGATAACATCAACGCCAACGTGAGTCAAATCCGCTACGAACTCGGACAACGCACACGCCACCAGCTGCGCATCATTCCAGAGCTCAAGTTCTTCGTCGACGACAGCCTCGACTACGCCGAGAACATCGACAAGCTACTGAATGATAAGTAGATGGACACAATTAGTTTACATTTCAGACACAGAGACGCAGAGTCACAGAAAATATATATACTCTGTGTCTCCGTGCCTCTGTGTCCTAAAGATTGTGTCAGTTAATTTTGATTGATTACTTAATCGAAGCAACACTCATCCTTCCCTTTCCCCTTTTCCCCTTTAATTTATCCCTTTTCATTTTTAATTTTTCTCTTTTAATTTTTAATTCTTTCTTTTCCCTTTTCCCTTCTCATTTTTAATTTTTCACTTTTCACTTTTCTCTTTTAATTTTTAATTTTTCCCTTTTCATGTTCCCCCTCTTCGTCGCGCGCCGCTATCTCTTTGCCCGCAAGCGCCATCTCACCACGGGCATCATCTCCGTCATCTCCGTCTGTGGGGTGGCGCTGGCCACTGCTGCGCTGATTGTCACGCTCTCTGTCTTCAACGGTTTCCGCGACATGGTAGCATCGTTCTTCACGGCGCTGGACCCCGAACTCAAGGTCACGCCCGCCGACGGAAAGACCTTTGCTGCCGACGACCCGCCGTTGGCCGACCTCAAGGCCCTGGACTGCATCGACGTCTATACCGAGACGCTGCAGGACCAGGCACTCATCGTGGGCAACGAACGGCAGTGGGTGGTCAACATCAAGGGCGTCAGCGACAGCTTTGCCCGGCAGGCAGACCTCGATGCCATCCTCTATGGCGACGGAGAGTTCTGCCTCCACGCCGACGTCCTCGAGTACGGCGTCATGGGCATACGTCTCGCCTCGGCCCTGGGACTGGGCACCAACTACGAAGGCGGTCTGCCCATCTATGCGCCTCGCCGCGGCGAGCGAGTGAACATGGGCAATCCCATGCAGAGTTTCAACAGCGACGAACTCTATTCCCCCGGAGTCGTCTTCAACACCAACCAGGCTCAGTACGACGCCACCTATATCCTCACCTCCCTGACCTTCGCCCGCCGACTCTTCGACCAGCAGGGACGCCTCTCTGCCGTGGAATTGAAGCTGAAGCCAGGCACCAACCTCCGTAACGCAAAAGCCACCATCCGTCAGCTCCTCGGCCAGCGCTACCTCGTACAGGACCGCTATGAGCAACAGGCAGACACCTTCCGCATTATGCAGATCGAAAAGTTCATTGCCTACCTCTTCCTCTCGTTCATTCTCCTCGTGGCCTCCTTCAACATCATCAGCTCCCTCTCCATGCTGATGATTGAGAAGCAAGAGAATGTCGCCACCCTGCGCGCCCTCGGAGCCAACGACAGCCAGATTCGTCAGATCTTCCTTTTCGAGGGGTGGCTCATCTCCGGCATTGGAGCCCTGTTGGGCATCGTAGGTGGCCTGGCATTGTGCTGGGCTCAGATTCGCTTCGGCTTCATCAAACTCGGTGCCAGCGAGGGCAGCTTCGTCGTCGATGCCTACCCCGTCAGCATTCAGGCCACCGACGTCCTCCTCACCTTCCTCACCGTCCTCCTCGTTGGTCTCCTCGCCGTCTGGCTTCCTGTCCGCCGCATGACCCGCGACCTTTGACGTCCTTTCTGCATTCCTGTCAGGATAAGTTCTGTCGTGTGCACTTGACATCTAAAGAAATGTCACTACTGTCCCGTTAAAGTGGACTAATCGTTCTTTGAAATCACTGAAATAAAGTCTTTTACGATAAATTTTGAGAGCGCGACGATTTGAATTTGTAATTTTGCAGCCAATCAGATTGACTGTAAGATGAACAAGAACAAATATGTATTCGCCCAACTGATAGA
>ONJJ01000030.1 GCA_900318115.1 uncultured Prevotellaceae bacterium | reverse complement strand
CACCGTGTATGTTGCCTCCGAACTGAAGGCACTCGAAGGTCAATGTGAGCGATACGAACCCTTCCTGCCAGGGCATTACTATTGGAGCAAAGAGCCTGGTATGAAACGCTACTACCATCGTGACTGGTTTGAATATGATGCTGTGAAGAATAACGAAGCAAGCGTCGACGCTATTCGTGATGCTCTCAAGGATTCGGTGAGGCGTCAGTTGATGTCCGACGTTCCCTATGGCGTACTGCTCAGCGGCGGACTTGACTCTTCTGTCATCTCTGCTATTGCCGAGAAGTTCAGCGAGCATCGCATAGAGGACAACTCGCAGACACGCGCCTATTGGCCTCGTCTGCATTCCTTCGCGGTAGGCTTGAAGGGGGCTCCCGACTTGGCAAAAGCAAAGCTGGTGGCCGACCATATCGGCACCGTACATCACGAAATCAACTACACCATACAGGAGGGGCTTGATGCCATACGCGATGTCATCTACTTCATCGAGACATACGACGTGACGACTGTCCGTGCTTCCACTCCGATGTATCTCCTTGCCCGTGTCATCAAATCGATGGGCATCAAGATGGTGCTCAGTGGCGAAGGAGCAGACGAGGTGTTTGGCGGCTATCTCTATTTCCACAAAGCACCGAGCGCAAAGGCATTCCACGAGGAGACCGTCCGCAAGCTCAGCAAGCTTCACTACTACGACTGTCTCCGTGCCAACAAGAGCCTATCGGCCTGGGGCGTAGAGGGACGTGTGCCTTTCCTCGACAAGGAATTCCTCGACGTGGCCATGCGTACAAATCCCGATGCAAAGATGTGCCCTGGCTCAACGATTGAGAAGAAAATAGTCCGCGAAGCCTTTGCCGATATGTTGCCGGCAGAGATTGCTTGGCGGCAGAAGGAGCAGTTCAGCGACGGCGTGGGCTATTCATGGATTGACACATTGAAGAAGATTACCTCCGAAGCTGTCAGCGACGAACAGATGGCACATGCGGCAGAACGTTTCCCCATCAATCCGCCGCTCAACAAGGAGGAGTACTACTATCGCAGCATCTTCGCCGAGCATTTCCCAAGCGAGTCTGCTGCGCGAAGCGTAAACCAAGAGGCAAGCGTGGCGTGCTCGACAGCCATCGCCCTTGAATGGGATGGATTTAGCAATTTGACAATTTACAATTTGACTATAAGATGAAGCAAGAAGCGAGACTGATACTTGATGACGGCACAGAGTTCTGCGGCTGGTCGTTTGGTTACGAAGCAAATGCCGTGGGCGAAGTGGTGTTCAACACGGCAATGACAGGCTATCCAGAAAGCCTCACCGACCCGAGCTATGCAGGCCAGATACTTGTGACAACTTATCCTTTGATAGGAAACTATGGCGTGCCTGAAACAGGAGGCGAGCCTTTGCCTAAGTTCATGGAAAGCGAGCGGATTCACGTCAAGGGCCTCGTTGTGGCAGATTACAGCGAGAAGTACAGCCATTGGAATGCCAAGGAGTCGCTTGCCGAATGGCTAAAGCGGGAAAAGATTCCTGCCATTACGGGCATCGACACGCGAAGGCTCACCCAACGGCTCAGGGAGTCTGGCGTGATGCGAGGTCGTATCATCATCTCTGAGAACTCTGATTATTCAGAACACTCTGACTATGGTAGCATCAATTGGGTGGAGCAAGTGAGCTGCAAGGAGGTCATCACGTACAAGCCAGACCCTACGGCGGCAGCAATTTCTTCATTATTCACTCTTCATTCTTCATTTCCAAGAGTCGTTCTTGTTGACTGTGGTGTAAAGGCAAACATCATCCGTAGCTTGGTGAATAGAGGCGTTGAAGTCATCAGGGTTCCGTGGGACTATGACTTCAACCAGCTTGACTTCGATGGATTGTTCCTGGCGAATGGCCCTGGCGACCCTGAGCAATGCAATAAGACCGTGGAGCACATCCGCACCTTCCTCAACAATCCGAATGTGCGGCCCCTCATGGGCATCTGTCTCGGCAACCAACTCTTGGCAAGGGCTGCAGGTGCAAAGACATACAAGCTGAAGTATGGTCATCGCAGTCATAACCAGCCGGTGCAGCTTTTAGGCACCACCCGTTGCTTCATCACGAGCCAGAATCATGGCTATGCCGTCGATGCTTCGACGTTGCCTGCCGACTGGGAACCTCTCTTCGTCAACATGAATGATGGCTCCAACGAAGGCATCCGCCACAAGACAATGCCATGGTTCTCTGCACAGTTCCATCCCGAAGCCTGTTCAGGACCGACAGATACGGAGTGGATGTTTGATGAGTTTGTCCGTCAAGTTCCAGGTTATGAGATCGCTTCGCTTCCGGGTTATAAGGTATATTCACCTAAAAACCTCAAAAAACCAAAACCTCAAAACCTCAATAAAGTCCTCCTTCTTGGCTCCGGTGCTCTCAAGATCGGTCAGGCGGGAGAGTTTGACTACAGCGGTGCTCAGGCTCTGAAAGCCTTGAGAGAGGAAGGTGTCAGGTCGGTGCTCATCAATCCTAACATTGCAACTGTCCAAACTTCGAAGGACGTGGCGGACACTATCTATTTTCAGCCTGTCACGCCTGATTTCGTGGAGCATGTCATAGAGAAGGAGCGGCCGGACGGCATCCTGCTGAGTTTCGGCGGACAGACAGCTTTGAACTGCGGCGTGGAGCTTTACAAGAAAGGTGTATTCGAGAAATATGGTGTCAAAGTCCTTGGCACGCCCGTTCAGGCAATCATCGATACCGAAGACCGAGACCTCTTTGTCAAGCGTCTTGACGAGATCGGCGTGAAGACCATCAAGAGCGAAGCTTGCAATACCATTGAGGAAGTACAGAAGGCCGCTCACGGACTGGGCTTCCCCGTCATCCTTCGTGCAGCCTATGCCCTCGGTGGCCTTGGCTCGGGCTTCTGTGACAACGATGAGGAACTGCTGACCCAGGCAGAGGAAGCTTTCGCCTTCTCTCCTCAAGTGTTAGTAGAGAAGTCGCTGAAAGGATGGAAAGAGATTGAATATGAAGTGGTGCGCGACAGGTACGACAACTGCATCACCGTCTGCAACATGGAGAACTTCGACCCTCTCGGCATCCATACGGGCGAGAGCATCGTTGTGGCTCCATCGCAGACGCTCTCGAACAGTGAGTACCACAAACTTCGTGCCCTTGCCATCAAGATAATCCGACATATCGGCATCGTAGGTGAATGTAACGTGCAGTACGCTCTTGACCCTGTTTCCGAGGACTATCGTGTCATCGAAGTCAATGCTCGCCTGAGTCGCTCGTCTGCTTTGGCATCAAAGGCAACGGGCTATCCCTTGGCCTTCGTCGCTGCCAAGCTCGGACTGGGTTACGGACTTTTCGAACTGAAGAACTCCGTCACCAGGACCACCAGCGCCTTCTTTGAACCTGCCCTCGACTATGTCGTCTGTAAGATTCCGCGTTGGGACCTCTCGAAGTTCCACGGTGTGAACCACGAACTGGGTTCAAGCATGAAGAGCGTAGGTGAGGTGATGGCCATCGGCCGCACATTCGAGGAGGCCATCCAAAAGGGCTTGCGCATGATTGGACAGGGCATGCATGGCTTTGTCGATAACCATGAGATTAAGATCCCGAACGTCATCGAAGCTCTCAGGCATGCCACAGACATCCGTGTTTTTGCAGTCGCTAAGGCCATGGCGATGGGCTATTCCGTAAAACAGATTCATGAACTGACGAAGATAGACTGTTGGTTTCTTGAGAAGCTCAGGCACATCATGCTGGTCAATGAGAGGCTGAAAGAGTTCTCTTGGTTAGCGGAATACTATTCTGGCTCAGAGTATTCTGAATTTCTTGAAGCCATCGAAGCCCCGGAGTTCTCCACGTTGTTGCTTGAAGCAAAGACCTATGGCTTCTCCGACTTCCAGATTGCTCGTGCTCTTGGCCTCGAAGCAGACATGAAGATGGAGCGGGCTGGACTTACTGTTCGCAAATGGCGCCAAGAGTTAGGCATCATGCCAACAGTCAATCAGATTGATACCCTTGCTGCCGAGTATCCTGCCCAAACGAACTATCTCTATTTATCATACTTATAGAGATACCGGGCTCTTTGCCATTGGCATATAGAGGAGTGTACTTGAACATCTTTCACTACAGAAATAAAAACGCCAGCGAGACAAACAAAAAGCTTTGTTTATTTCGCTGGCGTTAATTAGTTTAGGCTCAAGTACAAGCCTTAATACTCATCCTCGTTGAAGAGGAAGTCTTCTTTGGTGGGGTAGTCGGGCCAGACGTCTTCGATGTTCTCGTAGATGTCGCCTTCGTCTTCGATTTCCTGCAGGTTTTCTATTACTTCGAGGGGCGCGCCGCTGCGTACGGCGTAGTCGATGAGTTCCTCCTTGGTTGCAGGCCAGGGAGCGTCTTCAAGTTTAGATGCAAGTTCAAGTGTCCAGTACATATTGGTATGATTTACGGATTTACAGATTTATGGATTTTCGGATTCGCAATGTTAGAGGGGTTTGGCCGGAGATGGTTTAATGGCCCCGCGCGAAATCGGGCGCGAAGATACATATAATTTGCGATTTACTCTTTTGTTTCTGGCTTTTTTTCACTTTTGTGCCAAAAATTCTCTTCTTTTCCGGCTTTTAGGTTGATTTTCTTTGCCAGCGCAAAGAGGTAATCGCTCAATCTGTTGACGTAAGCGATGAGCAGGGGGTTGACTTCGGCCTCGGCAGCGAGTGCATGAATGCGCCGTTCGGCCCTCCGGCAGACGGTGCGGCAGACGTGAGCCACGGCCGCCCCACGTGTGCCTCCCGGAAGGATGAATCCCCTCCATCCGGGCTGGCCTTCCTCGGCGGCGTCGATGGCCGCTTCCATCCAGCGGACGTCTTCCTCGGTGACGCTGGAGCGGCGGGCGCGCAGATCCTCGTCGGCCGTGGCCAGCTCGGAGCAGATGACGAAGAGCTGGTTCTGGATGGCGAGCAGGACGTCGCGGTCCGACGGCTCGTCGATATAAGTCAGCAGGAGCCCCAGCTGGGAGTTGAGTTCGTCCACGGTGCCATAGGCCTCCAGACGCAGATGTGTCTTGGGGACGCGCTGACCGCCAACGAGGCTGGTCATTCCGCTGTCGCCCGTGCGGGTGTAAAGATGACTTTTCTTCATTCCCTATTATATTAATTAAGGTGTACTTTTTCGTTTTGGCGCGCAAAGATAGACAAAATTCACCGCTTTCCACCAAAAAAATGCACTTTTCTCTTCTTCTCCTTTCTCTTTTGTCTAAAAATCCCTATCTTTGCGCCTGAATTCAAGGGTAAATACCGAATCGTGAGACATCTGAGGACCCTATTTGTGCTGTTCGTGTGTCTGTGCCTGCGACTCTCGTCCTGGGCACAATATGATCCGGCGTTCAATCATTATTGGACGCTGCAGTCGTTCTATAACCCTGCCGCCTCGGGGCTGGAGGGGCAGCTGAATGTGCAGGGCGGCTACTCGATGCAGATGCTGGGCTACACCCACGCGCCGAAGACGATGATCCTTACGGCCGACGTCCCGCTGTGGATGATCAGCCCCGCCCACGGCGCCGGAGCGGGCTTCGTCAATGATGAAATCGGTCTGTTCTCCCACAAGAAGTTCTATATTCAGTACGCGTTCCACAAGAAGCTGTGGGGCGGACGGCTGAGCATAGGACTGCGTGCGGGGATGTTGGCCGAGGGTTTTGACGGCTCGGGCGTGGATCTGGAGAAGTCGGGCGACACCTCCTTCCCGACATCGGACGTCAACGGCACGTCGTTCGACCTGGACGGCGGTCTGCGCTACGACGGAAAGAAGTGGTATGCGGGTTTCTCGGTGCTCCACGCACTCTCGCCCATGGTGAGCCTGGGAGACACAAAAACGAACGAATACGAGGTGCCTGCTACATTTTATTTAACAGGCGGATACAATATTACATTAAAAAATCCGTTATTAAAAGTGCAGACCTCTGCCATCGTACGCTCGGACTTGCAAGCCTGGCGAGGCGACGTGACCGCGCGACTGGTTTACGATGGCCCGAAAGGAAAGATGTATGCCGGCGTTGGCTACAGCCCCACGATATCGACCTCGCTGTTCATCGGAGGCAACTTCCACGGGATACAGATCGGGTACTGCTACGAGATCTACACCAGCGGAGTCGGAGCCCTGCAGGGGACCCACGAGATCAGCCTGGGATACATCACCGATCTGGACCTCTTCAAGAAAGGGCGAAACCGCCATCAGAGTGTCCGATTGCTGTGACGGGCATCGCACTCGTCGAAAGTCGGAAAGTCAAAAGTCAAAAGAGAAAACATATAAGACAATATATATGAAGAAAAATAAGCTAACAAGGAAAAGTAGTGGAATGAACAGCCGCATGATGCTCTATGCCTCGCTGTTCACTCTTTCGCTTTTCAGTCTATTCCTCACGGCCTGTGCCGGCGCGAAGTCCAACGCGATGGCCACGGGCGGCGAAGTGACAGGTGTGCGCGGCACGGCTATGGGTGAGTCGGCGCCCTTCGGAATGGTGGGCGTCCAGAAAGGCTCGCTGCGCATAGGTCTGGAAGAGAACGACACGCTCTGGGGCGCCGGCTTCCCCTCGCGCGACATCAGTGTCGATGGCTTCTGGATGGATCAGACCGAGGTGTCCAACGCGAAGTACAGGCAGTTCGTGATGTGGGTGCGCGACAGCATCATCCGCGAACGGTTGGCAGACCCCGCCTATGGCGGCGACGAGACCTACAAAATCGAGGAGGACAAGGAAGGCAACCCCATCACTCCGCGTCTGGACTGGAGCAAGGCTATCCCCTGGCGCAAGGCCAACGAGGACGAGCAGCGCGCCATAGAGAGCGTCTATGTCACCCACCCCGTGGACGGGACCAAGATGCTGGATGCCAGCCAGATGAACTACCGCTACGAGGTCTATGACTACGCCGCAGCCGCCCTGCGCCGCAACCGCATCCGGAACGTCACCGACGACAAGGAACGGGGCATCGGCGTCTCCTCCCTGGAGATGCGCGACCTGAACACCGACCACGAGGCTCCCGAGGCAGAGGTGATGATTTCGAAGGACACCGCGTACATCGACGATGAGGGAAAGATCGTGCGCCAGACCATCACGCGACCGCTCTCCGGCCCCTGGGACTTCCTGAACACCTACATCGTGAATATTTACCCCGACACCACTTGCTGGGTCAATGACTTCCAGAACGCAGAGAACGAGCGCTACCTGCGCCTGTACTTCTCCAACCCCGTCTATGACGACTACCCCGTGGTGGGCGTCTCCTGGGAGCAGGCCACGGCTTTTTGCCGCTGGCGCACCGAGTTCCTGGCCCGGGGTCTGGGACAGAATGTGGCTGATATTCAGCCCTTCCGCCTGCCCACGGAGATCGAATGGGAGTACGCAGCGCGCGGCAAGGAGGGCAACCCCTTCCCCTGGGAGACCAAGGAAGTGAAAAGCGACAACGGCTGCTTCTACGCCAACTTCAAGCCCGACCGGGGCAACTACACACAGGACGGCTCGCTCATCACCTCCAAGTGCGGCATCTTCTCGGCTAACAGCAACGGCCTCTACGATATGGCGGGCAACGTGGCCGAGTGGACCAGCACCGTGTACACAGAAGCCGGCGTGCAAGCTATGAGTGACATGAACCCCGAGCTGCGCTACAACGCAGCCAAGGAGGACCCCTACCGCCTGAAGAAGAAGAGTGTGCGCGGCGGCTCGTGGAAGGATCCTGAATCCATGATCCGCTCCGCCTGGCGCTCCTATGAATACCAGAACCAACCCCGCTCGTACATCGGATTCCGGTGTGTGCGCAGCATGGTGCGCGATGCCAGCGGAGTGAAGAACAAAGGAAAGAAATAACATATATAGAATAATAGAACGGTTTAGAGATTGGAGGTCTGGGGACTACGCACATGACGCATGCCGCATGGCGGCCTGACCTTCCTTGAATAAGAATCATAAAATCATATCATCAGAAGATGTCCAAATTCAGCCTTATAGCCCGTTTGCAGCACTGGATGGATTCGGTGCCGGGTCAAACTTTCATGAACTACGCCTACAGCTGGGGTGCTGCCGTCGTCATCCTCGGTACACTCTTCAAGCTGACTCACATTCCAGGTGCCAACCTGATGTTGTTTATCGGAATGGGTACCGAAGTCTTCGTGTTCTTCATCTCCGGTTTCGACCGTCCGTTCGACGCGAAGGCAGACACCGAGCTCAACGAGGAATTTGTGAGCCTCGATGAGATGGAAGCCCTGAAGGCTGCCGCAGAAGCTGCCGCAGCTGCCGGCGGAGCCTCGCACCCCGTGGTCGTCGGTGGTGGCGGCAGCGTCGTGGCCGGTGGCGAAGGCACTGTCGTCCAAGGTGGCGGCGGTGGCGGCACGGTCATCATCGGCGGTGGCGGAGCACCCGTCGGCGGAACAGTGGTCATCGGCGGCGGAGCACCCGCAGCAGGGGGCACGGTCATTGCCGGTGGCGAACCCGCAGGCGAAGGCACCGTGGTCACCGGTGGCGGTTTTGTCGGCGGAGGTGTCGTCGGAGGCGGCGGCCCTGGTCTCTCCGACGAGGCAGCTGCCAACCTGGCCGCAGCCGCGCAGGCCGCAGCTGGCGTGGCAGGCAACCTCCCCGCCGGCGCAGAAGGATTGCTCGCCAACGCACAGGCTGCCAACGCACCCGAGGTGGAGGACGCCATCGAAGCATATGTCGATCAGCTCTCGCAACTCACGGAGGTGCTGGGCAAGGTACGCGAACAGGCCAGCCGCATGACACAGGACAGCGAGGAAATGGTCAACCTCAACCGCACACTCACGGGCATCAACACTATTTACGAGATGCAGCTCAAGAGCGTCAGCCAGCAGGTGGGCACCATCGACCAGATCAACGACCAGACACGCAAGATGGCTCGTCAGATCGAAGAACTCAACGCCGTCTATGCTCGCATGATCGAGGCCCTGACCGTGAATATGCCTAAAGCACCGCAGGTTTAACCCGCCAGACGTCGAATCGTAAAGCCAAATCGTCAAATCGTAAATCGTCAAATTGTAAATTACGATTATGTCCGTTAAGAAAAGACCAGTCTCTCCCCGCCAGAAGATGATCAATCTGATGTACGTCGTCCTGATGGCTATGCTCGCGCTGAACGTGTCGAGCGACGTACTCAATGGTTTCTCCCTGGTGGACAAGAGCCTGCAGATAACTACCAAGAATGCCTCCCAGGTCAACCAAGGCATCTATGAAGACTTCGATGAGCAGATGAAGGCCAATCCGAAGAAGGTCAAGGAATGGTACGACAAGGCTCAGGTGGTCCGCCAGATGTCCGACTCACTCTTTAACCTGGCCGAGGAACTGAAGGTGCTCATCGTCCGCAAGAGCGACGGCAAGGACGGCCGCGTGGATTCCATCCAGAACCGCGAGGACCTGGAGGCCGCCACCAGCGTCATGCTCGCCCCTGGCACCGGCCGCGGCCGCGAGCTCTACGAGGGCATCAACAACTACCGCGACCGCATCGTACAGATGGTCACCGACTCCGCCCAGCGCCGCATCATCGCCAGCAACCTCTCCACCGATGTGCCCTCCAGCGTCAGGACACTCGGCAAGAACTGGCAGGAATATATGTTCGAATCCATGCCCACCGCTGCCGCCGTGACGCTGCTGACCAAGCTGCAGAGCGACGTCCGCTATGCCGAGGGCGAGGTGCTGCACGGCCTGGCATCAAATATCGGTGTGAAGGATATTCGCGTGAACGAGCTGAACGCCTACGTCATCCCCAGCGCGCAGACCGTGGTGCAAGGCGGCAAGTTCACGGCTCAGATCCTGATGGCCGCCGTGGACACCACCAACCGCCCCACCATCTTCATCGGCGGCAAGGAGTTCAAGAGCGACCGCGGTATCTACGAGACCGTCTGCACCCGCACGGGTGACTTCAACCTCGTGGGTTACATCGAGATGATGAACGCTCAGGGCGAACTCGTGCGACGCGACTTCCAGCAGAAATACACCGTCGTGGCTCCCTCCGCCACGGTTAGTGCCGACCTGATGAACGTCCTCTACGCCGGCTACGACAACCCGATGTCTGTCAGTGTGCCTGGCGTGGCTGCCAACCAGCTGCAAGTCAGTATGACCGGCGGCACCCTGACCCCGAAGGGCGACGGCAAGTACGTAGCCCGCCCGGCGTCGGCAGGCGGCGAGGCCGTCTTCTCCGTGGTGGCGAAGACCGAAGGGCGCCTCCAGGAGATGGGTAAATTCTCCTTCCGCGTGCGTAAATTGCCCGACCCGGCAGCCTTCATCGCCTACAGCGACGGGCAGGGCGGCGAGAACCGCTTCCGCGGCGGCAAGCTGTCGAAGCAAGTGCTGATGAACGCCGATGTGCTGGGCGCTGCCGTGGACGACGGCCTGCTGAATATCCCCTTCCGCGTGCAGGGCTTCGAGACCCTGTTCTTCGACCGAATGGGCAACGCCGTGCCCGAGGTGTCCCACTCCGCACAGTTCACGGAACGCCAGAAGAATATGTTCCGCGGACTCAGCAAGGGCAAGCGCTTCTTCATCCGCGGAATCAAGGCCGTGGGACCGGACGGTGTAGAACGCACCCTGGATGCTGCCATGGAAGTGATTATCAATTAGAGACGAACCAGATAAACGGAAATCATAAGAACTATGAAAAGAATCTTCATCATATTCGCGGCTGCGCTGATGTTCTCGCTGACAGCCGGCGCCCAGCCCGCCAAACGCCGCACCACGCCTGCGGCAGCCACAGGTGCCAAAGGCTCTGCCACGGCCAAGAAGACCACGGGCGAGAAGAAAGTTGACCGTGCCACTCTGATGTTCCCCACCTCGGCCGAGATGCCGGAGGACGTCGTCTGGCGCCGCGATATCTATCGCCAGCTCAACCTGATGAAGGACGCCAATGCGCCGCTGTACTACCCCGTGGAGCCCCGCGGCAAGGAGCAGAACCTCTTCACCTACCTGCTGCGTCTGTTCGTCTCCGGCCGCATCAACGCCTATAAATATAACCTCGACGGCTACGAGTCGTTCGAAGCCTCGAACAAACTGAAGCCGAAGGACGTGCTGGATAATTTCGGTATCTACTACGAACAGAAAGACGGCAAGATCAATATCGCTGAGAGCGATATCCCCTCGGCCGCCGTCAAGCTCTTCTATATCAAGGAAAACAGCTACTTCGACCAGCGCTCCGCCACCTACAAGTCGCGCGTCACGGCCCTCTGCCCCGTGTTGGTGGAGGAGGACGAGTTCGCCTCCGTTGACGACAGCGCCTCCACGGCCATCACGAAGCCGATGTTCTGGGTGAAATACGACGACGTCGCCTCTTACCTCTCGCGGCTGCCCATGATGGCCTCGAACCTGAACAACGTCACGAATATGACCGCCGATGACTACTTCACCCTGAATCACTACGACGGCCAAATCTATATGACGAATAACATGCAGGGCCGTGCCATCCCCACCGACAGCACCCGCACCCGCGAGCAGAAACGCATCGAGAAACAGCTGAAAGACTTCGAGGAGAACATCTGGCACTCGCCTAAGGACAGCCTCGACAGCATAGCAGCCCAGCAGCCCGCCGACGACAAGAAGGTGTCGCGCCGGAACTCAAAGAAGAAAGAGAGCACCTCTGACTCCCGCAGGAGCAAGGCCTCGGCCGCCGCCGCCAGCAAGCGCGAGAAGCGGGACAGCGGAGGCTCGGCACCGCGCGTCTCGGCTCGCCGTCAGCGCAGATAAGACCACACTATGAAGAAGATCCTCCTCCTGATCCTGATAGCATTGAGCGCGCCCGTCTGGGTTTGCGCTCAGTTGCGTTTTGGACTGGACCTGGGCCTGGACCTCAGCCACGTCAGTTTCGACAAGGCCATCGCCGACTCCCATTCGCGCCAAGGCTTCTTCGTGGGGCCGAAGGTGCGAGCCTCGCTCCCCAAGATAGGACTCGGCGCGGACATCGCCCTGCGCTACGCCCAGCGGAGCATAGCCATCGTCGATGACCTCAGTTCCGACACGCGCGAGACCTACAAGAGCAACCAGATGAGTTACGTGGAAGTGCCGCTGAATATCCGGTGGGATATCGGCGTCAACAGCTGGGGCATCTTCCTCGCCACGGGGCCGCAATGGGACTGGTATATCGGTCCGGGCAGCTGGGAGTCCGTAGGTAAGTTCCGGGCCAACTTCAAGCACAGCGTGTTCAGCTGGAACGTCGGAGCCGGTGTGTGGCTGCTCAACCGCATAGCCCTCGGACTGACCTACAGCCTGCCGATTTCATCGCAGGGCGACTACGTCTCTTCCACCTTCAATGCCCTCCGCAACGCAACGGAGAAGGTGGAGATGAAGAGCTATTCCTGGAAGTTAGCCCTTGACTTTTATTTCTGATTCTTCATGCCTCATTTTGCCGACGTCATTCTTCCTGTGCCCCTGCAGGGTCTGTTCACCTACTCCCTGCCCCCCGACCTCGCCGAGCGCGCTCGTGCAGGGTCGCGCGTGGTAGTGCCTTTCGGCACGAAGAAGACGCAGACGGGACTCATCGCACGGCTGCACGACCGCGCGCCGGAAGGCATCGACGTAAAGAGTATCCTGGAACTCGTGGATGAAGAGCCCGTGGTGATTCCCTCCCAACTGAGCCTTTGGCAGTGGATTGCGGACTATTACCTCTGCTCCATCGGCGAAGTCTTCAAGGCAGCGTTGCCGGGGAAGATGAAGAATAGCCCCAGACCCACCCCCGACCTTTCCCGTCCTCAGCAGAGGATTTCTGCTTCGGTCGCTCAGGACGGCTTGACATTCAGTCAACCCGTTGATTCCTTCGCTACCCCTCAGGGAGGGGAGGCCTCCGGCTTGATGGCGACTGACACCGTGCAACCTCTCTCCTCCCATCTTCCCCACCTCTCCCCCGCCCAGCAGACCGCCCTCGACTCCATTCACTCCGAATGGAATCA
This sequence comes from uncultured Prevotellaceae bacterium, assembly GCA_900318115.1. Classification (GTDB taxonomy): domain Bacteria; phylum Bacteroidota; class Bacteroidia; order Bacteroidales; family Bacteroidaceae; genus Physcousia. The sequence goes on along the minus strand of ONJJ01000030.1, from coordinate 29,043 downwards.
GCACGCGGTGTGCCTGCTCCACGGTGTCACCTCCAGCGGCAAGACGGAAATCTATATTCACCTCATCGCCGAAGCCATTCGGCGGGGTGAGCAGGTGCTATACCTCCTGCCGGAAATCGTGCTCACCAGCCAGCTGACCGAGCGCCTGCAGGCCGTCTTCGGCCAGCGCTTAGGCGTGTACCACAGCAAGTTCACCGACGTCCAGCGAGCCAAGGTCTGGCTGCGCCAGCTCTCTTCCGCGCCCTACGACATCATAGTCGGTGTGCGATCCTCCATTTTTCTCCCCTTCCGGAATTTAGGCTTGGTCATCGTCGATGAGGAGCATGAGGTGAACTTCAAGCAGCAGGACCCCGCTCCGCGCTACAACGCCCGTAACGTGGCCATTCTTATGGCCTCCAGAGCCAAGGCCCGCGTGCTGCTGGGCACCGCCACCCCCTCGCTCGACAGCTACTACAACGCCCGCCTCGGTAAGTACGGCCTTGTCCGCCTCGCCGAGCGCTACGGTCAGGTGCAACTGCCTGAAGTGGAAATCGTGGATATGAAGGAACTGCGTCGTAAGCGGCTGGTCAGCGGCCCCTTCTCGCCACGACTGCTGGAACAGATGCGCCAGGCGCTGGACGCCCATGAGCAGGTCATCCTCTTCCAGAACCGTCGCGGCTACGCCCCGCACATCGAATGCCACGTTTGTGGCTGGGTGCCCCGCTGCCCCCACTGCGACGTATCGTTGACCATGCACTCCCGCTCGGGCCGCATGACCTGCCACTACTGCGGCTTCACCACCGAGATACCGGCGCGCTGCCCCAACTGTGAGAACCCGGAGCTACGGCAACACGGCTTCGGCACCGAGCGTATCGAAGAAGATATTCACAACGTGTTCCCTTCCGCGCGCGTGGCGCGAATGGATCTGGACACGACCCGCACGCGCGCTGCCTACGAGCAGATTATCCACGATTTCGCCGCCGGCGAGACTGATATCCTGGTGGGCACACAGATGGTCACCAAGGGACTGGATTTCGAGCAGGTCAGCGTAGTGGGTATTCTCTCGGCAGACACGATGTTGAATCAGCCGGACTTCCGCGCCTACGAGCGCTCCTTCCAAATGATGTCGCAGGTGGCAGGCCGCGCCGGACGCCGCCAGCGCCAGGGCCACGTACTACTGCAGACGATGGAGGCCCAGCTGCCGCTGATTCGCCACGTAGTGGCAGGTGACTACGATGCTATGTACCAGGAGCAGATGACCGAGCGCCGCCAGTTCGCCTATCCTCCCTTCTTCCGTCTCATATTCGTCTATATGAAACATCGGCGCGCCGACACGGTGGAACACCTGGCTACCGAGTTCACGCGTCGTCTCCAGGGCCTCTTCGGGCAGCGTGTGCTGGGCCCCGACGAGCCGCCTGTGGCGCGTGTGCAGAGCCTCTTCATCCGGCGCGCTATGCTCAAGTTGGAACCCGCCCTGCCACTGGGCAAGGTGCGTGAGGTGCTGCTGCAGACAAAAACGGAACTGCTGGCAGACAAAGCCTACAGTTCCGCTCAGATTTACTTCGATGTCGATCCGCTCTGACCGGTCAGCAGCGGTTGCACGACCAGTTCCTCCGGCACCTCGTCCTTCTTCTTCAGTTCCGGATAGCTGATGCGTGTGTGGTAGATGATTTTCAGCTTCTCCTTGAACACCTCCTTCGCCATCTGGATATCCTGGAAGGTGATGGGACAATTGAGGAAGAAGCCGTCGGCCATCTGCGAGTCAATGATGCGGTCCACGAGGTTTCCGATGGACTCCTCGTTGTACTCCTTCAGCGAGCGGGCAGAGGCTTCCACCGCGTCGGCCATCATCAGTATAGCCTGCTCCGCCGTCGAGGGGTTGGGGCCGGGATAGCTGAAGGGCACCGTGTCCACCTTCTCTTCCGGGTGTGAGTTCTGGTAGGAGATATAGAAATACTTTACCAGGCCGCGGCCATGGTGAGTGGAAATGAAATCGCGGATCACGCGCGGCAGTCGAGCGCGGTCTGCCAGCTGCTCGCCGTCGGCGACGTGGCGGATGATGATTTGTGCGCTCTGTCGGTTGTCTAATTTGTCGTGCGGGTTCAGGTTTCCTGCCTGATTCTCGGTGAAGAACGCCGGATTCTGGATTTTGCCGATGTCGTGGTAGAGCGCGCCCGTACGCACGAGCTGGCTCTTGGCTCCGATTTTCAGGGCCACCTCCGCGGCCAGGTTCGCCACCTGCATGGAGTGCTGGAAGGTGCCGGGAGCCACTTCCGAGAGGCGCCGAAGCAGGTCGTTGTTGATATTCGAGAGTTCCACCAGCGTCACGTTGCTCGTGAAGCCAAACAGCTTCTCCAGGAAATACATCAGCGGATAGGAGAACAGCAGCAGCACTCCGCCGATGATCAGGTGCTTGATGATGCGCCAATCGATGCTCACCAGGCCGTCGTTGCCGATCATCGTCCTACCATGCATCATATCTATGGCCCCGTACACCGCCAGGGCCGACAGCGTCACGAAGATGGCGGTGCGGATAATCTGCGAGCGCGTGGAGAGCTCGCGCAGCGAGTAGATAGCAGCCAGGCCGGCTATCAGTTGCGTGACGATGAACTCATAGGGATAGCGCAGCGACATAGCACAGAGCAGGATCGTAGCCACGTGCGTGATGAAAGCCGTGCGCGAGTCCATGAACACTCGGATGAACACTGGCAGCATCGCATACGGAATGAGATAGACAGAGAGCAACATGTGTCCAACCAGAAAATGCGTCAGCAGCGGGAACAGCAGCAACATCGTCAACAGCAGGGCCACGCTGCGAGCGCTGTCCACATAATCCCTGCGGAACAGGTTGAAGTAGAGCAGCAGGCTGATGCAGATGACCGTAATATACAGTACTTCGCCCGTTGTCTGCTGCCAGTTCTTCTTGACCATGCGGGTGTGTTCGCCCATGGCGTGCTCGTAGCTCTTGAGCTTCTGGTAGGTGCTCTCGTCCACCATCTGTCCGCGGTCCACGATGCTCTCTCCGGCCACGACCACTCCTTTGCTGGGTGCCAGGCTTCCCACCAGTCCCTGCCACTCGGCGTTGCTCTTTGGCTCGTCGTAGGTCAGGTTGGGTTCCAGGTAGTTGTTCAGGTTCAGTTTCTGCAGCTTCTGCTTGGACACGCCCATGGAGTCCGCGTTGGCGAGCAGGAATTCATAGGCCGCCTTCTGCGTCATCAGCCGTGCCAGCGGGCGGCTCTGGGCCTCGGTGCCCGAATAGACCTTCACGTCAGTGACCGTGTCGGCCGTCAGCGTCTCCAGGTCGTCGTTGCTGATGATGCCCCGTGCATAGACCTGGTGCAGGCGTGCTTCGACGAAACTCCGGTAGCTCACGGGAATTTCCAGAGGCGATGCCTGGCGGAAATCCGAGCGGAAGCGGTTGACCTGATTCGTCTCCACCTGCGGACTCAGTTGCAGGTAGGGTTCGTACAGCCGGCGGATACTGTCGAGCTCGTGTTTCCACTGCGTATCGCTCTTCAGAATCGGGAACTGATAGTTGGCGATGATTTGGTTGTAGGGCCACGGCTGCCCCTTCTCATATCGAAGACTCGTACGACCGTTCGGGAGGAACCAGACCAACAATGCGATGGTGGCGGCGAGCACCACTCCTTGCAGGATGATATCCTTCTTATGGAAGTCTATCGGCTTGTTATATCTACTCATAAGGGGTGATTTAGACGTTGTTTACTGATTTCTGATGCAAAAATACAACAAATCTTTCGTCCGTGTGCAAGATTTGTTGTATTTTTGCACAAAATTTCTTGAAATAGCCTATGAATTCTACAAAAGTACGCGTTCGTTTCGCACCTTCACCCACCGGACCGCTGCATATTGGCGGTGTCCGCACAGCTTTGTACAACTATCTCTTCGCCCGCCAGCACGGTGGCGAACTCATCTTCCGCATTGAGGATACGGACAGCACCCGTTTCGTCCCCGGAGCCGAGGAATATATCATCGAAGCCTTCCGCTGGCTCGGTATCCAATTTGATGAGGGCGTCAGCTTCGGAGGCAACTACGGCCCCTATCGCCAGAGCGAGCGCAAGGAGATCTACAAGAAATATGTCCGCCAGCTGCTCGACGCCGGGCGCGCCTACATCGCCTTCGACACCCCCGAGGAACTCAACGCCCGCCGCACCGAGTTCGAGGAGCGTGGCCAGAAGTTCCAGTACGATGCCTCCACGCGCCAGCAGATGCGCAACTCCCTGACCTTGGGACAGGAGGAGACCGACCGCCTCGTTGCCGAGGGCGCTCCCTACGTCGTCCGCTTCCTCATCCAGCCGGGCGAGGACGTTCACGTGGATGACATCATCCGCGGCGACGTCTGCATCAACAGCTCCATCCTCGATGACAAAGTGCTCTGGAAGAGTGCCGACCAGCTGCCGACCTACCACCTGGCCAACATCGTGGACGACCACCTGATGGAAGTCACACACGTCATCCGCGGCGAGGAGTGGCTGCCGTCAGCCCCGCTTCATGTGCTTCTTTATCGCGCCTTCGGCTGGGAGGACACCATGCCCCGCTTCGCCCACCTGCCGCTGCTCCTGAAACCCGACGGAAAGGGCAAGCTCAGCAAGCGCGACGGCGACCGCCTCGGGTTCCCCGTATTCCCCCTGGAATGGCACAACCCCGAGACGGGCGAGGTCAGCAGCGGCTACCGCGAGAAAGGCTACCTGCCCGAGGCCGTGGTGAATTTCCTTGCACTCCTGGGATGGAACCCTGGCGACGACCAGGAAATCATGTCGTTAGACGAGATGGTGCAGAAGTTCAACCTAGAGAAGTGCTCCAAGAACGGAGCCCGCTTCGACTATATCAAGGGCTTCTGGTTCAACCGCGAATACCTCCTGCAGCGCTCCGACGAGGAGTGGGCGCCTGACTTCGTACGGGTGCTGGCCCAGCAGGGCATCGAGTGCAGCGAGGAGCGTGCCGCACAGGTCGTGGGACTGATGAAATCCAAGGTCATCGAGTACGACACCAAGGACGGTCCACGCAAACGCAACATCTCCTTCGTCAGCGACCTCTGGCCCCTGTGCCGCTTCTTCTTCGTGGCACCGACCGAGTTCGACCGCGAGGACAAGTTCATCAAGAAGAACTGGAAACCCGAGTCCGCAGCCGAGATGCAGCAGCTGCGCGACGTGCTGGCTTCCGTGGAGGACTTCAGTGCCGAGGGGCAGAAGGCCGTCGTTGATCCCTGGGTGGAGCAGACGGGAGCCAAGCCTTGGAACGCATGGCGCGTCTGCCTCGTCGGCGAGGGACAAGGCCCCGATATGTACGCCCTCTCTGCCTTCCTCGGAAAGGAAGAGGTGCTCCGCCGCATGGACTTCGCCATCAAGGAACTGGGATAACACCCCGCACGCCTGCTATGTACACACTCGTCATCTACCTTTATATGTGTGCCGTAGGTATTGCCGCCATCTTCAATAAGCGGGCGCGCAAGCTTGCCGTAGGCCACCGCAAGGCTTTCTTCCAGCTGAAACATCAGGTTCAGAAGGACGCCCGCTACCTCTGGTTCCACGCCGCCTCCCTCGGTGAGTTCGAGCAGGGGCGCCCACTGATGGAACGTCTGAGGCGGGAACACCCGGAGTACAAGATCCTGCTCACGTTCTTCTCGCCGTCGGGCTATGAAGTGCGGAAGGACTGGGAGGGCGCCGATGTCATCTGTTACCTGCCCCTCGACACGCCGGCACACGTGCGGCTGTTCTTCCACTTCGTCAAGCCCGAGGCGCTGTTCCTCATCAAGTATGAGTTCTGGCAGAACTACCTGAAGGGGTGCCAGCGGCTGCACATCCCCGTCTATTCCGTCAGCAGCATCTTCCGTCCCGGTCAGATCTTCTTCCGCTGGTACGGCCGCGGCTACGCCCGTGTGCTCACCCGCGTCACTCACTTCTTCGTCCAGAACCAGCAGTCGGTCGATTTGCTGGCCTCGCTGGGCATCAGTGGCAACGTCACTGTGGCCGGCGACACCCGCTTTGACCGCGTGCTCGATATTCGTGCCTCCGCGCGTCCCCTGCCTCTGGTGGAGAAGTTTGCTGCCGGCCACGTCGTCTTCGTTGCCGGTTCCAGCTGGCCGCCCGATGAGGCCCTCTTCATTCCTTGGTTCCAGGAAAGAAGTAATCCCGTCCCGCCCGCAACGTCCACCCCGCCCGCTGCCAGGAATCAGGTTGGCCATTCGCCGACGGTGTCGCCGAACCCCACCGCAGCGTCGCCCAGACTCATCATCGCCCCTCACCTCATCGGCGAGGATCATCTGCGCGACATCGAGAGCCGCCTCGCAGGTCTCCGTGTGCTTCGTTACTCCTCCGCCACGGAGGAGAACGTAGCCCAGGCCCAGGTGCTCATCATCGACTGCTTCGGACTCCTCTCCAGCATCTATCGCTACGGCCAGCTGGCCATGGTCGGCGGGGGATTCGGCGCAGGCATACACAATGTGCCCGAGGCCGCAGTCTATGGCATCCCGGTACTCATCGGGCCTAACAACCAGAACTTCCGCGAGGCACGCCACCTGCTGGACGCCGGAGCCTGCTTCGAGGTACACGATGCCGCCGACTTCAACCGCATCGCAGACCACCTTCTCAGCGACACCGAGGCCTACACCCGCTCCGCAGAAGCGGCCCGGCACTACATCGCTGACAACGCAGGAGCCACCGACACCATATATCAAACGATATTCCCTGCATGAAGCAAAAAGACACATCGCGCCAGCCTCTCCCATCCCATACGGAAGGAGCTGGGGAGGGGTCTCTTAAGCAGCGCACAGCCCAAGGCCTCATCTGGGGAGGCTTCAGCAACGGCGTAGTACAGCTGTTGGGGGCTTTGTTCGGCCTTTGGCTCATCAATATCCTCGATCCTGATGACTATGGCAAGATGGCCGCCCTGGTCATCTTCTCGAATATAGCCAGCGTGCTGCAGGAGAGCGGTTTCACGGCCGCCTTGGCCAACAAGCGCGAACCGACGCATGAGGAGTATAACGCCGTCTTCTGGTTCAACGTCATCGTGGGCCTCGTGCTCTATGTCCTTCTCTTCTTTGCCGCCCCGCTGATTGCCGATTTCTACAACGAACCCGTCCTCTGCCCCCTCGGACGCTTTGCCTTCCTCGGCTTCGTGTTCTCGTGCTTCGGCACCGCCCAGCGGGCATACCTCTTCGGCCATCTGATGGTCAAGCAGACCAGTATCATGCAGATGGCCTCCATCACCATCTCGGGCATCGTCGGCGTCTGCCTCGCCTACGCCGGTTTCGCCTATTGGGGCTTAGCCGCCCAGAGTCTGGTTTACGTGGCCTCCGTCACCACCTTCGCCTGGGCGTTCTCGCCGTGGCGACCCAGTCTTCCTAAAGACCCACCCCCCGCCCTTATCGCCACGCTTCGTCCTGCCTGGCAGATGTTCGGCTTCTCGTCAAAGCTCCTCGTCAACAGCCTTGCTTTCCAACTGAACAACAATGCCTTTGGCGTCCTCCTCAACCGTTTCTATCCTGGCGGACATATTGCCGGCATCTATAGCAACGCCCGCAAATGGGACGATATGGCCATTGCCACCATCGGAGGCATGGTGCAGGGCGTGGCACAACCGGTGCTGAGGGAAAGTAGGAGACCCGCCCCCGACCCATCCCATGTGGGCGGGGGCGGGTCTGCTGCCGTCTTCCGCAAGCTCCTCCGCTTCACCTGTTTCGTCTCCTTCCCCTGCCTCTTGGGCCTCGCCCTCATCGCCGAAGACTTCATCGTACTATTGGCCGGCGAGAAGTGGCATGACAGTGCGATTCTGCTGTCCATGCTCTGCGTCTACGGTGCCTTCTCGCCCGTGGTGACGCTCTACAGCAACCTCGTCATCTCGCGCGGGCGTTCTACTATCAATATGGTCATCGGGCTCCTGAACTGCGCCTTCGTCTGGGGCGGCATCATCGGCTTGCACGCCTTGGGCTACGGCCTCCACGAGATGGTCATCTTCTATGTCGCCCTGAACATCGCCTGGCTGTTCGTATGGCAGGCCTGCGCCCGCCGTCTCATAGGTCTCCGCTGGTGGCACGCCCTGAAGGACATCGCGCCCTTCTTCGTCTTCGCCCTCGCCGTGATGGCCGTCGCCTACTTCGCTACCCAGTCGCTTCCCATCTCGTGGCTCCGTATGTGCCTCCGCATCGTCATCGCCGTCGTCCTTTACGTCGGTAGCCTATGGATTGTCCGTGCCCAAATACTTCGCGAGAGCATCGCGTATATCTTCAAGAAGAAATAACACTTACAAACACAGATAATCATCCACAATGAAAAAGATTATTGCTTGCCTCATGGCTGCCTTAGGATTAGGCTCTGCCTGCGGCCAACAGAATTACGAGAACGCTGACGTCGAGGCGTTCGCGAAGCTTATTGACGAAGCCGACGTCGTGCTGCTCGACGTGCGCACGGCCAGCGAGTTCCAGGAGGGCCACATCCCCGGAGCCATCAACATCGACCAGAGCCTAGACGATTTCATCGAGAAGGCAAAGGCCGCATTGCCTGCCGACAAGACCATCGCCGTCTATTGCCGCAGCGGACGTCGCTCGGCCAGCGCTGCCGGACGGCTTGCGGCCGAAGGCTTCCGATGCGTAAACCTCAAGGGAGGCATCATGGCGTGGAAAGGAGCACAGAAGCCCGTGACCACCGACACCTACGAAATCGATGTGTTCAAGACCCGGAGCGGCAAGACGGTCAAGTTCCACGCCCTCGTCCACGCCAGCATCCGCATCGACTACGACGGCCGCGAAATCTTGGTTGACCCCGTGTCGAAGCTTGGCAACAAGACCATAGACTACACCTCGATGCCCAAGGCCGACTACCTCCTCGTCACCCACGAGCACGGCGACCACTTCGACAAGGCCGCCCTCGGCACGCTGACAGCTGAGACGACGCGGCTCATCATGAACCATCGCTGCACCGAGATGTACGGTAGCGGTCAAGCCATGGTGAACGGCGACAAGCTCCAGCTCGCCGACGACATCACCGTCGAGGCCGTGCCTGCCTACAACACAACGGAAGGTCATCTGCAGTTCCACCCGAAGGGACGCGACAATGGCTACATCCTCACACTCGACGGTTTGCGTATCTACATCGCCGGCGACACAGAGGACATCCCCGAGATGTCCGACATCAAGGACATCGACATCGCCTTCCTGCCCTGTAACCAGCCTTACACGATGACCACAGATCAACTGGTGAAAGCCGCGAAGACGGTCCGCCCCAAAGTCCTCTTCCCCTACCACTATGGCCAGACCGACGTGACCAGCGTCCCCGCCCAACTTGAGGGCATCGACGTCCGCATCCGCCACTACGAATAATACCTTTTATTCATCACCTTTGAAGCCCATGAAACGTTTACTGGCAAGTCTTTTTCTCACAGCCGTTCTGATAATGCCTTCATCAGCGCAAGGTCAGCTGCGCAATCTGCGTGAGCCGCAGGCTGACGGGCACATCTTCGTGGCGGCTCATCGTGCCGACTGGATCTATGCTCCAGAGAATTCCCTTCAGGGGCTGCGCAACGCCATCTTCTTCGGAGCAGACCTCATAGAGACAGACGTCCGCCGAACGCGCGACGGGCATTACATCATGATGCACGATGCCACCGTGGACCGAACGACCAATGGCAGCGGCACTATAGCCAACATGACTTTGGACGAGATCAGACAGCTGCGCCTCAAGACCAACTGGGGGCAGAGCACACCGTTCACAGTGCCGACATTAGACGATTTCATCATCGAAGCCAAAGGACACGCTTACCTTTATTTAGATAAGGCAGGCATAGACCTTCCGGGCAGCAGCGAGGGGACGACCGTCCGCGAGTTGCTCGACATACTGCGCCGCCACGATGCCCTCCAAGAGGCGGTCTTCGTGCTTAACTGGCCCTACGAGAAAGCACGGCGCATTTTTGGGACAGCACTCGACAGCGTCGTCTATTGCCCGGTCATCGAAGATCGGATACCCAATCTCACCGATTACGTCGATACCTTCCTGCGGGAGCTGCAGCCCGTGGCCTTTCAGTTTCGCATGGAATCGCTCGACACCGAGAGCTATCGCCTCTTGCCCCACGTCCTGGCTTCCGGCTCACGCGCTTTCGTGGCCTCAACCTGGCCACGCCACACGGCTGGGCACGACGATGAGGCCTCCATCTTCCGCAGCCCCGCGGAAGGCTGGGGATGGCTCATCGGCCAAGGCTTCACCATCATAGAAACGAATTACCCTAAAGACCTCATCCAATTCCTCAGAAACAGGTCTGCTGAATAACAGCCCGTTTACATCGACGCCCCATGAAACGATTACTCAACATCCTCATCACCTTACTCAGCCTCTCAGCCTTCGCCCAAGAGACGAATGACTCGCTGCTGATGACGCACTTGGAGATCATCGACCGGCAGGAGATTCCCGCCGATACCTCCGTGCGCAAGGGCGTGCTGAAGAACGGTATGACCTACTACGTCCGACGCTGCACCGAGCCCAAGGGGAAGGCCGACTTCTGCCTGTTTGTCAAGGCCGGTTCCGTGCTCGAGAAGGACGACGAACGGGGCGTGGCACACTTCGTGGAGCACGTGCTGTTCCGCGGCACCAAGTACTTCCCTGGGCCGGAGGTCTTGAACTTCATGCGCCGCAACGGCATCCACTTCGGCCACGACAGCAATGCCTTCACGGGTTGCAACTCGGCGCGCTACCTGCTCAATGGCATTCCCTGCGACGACACGGCACAGCTGGACTCCTGCCTGTTGCTGATGCACGACTGGGCGTGTGCGGCCACGATGGCCGACAGCGCCATCGAAAGCGAGCGCAGCATCATCGTCGAGGAATGGCGACTGAAGAACACCGTTTCCTTTGGGCAACAACTCACGGGCGACCTCCTGAACAATTCCATTTACGCGCAGCGTCTGACCATCGGCGACATGGACGTCATCCGCAACTGCCCGCCAAAGGTCGTGCGGGGATTCTACCGGCGATGGTATCAGCCGCAGAACCAGGCCATCGTGGTGATGGGCGACTTCGACCCCGATGCGATGGTGACGAAGATACAGAACCTGTTCGGCACGCCGAAACGCGGCAAGAGCGTTGTTCCAGCGCAGCCCACAATACCCAATGCCGAGCAGCCGCGCATCCGTTTCTATCAGGATCAGCGCCTGTCGGCCCACACCAGCAGCGTTTTCATCCGAGTACCAGATATGCTGACCGACCATCTGATTGGCACCCTGCGCAAGGATCAGGTCAGGGACAAACTGAAGGACCTGATGAAGGACAAACTCGAAGCTCTCAAAGGCAAGGAAATCATCAACGGTTCTGCCTCCTTCTTCACCTTAGGCGACATTAAGGACAGCAAGAACTTCGTCCTTGAGATGAGTTCGACAGCCGACAACTGGAAACAGACTCTCGAAACGCTCCTCAAGGCCATCGAGCATACCCGCCGCTTCGGTTTCAAGGACTACGAACGGAAGCCAGGCAACTGGTATGTAGGTGCTTACAACGCCGACTCCACAGCCATCCTGCTGCCCGACACCGCAGGGAGCGATTTCGGCAGCCACAAGAGCACGGAATGGACCGACAAATGCTACAACAACTTCTTCTTCGGCACCATCATCAATGACTTCAAAAGCGAAAACACCTGTAAGAACCACATCAAGAATACCATCACGCAGGAACAGCTTTGCGAGGCCTTCCGCGAGCTGACCACGGGACGCAATATGCTCGTGACCGAGATGTTTCCGGCAAGCGCCACCCTGCCTACGGAGGCAGAAGTCAATGAGATCATTCGTCGCGTCACGTCCATGACCGACGAGGAACTGGCCGCGATGGACGTCAAGAAAGGTCAGAAGCTGGAGCGCCTCAACGTGGACAGCCTCGGCTTCGACCTCACGCCAGCCACCATCACTAAGACCACCGTGCTGAGCGACAGCATCACCGAACTCCTTCTGTCCAACGGTGTGAAGGTGCTGTTGTGGCGCTCTGCACCCAATGACAGCATGACTTACTCCATCGACATGAAGTTCGGACGTCCTCTGGGCTACGCTTCGCTGCCCGACGAAGACTTTCACTATCAGAGCTTGCTCTTTAATGGACGAAGGAAGTTCCTATTCGAGCGCGGAGGCAATGACGTGGAATTCGATCCTTACTACGACAGGATAGACATTGGCACCTATTCTTCTAATAACAGCGCCACGTTCTGGAAAGATGTAGAATGTTATCTGAAGATGATGTACGCCTCGCTGACCACGACGGAGGTGGACAGTGTGGAGGCCGACGAGAAGATTACTGAATTGCGCTCAACTGCCGTGGCATTTAACGAGCCTCTTATGAAGGCACAGCTCAAACTGCAGAGCCTGCCTTACGTGCAGACCAAGCGCAACGCCATACCCTCCGTGGAGGATGTCAAGGCGCTGTCCGTCGAGGGCTTCCGACGATTGGTGAAGGACTACTTCTCGAACTTCAACGGCTCCACGCTCATTGTCAAGGGGCAGTTCCCGACGGACAGCGTCATGCCGTTGGTGCTCAAGTACATCGGTGCGCTTCCGTCGAAACCTCAACCCGTGAAGCGCGCCGTATGGTCCTCCGACCATTTCCGCACCACCGACACTATTGCCGTGGAGCTCATCACGAACGCTACGCCCTATTGCATGACCACGATGTTCTACACATGGGAGAAGGGCTACCGCTTCTCGCAGGAAACTCACGCCCACAACCAAGTGCTGCAAAGCGTGCTCGGCACCCTGCTGCTGGACAAGCTACGCCAGCAGTACAGCGATGTCTATACGGTGAATTGCACTCTTGACGACAAACAGCTGCCCGTCCACCGCATAGCCTGCGTCATCTCGTTCGCCTGCGACCCTTCGCAGCGTGAGCGCATCGCTGCCGATGCCGACCGTCTCGTTCACGAGATGGCCAACGGCAACCTCATCACCCAAGCCCTCATCGACAGTTACGTCAAAGAGCGCGAGAAGCATGCCGGCGACACCAACTACGGACGTCGTTACAACGAACTCTCGCGCGAGATGGGCGATATCGTCATCGATGCCAACGACGTCACCTTCATCAAGCAAGTGACCCCCGCCTCGCTCCGTGCACACCTCCGTCAATTGCTGAAAAAAGGTAATAAGCACATCGGATATTTGACAACGGAGTGAAGAGGAGCCCACCCCCAGCACCTCCCTGGGGAGGGGAGTGACGAATGACGAATGAAAAAATGAAAAGTGAAAAATAAGAGTTACCACAGCTTCTGTTTTCTCCCCCTTTGGGGGGCTCATAAAATAATATGAAAACGAATACAATCATACTCGAAGGCGGACTCGGCAACCGCATGCGCGTGGCCGCTGCTGCCTACACTATGGCCCAGCGCTCAGGAATACCTATGCGCGTCCTCTGGACGAAGCAATGGGGGATGAACTGTAGGTTTGGGGACTTGTTTGAAGCAGACCCAGTAGACCCACCCCCCGCCCTCCCTATAAGGGAGGGAGCGGTTACCAATGACTCTTGCAAAGCGGACGCCTGCTCAGAACATTCTACTCCCTCCCTTACAGGGAGGGCGGGGGGTGGGTCTGCCAAGGCTTCCTTTTCCCTCCGCGACGCCCGAGGCTTCGAGCGCTTCCTCTTCTCCCGCCCCACGCTGCAGAACCTCTGGCTTCCCCGCCTCCTCCAGCGCCTGCGCTACCGCCACATCATCCTCTCTCCGCAAATCTACTACCTGCAGCGCGATGGCTTCGACTTCGAAACTTGGTTCCGGCAGGGCGGCACGCTGATGACTGCCTACCGCGACTTCTGCCCGTGGGATGACAGACTCATCCCCCTGCTCTTCCACCCTCTGCCCGCCATTGAGCAAGAGGTCAACAATCGCGCCGCCGCCTTCACCGCCTACACCATCGGCCTCCACATCCGACGCACCGACAACCAGGCCTCCATCGACGCCAGTCCCGATGAACTCTTCTTCGAGGTCGTGGACCGCGAGCTCGCCCTGCACCCCGACCTCCACGTCTATCTCGCCACTGACGACGAACCCACCAAGGCCCTCTTCCGCCAGCGTTACGGCATCGACCGCATCCAGACAGCCCCCGCCCAGGCCAGTCGCGACAGTGTCAGCGGTATCCGCGAAGCCCTGATGGAGATGCTCCTCCTGGCCCGCACCCGCCACGTCTTCGGCTCCGCCTCCAGCACCTTCTCCGAGATGGCCGTCAAGTTCACCGGCATCCCCCTCACCATCTTAAAGAAATAAAGTAGCGAGCAACGACACGAACCCATGAAGAAAAGCCTCGTCATAGCAATCTTTGCGGTGATTGCGGGCTGCGCAGTCGCCTTCGGCGTGCACCATCAGATGCGGCGCACCGCGCAGATGCGGGTGCAGGAAAGAATTATCACAAATTTCTCAATTTTAAAAAATGAATAGCAATGGAACGTGTAGTAGTAAAATTATTGAAGGTTATTTTTACTCAACCAGAATACTAATAAAGAATGAGACTTATGAATAATCTGAAGACAACATTCATCGGTGTGTTTTTCCTGACCATTCTGATATCGGCTTGCAACAAGGATGATATTTATCCGGATAGCAGTCGAGTGATTCCTGAAGATTACGTACCCTTCGTCAAGGAAGGCAAGGTTTGGAATTATTATAATACATCTTATTATTCATCTACAGGAGCCTTTATAGAACCGGGATCGCATGATATGTCCCATATTTCCTGCTCTTTTAAAATACAGGGAGATACCATTATAAAGAATGTTCCTTACAAGAAAGTGCTGATGCAAGGGGGAATCTTTGACGATGACCAGTGGCACTACGATGGAGCTATTCGTGAGCACCTGATGAGGGTCTTCTTCATAGAAAAGAGTGAGAATTCAGAAGAGTGGGTGCTTGATTTCGGAGTAAATACTGGCGATAAGTTCACATGGAACAACTCTCGATGGGAAGTTAGCAGTATTTCCTCAGTCTCCTATCCTAAATTGGGAAAAAGCTATCGCATGATACAATTAATAGGAATCAGCGAAAGTGCTTTATACGATGCAGAAACATGGATTGAAGGCATCGGTATGGAATCAGGCATCATTCCTTTTCATAAGGGTATGCAGGGCGGGTTACATTCTTGCTTTGACAATGATGTGTGCCTGTATAGCAGTCAAGCATTAAATAGTTCCCCTGCTGAAAAAAGGTTATCGACAGAGAAAGATAGTAGATAAGAATTAGGTAAGTATTCATGGGTCAAACACTCTGTGGAACTCACCATTTATGTTCCCTGATTTGTCCCTCGATGTAGCAACAAAGTAACACAATATCTGTTAAAGGATGATAAAAGTTACGAGGTATTGTAATATCTCGTGAGGGAATCGTGTAAATATGACAAAAGGAGAAGTATAATTCTTTTCCATGACAAGACAATGAAATCAAGAACTATCTTTTCAATAATCATAGCTCTGCTGCTTCTTGCCGGCTGTAATGATGCAGATGAAGTGGCAGAGGAGGAGCTTACTCCTCGGCTGTGTGGCATGACATTCCGGGCAGCGGACAATCCCCGTGAGCTCGTGGAAGGTGCTACTTGTTCAATTATCGGCGACAGCATCGTGGAGTGCTGGGTTAGGTATCTGCATGAAATATAGGCTATTAGCGGAATCCTGCGTTTCTGTGCCTACCATCTCGGATAACTACCGACAGCAAATTTCTTGATGCCTTGTAAATCATTGACAGACATGTATATACCTACTTTTACCACCCGTTTTTGATGTGTTTTTGATGTGTTTTTGATGTGTTTTTTTGTGGAAAAAGTATTGTGGGAACGAAAAAAAGTTCTTACCTTTGCCCCGCAATCAAAAAGATACAACTATGATAGAAGACCTTTTTCTCCTCTATATGGCACTGAGGCCACATCCAACTCCCCACCACCCTCGCGGGAACCTATATTATAAGAGGTCACGCGCGGGAGTATGACATTCATCGGCGAGATCGAGCTGTAAAAGGCTCTATTTTCCCGATGGAACCGACGATATCAGAAGAAAAGTCTCCATTTTTTTTGCCATTCCAAGAATAAACGGTAGCTTTGCAAACTCAAACTTAACAACATCATACAATGAAACATTTTTTCTCTTCTTTGATCCTCTTAGTGGCCATAACCTCGGCTACGCTATCTACGTCGTCATGCACAAACGATGAAGGCGATATTACTGAAAAAACGATTATCGGGACATGGAAATTGGAAAAAATTGGCTCTTCTCCATGGACCGGAAAAGAGAAAATACTGCTGTTCCAACAAGACGGCACAGTCACCTGCCATTCTGAATATTCTGAAGACATGAATTATCAAGGCATATATACCCTCAATAATGTATCTGTAAAAGAAGGAACCATGATTTGTGATCTCATTATATTTAATGATGATGGTACACAAACGAATTATTGGTGTACGCTAAGCAGGAATATACTGTCTTTAAATAATAGCGACCTGGTATCTATTGTTGATGGAACTGAGTATTATAAAAGAATTTATTAAGAATTGACATGAAAAGGACTATTCTATTTATTCTCTTTGTGCAAGCATGTTTGCACCCCATCTTCGCTATCGATTTCGAACGGGACGGAATCTTCTATAATATCATTACGATGGAGGATGGCAGTAGGGCTGCAGAGGTCAGCAGCGACAGGAGTACCTCTATCGGGGATGTGTATGTCGGAGATATTGTAATCCCACAAGCCGTGACTTATGAGGGGGAAAGCTTACCCGTGACCAGGATTGGTTCTAGGGCATTTGCTTACAACAATATCACTTCGGTTTCCCTCCCTTCCAGTATCATTCGTATTGATTCAAGAGCTTTTGAGGAATGCCATGAATTGAGAAGTATTGTTCTTCCCGAAAACCTTGAATCTGTAGGAGAATATGCTTTTATCGCCTGTAAGAATCTTAGAGAGGTGAAACTGAACAAATCCCTGAAACGTATTGAGGCAAGGGCGTTCGCAGGAACCATGATAAATGCCATTACGATACCTTCATCAGTCACTTACGTCGGTGCATCGGCATTCGCCACGCCTACGCTCGAGTCCGTAACGGTTCTTACTGAAGAATGCGGCGACTGGTTCTCCGGGAATGGTTTTATCCGAAATGTCATTTTAGGGCCATCAGTAAAACGTATTGCATCCAAGGCTTTCCGCTGGCAATGTAATCTGATTTCTATATCAATCCCCGAGTCCGTAACGGAAATAGGTTATTGCGCTTTTGAGCATTGTACCGAAATCGCCTCCATCACGCTTCCAAAGAATCTTAAAGCCTTAGGCTGGCACTGCTTCAATGAATGCGAGAACCTGAAGGACATCATCTCTTACGTTCAGGAGCCATTCGAACTGGAGCGCGAAGCATTCTACGGAGTAAATAATGAGGCTATCCTACGTGTTCCCATAGGGACGAAACCTGCATATATAGAAGCCGGATGGAATCAAGGAGTATCTGATATCCGGGAATTTGATCCAGCCACCGCCATCATCTCCCCTTCCGATAAATCTGCAAATCGCAAAACCGTAAATAGTAACTTCCTTGACCTCTCCGGCCGCTGCCTCCCCACTTTGCCCACGCGACCGGGAATCTCCATCAAGGACGGAAGGAAGGTTCTGATTAAGTGAGCGAGATGCAAGCTCGCTTGCAGATGCCCGAACGTGAAGAACGTATGTAAGGTGATGATTAAGTGAGCGGCATGCAAGCTGGCTTGCAGATGCCCGAAAGGAAGAAACGTATGAAGGGGGGGATAAAGTGAGTGAGCAGAAAACGTGTGTGCGATTCCCCTCGGTGGGTAAACATTATTTTTGACTATCTTTGCCGCAGATAACTAAACAAAAGAGCATGAATATGGAAAATAACATGAGAAAGATGTTGATGTCTGGCGTCTTTGCGGTAGTTGCCATTCAAGGCATCTATGCCCAGTCATCATCCCAGGTGCTAAACCTGACGCTGACGGACGGTACGGCCTATCATTTTCTCCTTGCGGACCAGCACCCTGTGGTGACGAGCCGCAACGGACAGCTTTTCGTGACCTACCATTATGCCGAAGACGGCAGCCTCGCTCCCCAGCTCTGCTTCGAGCGCGATGCCGTGCAGCGACTGACTTTCGGGGCTCAGGATCCCGTAGGTGTTGTCAATCCTGCAGAGAACACCTCTGCGGTGCGCTTCGACCTCGTCTCTCCCAATCGGATTCGTGTCTGCGGGCTTAGTGAGGGCGACCGCGTGGAAGCTGCCAGCGTTGATGGGCGCAGTGCCGTCCCAGCCCGCCGCGCCTCGTCCGGAGAGCTGACGCTGGATCTCAGCCGTCAGCCACGCGGCGTATATGTCATCAGCGTGAACCATCGTAGGACTTTTAAATTCGTGAAGCCATGAGACGCCTACTACTTCTTTTCCTGATTGCCGCATCGGCACTCAGGACTGCCGCACAGCAGTTTATCGTTTTCGATACGCCAGACGGCCGCGCCGTGGTGGATGCCTCCGACGTGGAGAGCATCACCGTGGAGCGTGACGATGCCTTCTATGCGCGTCTGCTGCCTGAGGCCATCGCCTCCGACCCCTCCACCTCCCTCTTCGGTCAGGCTCTGATGCGCACAGGCCTTGCCGACTCTTTGCGCGCCTATGTGGACGAGAGCTACCCCATCATGAGTGAAGAGGAACGCACCCGCCACTTCTACATCGGTGCCGCCTTTGAATGGCTCCGCGTTCCCGAGGTCCGCCGTCGCAGTTTCACGGCCTTCGTGGAGACCGATGCCGTCCTCGCAGCGCACGGAATCCACACGCTCTCCGACCTGGAGGCTTTTGCCCGCAAAGTGTATGACGAGGTCTTCCCCGCGGATGCCACCGTCAGCGACCCCACCGACCGCCGCCATCCGCTGAACCGTTTCGTGGCCTACCACCTGCTGCCCTTCGGTTCCAGCTACGACGAGCTGACTCCGGATCCCGTTTTCTTCTACCGCAGCCTGACGGATGCCTGCGACTGGTACCAGACGCTGCTGCCCTGCGCCTCGCTGAAGTGCGCCCGTCCCCGCACGGACGACGGCATCTACCTCAACCGACGTGGCATCGGCGACGGCCCTGACCGCTACGGTGTGCAGGTGCGCGGAGCCCGCATCGTGCCCGGCGCAGGCGGAGAACTGACGCAGAGGGCGTCCAACGGAGCCTACTACTACATCGACGACGTGCTGACCTACGACCTGCAGACGCAGCAGGTGGCGCTCAACGAGCGCTGGCGCATCTCTGCCCTCTCCCTCTCGCCGGACTTCATGACGATGGGGATACGCTCCGTGAAGGAAGAACCCGTGCGGAGTGTGCCCACTCCGGTTTTCCTCAACGGCAAGGCCGACAACCTGCACTTTGCCGAACCCAGGGAGACGTACATAAGCTACCCTCAAAGACATTATTGGCAGTGGGAAGCGCAGGTGTGCTTCACAGGTGGGGCTGACCGTCTGGAAGGAGGCTGTGACCTCACTCTCGCCCTTCCCGCGCTGCCCGAGGGTGAGTATGAGTTGCGTTTCGGCTGCACGTCCATGCCCTCCCTGTCGCGCGTGCGTTTCTCGCTCGACGGCACCGTACTGGCAGAGGGCGTAGATTTTCTGAACTGGGATGATCAAGAGTTCGCCGAGCGCACGGGCTGGGAACCCTATACCACCGATTCCGCGGAAGTCTGTGTGCGCCGCGAGATGCGTCGGCGAGGCTGGATGCCCGGACCGTGGGAGCGGGCTGTGTGTTCTATCGGGCCCGGTGCACAATATGCCGAGCCGACGAGTGACAACAGCTTCCCGATGAGGAATGCAGCACGGATGTGCCGGGCCATCGCGGGGAGGTTCCACAGCGACGGGCGTCATGCCCCCATCCTCAGGATAGAGTCCATACCCTATTCCGCCAGTGAATATAAAGAAGTTACAGGATCCCAGGCTTACGACGGCCTCAACGCCGACGCCCCCGTCACCAGGCCTGTCATGCTGGATTATATAGAACTCTGTCCCGTGTGGATAGCAGACAACGAGGAGATTCCGGAAATATAACACACTAACGCAAGCAAGAACAATGAAACGCTATATACCCATATTTCTTTGGCTGCTCTGCACGCTGGTGCAGGCACAGGATACCTATGTCATTCACTATAAGGACGGCAGCACCCAGCGGATTCCCCATGGAATCTACCCCGGCAACATTTCATTCTGGGGCGGTGATGCAGGGGAACAGGGTCTGGAAGCCCTGAGAAACCAGGCTGGGCAGGCAAGCTATGACCAGGGCCTCTCGCCGGTGACGGACTATGCCAAGGACGATGCCCTGCCCACTCACTACTCCGTCTTCATTGCCTTGAAGAGCGGTGCCCCGACCGCCAGCCGTCTGGAACTCTGCCTGGGTCGTCAGGCAGGAGTCACGCTGGAGCAGTGCGACACGGTGCTCACCTTCCAGTTGCCCGACAACTATCTCTCTGACCTATGGGACAACATCCTGGCTTTCGGCGATTGGGCGCAGGCTCCGACGTTGCACGGAACCGAGACTCCCTGGCACGGGCCAGCCCAGGACCAGTGGCTCGGCGAGCTGAAGTACCATCGCCTGCCGCTGGCCCACGGACAGACCTACTACTACCGTACCGTTGCCCGCATCCCCGTGCTGCAGTCGGACGGGCACCGTGATACCACCGTTGCCTATGGGCCAGAGCTCTCGTTCCGCATCCCCGACCTGGCCGGGGAGAGTGGTGCCGTTCCTCCCGAAGTGGTGCAGCAGGAACTGAACCTGCCTTCCGTGGAGGCCTGGCAGCAGTTCCTCGATTCCAACTTCCCCGGCCATGCAGGCCTGATCTCTCACCGGGGACTGTGCGAGCTCTGGACGGAATGGCAGCAGACGGACGAAGGACGCTCCGCCGCTTCGGCCCTGCCAGGCACCGTTCATGAATACGACAATGCCAAGGTGACTTTCTGCAGCAGCGTCCCCACGGATTTCGCTGCCTGGATGCGGCAGCACGAAATCGTGTGGTCGGAACCTGAGGACTTTCTGACTCAGACCGTGAACGTGATGACCTCCGACGGCTACAAGAGCGCCCCCGCTACCTACATCGAACAGGTCAACGACATTGACTCTGACTGGGGCAACCCCATAGGCAGCTATCTGCGTTTCTTGCCCGCCACGCCCGAGGGCTACCCGTCGCAGGTCGTTGCCGCCAAGGCCTTCGTTCCCCTGCACAAAGTCGTCCCTGGAGTGAGCTACCGCCTGAGCATCACCTTTGCTCCAGAGACAGACACCCTGAACTACCAAGCCCTGCCCACACCCATGTCCATCGCGCACTGGTCGCAGGACTACGGCTATGCCCTCGAACAGGATGTGCCGGGTAAAACTTCTCTCTTCAGCAACACAGGCAGCGATGCCATCTCAGCCACGGAACCTACCACGCTAACCTTCGACCTGGCACCCAATGCCCTTCTCGGACGCATCCTCCATGTGGGCAGTAATGTCACCCCGGTTGGCATTCGATTGCGTAATCAGAGCGGTGTCTTCCGTATAGCCGAGGTGAGGCTGACGCCTACAGATTAACGAATACCGAAAAATCCGTAAATAGTCTCTCGGCCTTCGAAAGCCGGACGACGGCAGAAAGCATGAAAAGGGATGCGGGAAAGGGCTTTGCCGACATCACCCTGAGTGATAGCCCGCGGCATAAGGGCCATAATAGGGTCAGGGATAGGTGAAAATGCAAAATTATAGTGGAAGGAATGAAGATTTCCCCGATTTTTGTCTTTTATAAAAGATAAAACAGCTATCTTTGCAGCGGATTCCCATTATAAAAGACATGAATGCTATCATTAGGCAGAGCTATCTCGACAAGATTGTGAAGTATCTGGGCCGTCTACCATACCGTCCTACTGAAAGATGTCATCTTACGCAACAACATCCGCAACGTGGCATTCCTCGAGAACCTGGTGCGTTTCCTCTCCGACAATGCAGGAAAGATTATCTCTGCCAACAGCATCGCCAAGTATATGCGGGCACAGGGCGATAGCATAACCCCTACGGTGATTATCAACTATATCAAGTTCCTGTGCGATACCTTCATGATACACAAAGTGAACCGATATGACATTCACGGGAAGAAGTTATTTGAAAGCAACGACAAATACTACTTTGAAGATCACGGAATCCGCAACGCCCTTGCCGGTGGTCGGCGCGAAGGCGATATAGAGAAGATTATCGAGAACGTCATATTCAACCACCTTGTCCGCCTGGGGTATGAAGTCACCATTGGCCAGCTACAGGCTGGGGAAATCGACTTCGTGTGTAACAAACCAGAAGGGCTTAGACTGTACGTGCAAGCGTCCTATATCATCGCCGACGAAACAACACGTGAGCGTGAGTTCGGCAATCTCCGGGCAATCAAGGACAACTATCCCAAGTATGTCATCTCCACGACTCCCCTTGTCTCCCGGGCTGATGACAACGGCATCACTCATCTCCATCTGAGACGTTTCCTGATGAAGGGATTCGACTGACAACGTAATAGAATATCATCTGCGAAATGAAATGGACTCACTACATAGCAGGAATGATACTTGCCATGACATTCATGGCAGCCTGCAGGCATACTTCGCAGACGCCCCTGCTGACGGATGCCGAGGCGTTCCTGCCTGCAGAGCCTGACAGCGCGGATGCACGCCTGAAACAAGTGGACGTGCAGCAGCTCAGAGGAGATGAGGAAGAGGCATGGTACGCCCTGCTGCGCACCATGACCGATGCCCTGCAGCGCAAACAGCCCCTCAACGACACCCTCGTCAATCGAGCATATACATACTACGGTTCCGCATCCGACCTCGGCACATCCTCCGACACGGAACTGCTGCGCCGTTTTGCCCAGTCAGCCCTCTATATGGGTGACTGCTATGCAGCCCAGGATAGCACCAAAGCCACTGAGGATTGCTACCGCCGGGCCATCCGCTTTTCCGAGAAAGCCAAGGATTGGCACACCTGCTATATAGCATACCAGAGACTGGCAGAACAAGTACAGTGGAGTAATCCCGAGGAAGCCCTCGAACTCATCAACAAAGCCATTGAAATATATGGGAAGTGCAATGATGATACAGCTAATCTTCTCTCTCTCTATCACTGTGCTGCACACTATACTTTTCAGATAGCTTACCTCCACAAAACTGATTTTCAAGAGGCTATCGCACTCGTTCAAGAGGAATATAAACTCGCCGTAAAGCATAAGCTCCCGATGTTTGAGAACCAAGCTCTCAATCTTCTCGCTCTTATTTATTGGACGCAAGGAGAATATCAGTTGGCACTCAGTTATGCCAAGCAAATCAAGCTCAAATCACTCAATAAGGACTATGAACTTGCATGGAACAGAACACTTGCACAGTGTTATCTTAGCTGCGATTCACTTGCGCAGGCCAAGATTGTCTTGAAGCATCTAAAAAGCACAGACAACAAGAAAGAGGCTTACCTATATGCTCGGAGTCTAGCTGAGCTTTCAATACAATACGATGAGGGGGATTCTGTACTCCTCTATTTAGATTCAGCACTCAATATTGCCGAATCAATGTATTTTGACGCCCTTCAAGCCAAAGACGACTACTATCAGGACAACCTTCTGAAGGAAAAGGAGAAAGACGAACTCCTGTACAAAGTCAAATTGAAGACCTGGCTTTTTGGTGGAGTATTAGCTTGTGTCCTTATTGTTTCCCTGTTCATAATACGGTTGCTGAAGGAACGGAAACGCCGGACGGAAATTGAATTGCAGTTACTAAGAGAGAAGCACGAAAAGGAGGAAGAGAAAGCGCGTCACCTGAAACATGAGATGCTTCTCATGCAAGACCGGCAACAAGCACTGGAGGATAGCCAACAAAAAAAGGCTGCTGTCATCAAGCATCTCCAAAGGTATATCATCGAAAGGTCTGGCATCACCACCAAACTGAAAGATGGAGCATCAGCACGCCAGATGACTCCAAAAGATTGGCAAACTGTGGAACAGTTGCTGGATGAGATTGACGAAGAGCGCATCTCCAAGATTAGGGAACGCTACAAAGACATCAGCAAAGACGACATACGCCTGTGCGTGATGGTCCGAATCGGCATGTCGAACCCTGCCATCGGCCATATCTTTGGGATTACGCCATCTGCTGTTCAGCACAGAAAGCTCACCTTGAAGAAGAAAGGATTTGGCATCGCAGATCCCGAAGTCACTCTTGACAAGTTCCTCGAATCCCTCTGATTTCTGCCCCCTATTCAGCCCTATTTTCCATAGGTGGCTACCTCCCTTTCCATAGTTGAAGAAAATTTTTTCGGGCAAGCCCTGCCCAAATACCGCGTAACATCCTGATAACCAACCGCAACCAGAACCACCAACTTTTCTTCACTTTTCCATAGTGCATCCTTGGTGCTATTGCAGATTATGCGTACCTTTGCACCGCAAAACCACTTAAAAAAAGCTCTATGAAAAAGTATCTATTCACTCTCGCAGCAATGCTGCTCTGCACGGCTTCCTCCATCATGGCGGAAAGGAAACCCACCATTTTTATTAAACAAGTACCTCCCATCCAGCCACAAAGTCCTCAGACTGGCTCTTCTACTATCATCACGGGTGACTATGATGCAGAAGAGCTGACCCTCTTCTTTGAAGAGTATGATGGCGATGCTACGATTACTATTATGGATGCCATCACCCATCAGGTAGTCTGCATCGAGAATGAGGCCATTACCTCCCCGGCAGCGGTCAACATCGACCTCTCGTCTCTACCCAGTTCCACCTATTATATATTTATAGAGCTGGACAATGGGGATGGTTACTACGCAACCATACAGATTTGAACTTTCACTGGAAAAATCAAGCTGTAAGATGAAACATGCCATCTTGATACTTGCGCACAAGGACTTCGATCAGGTACGTCACCTGATAGAGTACTTCGTCCGGGACTGCTATGTCTATGTGCACATCGACAAGAAGGCCGCCATCACCCCTGAAGAACTTCATTCGATAGACAGCATGCCACAGGTGCGTGCTGTCTATCGGAAGTTTGATGTTCATTGGGGTGGATTTTCTATTTTACAGGCAGAACTCTGGCTTGTTGAACATTCCTATCAAGATTCTTATGCAGATTATTACCATTTGATAAGTGGGCAGGACTATCCTATTAAACCCATTGAAGCATTTTTGCATTTTTTTGAAGAAAATATGGGAATGGACTATATTGAGTACAAAGCATACAAAACAAATAATTGGGAACAAGATTCCTTCTTTGATCGTTTTCGATATTTCTTCCGGTATGACGATGTAGAAGGTCGTTCGCCCTCGGGTCGCTACTATATCGACGAGCAAATCCGCCTGCAGGTTTCTCGCGGACAGACTCGAGAACCAATACATACGTTTGATACAATCTATAAAGGATCTCAATGGATGTCTATCACAAATATATCTGTACATAATATATTGGAGTATTCATCGTCTTGTCCATCATTTCTCAATCGTTTAAAATATACTTTTGCACCTGAAGAAAGCTATTTTCATACTGTTTTACTAAATATGACAGGTGGAAAGAATGTCTATAATAATTGCTTACGTTACATAAGGTGGAGAGGAGAAAATGGGAACAATCCCTCCAATCTTGGAATTGAGCATTTTAAGGAATTGCAATTGTCAGATGCCATATTTGCTAGAAAGATGGAGTTCCCTTACTGCAACGAACTGATTAAAAAAATTGACGAGACACTAATAACTCATTAAAACCTTATGATACGAATATATATGTTAGAGATGACACATAGTAATGTATTTAATGGAGTAACAAGATGCATCCAAACACTGGTTAGTTCATTGAATAACCAACCCGATATGGAGGCCTTATGGGTGAGAATTGAAGTCAATGGCAACAGCAAGGGGCGCATAAATCCAGGAATAGCAGCAAGGCTATACCTCCCATTTACGATACCTATGGACTTAGGCACCTTCTTAACTAGTAAGATTGCAAGAAAAGAGTTTTGGTATCAGATAAATGATTACTTAGGACTTTGTAGCCAAGAAAATGAATCTATTATCTATCACGTTCACACATTAAATTTAATTGAGTTGGCGAATATATTAAAAGAACTACACGGGGGGCGAATAATCACCCATCTTCATTGTATCCCCTGGAAGTCTTTGTATGACCGGAACAACATGAAATACAACGAACTCTATAGTCGTTACTACAATCATCCAAGAAGCAAACTCACTTCCTCAGACTTTATATTCCGAAACTATGAGATTACTGCATACAAAGAATCCGATGCTATTATTACAGTTACACAATATGCAAAAGAATTCTTGTACAGAATGGGAGTAGATAAAAAGAAAGTTCGTGTAATTTATAATGGGATACCAGACTACTTTGGCCATAAAGCACGTCTAAATCACAATAGGAGCAAGAAAACCATACTATTTGTGGGGAATATGAATCCCAGTAAAGGACTTGAATTTCTGCTGCAAGCACTTAAGCAACTTTCATCCACATCGCTTCAGTTAATTATTGTAGGATATTTCCCATTCACTAAACGTGAAGAAATTCTCAACAAATATACAGAACTCAACATCCAGTTTGCAGGCAGGCTCTCTCTTAAAGAACTTGCAGATTATTATACTTCTGCTGATATTGGCGTTATACCCTCTATACATGAGCAATGTAGTTATGTGGCAATAGAAATGATGATGTTTGGTTTACCTATAATCTGCTCGGCCGTGGATGGACTTGATGAGATGTTTCAACATAACATCAATGCTTTAAAAGTTCCTGTAAAGACACCTTTATATGAGCGACATTCCATCGACATTGCTATGCTTACTCATTCTATTGAGAAACTTATAAATAATAAAGACCTGCAAAGGAAGATATCAACACTGTCTCGCAAGCTTTATGTTCATCATTTCTCTGATAAGATCATGTTACGTCAAACGTTACATTTATATCTATCTATTTATTAATCAAATTATTAATCAAAAAGCGTTATGAAAAAGTACACTTTGAAGAACTACTCCGAGGAGAGCCACCCGATTACTAATCCCGAACTGCCCGAATCGGATGACTCTGGTATCATTGATTCCGGTCTTATTGACTCTGGTCTTATTGACTCTGGTCTTATTGACTCTGGCGTTCTAGACTCCGGAATCATAGATTCTGGCATCGTCCCAGAACCTGATCCTGATGAACCAAATAATGACGATGAAGAAGGTTTGGATAGCCACCACTATACAGAGGAGCAAATGCTTGAAATGGTGGAAAATGGCACCTGGAAAGGTGGGTATGTAAATGGCCTATATTATATGCCACAATTATTGGTAACACCAGACAATACAGATGAGGGTGGCAATGCAGGAGGAGGAGGTAGCAATACAGGAGGAGGTAGCAATACAGGAGGAGGTAGCAATACAGGAGGAGGCAACTATACAGGAGGAGGTAGCAATACAGGAGGAGGTAACAATACAGGAGGAGGTAGCAATACAGGAGGAAATAATAATTCCGGAAACAATTCTGGAGGTAATTCAGGATCGTTCGATTCGCTCATTAAAGTTAATGGTGGTATTGTATTGAATATAACCAAAAATGCTTCTCGTATATCTGAGATAACAATCCAGAAGCTACTGAATTTGAATGGTTATACTGGTCTTATCAAAGTAACAAGTACAGCTAGAACTCCAGAAGAGCAGGGAAAGGCCATGTTGGATAACATCCTTCTACATGGCTATGATAAACAATATTCAACTTATAAAATTCATGGAAGGAATGTTATTGCTAAATACAATCCAAGTGCTAGTTATGCTGACAATCTTTCTGCAATGATTCATCAGATATATATCGAAGGCCCACATAAGGTCTCTCATCATTGTGCCGACTTTGAAGAAATCAATGTTTTAGACGTTTCTAAAAATTCATTAAGTGATGTCGCTGCATTCAAGAATGCGGTAAAAGAGGCTGGATTCAGTCCTGTACTTGATGAAAATGGCTGTATCCATATAGAATTGAAGTTCCAATGAAGAAGTCTGCAATTACTATTTCTATTCTCTTCATTATATTAATGACGGTCTTTATTGCTAAAGCTCTCTGTCATGACCAAATGTCATACTACTATTATCAGGCCTGCGAAGAACCATCGATTGATGACATCGTCATAGCACTGCCTGCTTCAAATAGTTCAACACACGGACTTTTTTGGGGTACTTCAGATGAGTTCTGCGATGCGAGAGAAGGCTTCCTGCCGGGTTTCTGCATATTAGAACTGACGGATTTGAGACTTTGCGGCGATTCCATTTCATTCATCTTGGATTCAACGGACTCGCCATTCTTTAGCAAACCGGTTGATACCCAGATCGAATCCTCTGACCAAGCTGTCAGAAATGGATATAGGACATGGCGACAGATGCATGAGTACTTCGCGGCAAAAGTAATGCTGAAAGGACGAATCTCAAAGGATAGTTTGCTATTAGAAAACATTAATTATCCTAACGATAAGCCTTATGTCTTCCACAGAATATCCCCGAAAGAGCTTAAATCCAGACAACGGAATAGTCTTTCCAAAGAGGAAGAGGACGGAAATAGTTCCGAATAAGCCCGAGTAAACAAGGAGGTCGTAAAAGCAGCCGTAATGAGACATTTCATATCTGAATATGGTGCTTACCCCAAAATTTATCGTCTACCATAAATACCTTATTTGAGATGCAAAAATCTATAAATATCTATTTATGCTTCTATGTGGCTCTCTGCACAGGTTCTTCCTGTGCAGATGAGCCTGCCATTCGCTACTTGCACTTCCCCTGTACGGGCGAACATGCCATCACTTGTATTGCAGATACCTCGACTCATATCGTAGCTCTTTCCGGCTTCGATTCTGACGGGCTTTCCAAATTCTATTTCTCCGGCGGGAAAGAACTTGCGGTGTGCGCCTATGAAGGTGAGGACGAGGTCATGCGCAAGGATCTGCATCTACCTCAAACAGGTGGGTCGGTCATGAAACTCTGGAACGATTCGCTGTATATCCTTCATGACCAGCTTCAGGAGGTTATCGGTCTAAGAGCCGATGGTAATGGAGATATCGCCCAC
>ONJJ01000034.1 GCA_900318115.1 uncultured Prevotellaceae bacterium | reverse complement strand
GGAGGTCGTGTCGGACAGGGCCGCATTGACCCAGTCGACCGCATCCATGTATCCGGAGAGGAAGCGGATGGTGGTGTCCTCGAGGCGGAGAGGGGTGCCGGGCTCGCCGGTCTGGGCAGTGCGGAGGAGGCAGAGGACGGCGGTGCTGTCGGTGGTGGGCAGCAGCTTCATCTCCAGGAGGGAGGAACTGCTGGAGCGGAAGCGTGCGTAGTCGGCGGTGAGAGCTTCGAGGGTGACGTATTCGTCGAAGACATTTCGCACCTTGGCCTCCATGCCGTTCTCGATGAAGTCGATGCAGTCCAGGCGGTTGTTGCGGGTGACCAGTGGACAGACGGAGTCGGGCATGGCGGCAAAGACGTCGCGCATCTTCGGGATCTGAGCCGAGATGCGTGGCGCAAAGCCGGGGCTGAGGAGAAGGAGTGCGCCAAGGAGGCGACGGAGGGAGGGATGTATCATAGGAATGTATATAGAGGATTACCTGCTGCCGAGATAGAGGAATACCATGCTCAGGAGGACGAGGGCGAGGTCCACGGCTTTGTAGCGGAGATTCTTCTCGTGGAAGGCCAGCGCACCGATGCAGAAACTGACGAGGACGCTGCCGCGACGGATCATGCTGACTACGGCGATGAGGGCTCCGGGGAGCGTCAGCGCGTAGAAATAGACGAAGTCGGCAGCACAGAGGAAGAGGGAGACGAGGGGGATGGAGAGCCTGAACGAGAACATGGAAGAAGAGAAGACGCCTATGTCTTTTCTTTCATCTTTCTCGTTGCCATTCCATTTCATGATCAGCAGCACCGGAATCATCATCAGGAACTGGTAGAACATGAAGTAGCTCTGGACGACCATGCGGTTGAGCCCTACCCCACCCGACTCCGCGGGAGCCAGGAGGAACTTGTCATAGAGGGCGCTGACGGCTCCGAAGGCGGAGGCCATCACGGCCAGCACAATCCAGCGGTTATGGCGGAAGTCGATGCCCTCGCGCTTGCCGCTGCGGCTGAGGAAGTAGAAACCGACGATGGCACAGAGCACGCCCGTCCACTGCCAGAGGTTCAGGCGCTCGCCGAAGACGAAGATAGCCCCCAGCAACACCATCACGGGGCGCGTGGCGTTGATGGGTCCCACGATGGTCAGCGGCAA
Organism: uncultured Prevotellaceae bacterium; assembly: GCA_900318115.1. Lineage (GTDB taxonomy): Bacteria > Bacteroidota > Bacteroidia > Bacteroidales > Bacteroidaceae > Physcousia. The sequence continues at coordinate 70,996 of ONJJ01000034.1, read as the reverse complement.
CTGCTTCAGCGCGAAATAGCCGCAGAGCCACGAGGCCAGCACGATGACGGCCTTGAGGACCACATACCGGTGCACATCCCAGCCGCAGGAGGGGACGTAGAAGATGGAGTCGGGCGAGAGAGCGCCCGTGGCGGAGAGTATGACCAGCGGCAGGAAGATCAGCGAGCTGAAGAAGGTGTTCAGCGTGAGCACCGCGACGACATCATTGCCCTTCAAGGCCTGTTTCTTGAAGACATCATAGAAGCCGAGCAGGGCAGCAGAGGTGAAAGCGAGGAGTAGCCACATAATCAATATTCCACATTTTGCAAGAACAGTCCGCGCGCGGGCACGCTGTCGCCTGCGGCACAGCGGTCCTGCTGTTCGATGACGCGCCGGAAGCCGTCGAGCGAGAGTTGTCCGCGTCCCACCTCCATGAGTGTGCCCACGATGGCGCGCACCATGTTGCGCAGGAAGCGGTCGGCGGTGATTTCGAAGCGCCACTCGCAGTCGGACAGCTGCAGCCAGCGCGCCGAGCGGACGTGGCAGATGTTGGTCTTCACGTCGGTGTTGGTGCGCGAGAAGCTGGTGAAGTCCTCATACTCCAGCAGCAGGGCGGCCGCGCGGTTCATGGCCTCGAAGTCGGGCACGCTGACCAGCCGCCACGAGCGGTCGCGCAGGAAGGGCGACTTGCGCGTGTGGACATAATAATAATAGGTACGCGCGCGAGCGGAGAAGCGAGCGTGCATGTCGTCGGCCACCGGCACGATGCGCTGGACGGCGATGTCCTGCGGCAGCATCCCGTTGAGCCGATAGACGAGGTAGTCCTCGGGCGACTGGTCGGGGCGGGGGCTTCGGGGCAGCGGGGCTGCGACGTCGAAGTGCGCCACCATCATGGCAGCGTGCACGCCGGCGTCGGTGCGACCGGCTCCCGTGACCGGCGTCTCGGTGCGCAGCAAGGTGGAGAGCACGCGCTGGAGCACGCCCTGCACGCTCTCGCCGTTGGGCTGGATCTGCCAGCCGTGGTAGGCGGTGCCGTCGAAGCTGAGGTAGATGAAGTAGCGCATCAGCGACGGATTATTTTTTGCGTTTTCTGGCCCTCACGAACCACCAACACACCAGGACGAGGAGGCAGGCTATGACCCAGATAGCGGCCTTGCTCGTCGAAGACGCGCCGAAAGGAAGGCGCCTCGGGTGCCGCCGCCACGCCATCGGGCAGCGGCTTGCCTTTGAGAGTCACATTCCGGATTTCCCACGCCCAGCACTGCGCAGCGGAGGCCCGGTAGCGGAAGGCGATGCGGACATGATCGCCCACATAGTCATTCAGGCTCACCTGCCCGGAATATACATAGGCGCTGTAGCTGCCGGAGGGACGTTCCGGCCAGACGACCTCCAGGGGATACCAGTTGGCATCGGCGGGACGGCCGTCGTAGTCCAGGGAGACGAGGACCTCGAACATCCGGCTGGCATCGGCAGCGGAGTTGAAGCCCGTGGCGTGGCTGAATTCGAGGGTGGCTCCGCGCATGCGCGTGAGGTCTATGGAGGGCGAGACGAGCCAGTCGTCGGCCGTCTTGCCGAAGGTGTAGGCATTGGCCTTGGCGCCGTACTGCTCATCGACGGACCATACCCTGCTCCGGCTGCCGTCGGAGGCAACAGCCTCGAAATCGCCGAAGTCAGTGCTGAAGTATTGGTAGAGGAGCAGTGTGCTGTCCGCGGGCACGACGGGAGGTCCGGGGGGCGTGGGCGGCGTGGGCGGTTCGGGTTCCTCGCCACTCACGGAGAAGGGGACGTCCGTCTTGCTGCCCCAGACGTATTCTGCCAGTTCGGGAAAGTCCACGAAGGGGTTGCGGTTCTTCTGCAGCTTATAGACCGCCTCGTTGCGGGCGCGCTCGATGTCGTCCACGGGATCCTGCTGCGCCCAGCGGAGGAACATCTGCAGGGTCCAGTCCTTCAGGCCCGGATAGGTCTTGCCGTCGAAGACCTGGGACGCCGTGCCTCCGTTCCAGCCGGAGATGCGGTTCTCGTAGCAGGTGACCATGTAGAAATAGATGCGTGCGAAGTCGCCCTTGACCTCGTCGTTGGGTTCGAAGACCTGGCCGCTGTAGCCGCTGACGGTGCAGGCGCCCACCTTGCTGTAGGCGTTGGCGGACTTATACACCTCGCCCTTGGTCTCGCCGAAGGGGAAGCTGCCGCGGCGGTTGTTGACGTAGCCGTCGGTGGGCACCACGTGCACCAGGTCGCTCTTCATGGGGCTGGCCTTGCTGAACCAGCTCTGGGGCACGCTGTGCTCGCGGTTGAAGCAGTCGCCCTCGGCGGAGTAGGAGCCTGCCCGGTCGGTATCGATATTGAAGCGGGTGACGTTGGAGTACCAGTCGCGGACGGTGCCGTCGGCACGCAGGTCGCTGGTCCTGTAGGCATCAAAGAGATCGGAGTAGCTGATGACGGTGTGGTTCGTGATGAGCTTGTACATCGCCGTCTTCAGCTCCGCCTGCTTCTTGCCGTCGGCAGCAGCGTAGTAGGTCTTGAGATCCACGGACTGCGCCAGCGCCAACGGAGCCACGCAGAGCCATGCGAGCACCAGTACGGAGGTCAGAAATGTTCTTTTCATGAGTCTATTCTCTTTTATCTGGCGACAAAGTTACAGCATTTTCGCCGTCCGACAAAATTCTGAGCACAAAAAGAGCCAAGACCGAGGCCTTGGCTCCTATTATTTAAGGTTTGCGCGCGTTGCGCGATGCCTATTTAAGCTTACTTGACAAGCATTTTCTTGCCGCCTACGATGTAGAGACCGCTGCGACCGATGGTCTGCAGGCGCTGGGCGGCGAGGTTGTAGATAGCCTTGTCGGCGGAGGCTGCGTTGAGGTCGCTGACGCCCGTCTTGCCGTCGAGGCTGAAGTCGGTGACGTTCTTCACGCCAGCCACGGAGAAGTACTTCTCAATGGTACCATAGACCCATACCTCGAGGCCGATGTTGGCGGCGTTGTCCTTCAGGTTGAGGGCGGCACGCACGTTGCCTGTGGGCAGTGCCACGGGAATCATGTCACCCTTTTCGGTAGCGTCCTTGGAGGCAGCCAGCATGACGTTGGAGGGGATGGCCTCGTCGCCGCCTTCGAAGATGAGTTTGTCCAGACTGCCGTTGGCGCTGGCCACGATGAAGCCATGTACCCACACGGGTGTCTCGGCAGCGAGGTTGTTGGCCAGGATGCCCTTGACGTCGGCGATGGTATAGGGTTTCTCCATGGTGCCTTCGCCCTCAGCGACGAAGGGTTCGGGAGTCACGCCGTTGTCGAGGTCGGCAACGGAGCGGGGGTAGATGCGGTACTCGCTACCGTCCTCCGTGGCGCGCACGGCGACGAAGCCGGTGACGGTGTAGGCCTTCTCGGTGTCGAAAGCCAGGTCGGCAGCCACCTGGAAGTTATCGCGGACGACGATGGTGTTGTCGCTGTCGTCCACGAAGGAGACGCAGCGCTGGTCGTCCCAGGCAGCAGCGGCGGGAGTCAGCTCCACGATGGAGACGAGTTCGTTCTCGTACTGAGCATAGTTGTTGGTGACATCAGCGATGGTGACCTTCTGGGGGGTGACCTCGTTGTCGCTGCTGACGACGGTCTGGTTCGCATACTCGCTGACGGCGATCTCGGTCAGGCCGTTGTAGAGGTAGAGGTCGCCCTTGGCATCGACGGTGATCTTGTCGCCGACCTTGATGCCGGAGTTCTTGCCGTAGAGGAGCAGGCCGTCGGTGCCGTCATAGACATAGAGGCTGCTGCCGTTGACGTAGGTGACGAGCACTTCCTGGGCCTTATAGACCACCTTTGTGCGGGTAGCGGTGGCAGCGGCCTTGATGTCGGCAATCTTGGTGTACTCCGGAACCTTCACCTCCTCGCCTAATTCACCGTTCAGGGAGTAGAGCTTATTGTCCTGAGCAAATTCGATGGTACCTTTGTAATTGGTAATCTTACCCACGACGATGACTTCGTCGCCGACCTTGATCTGATCGTCAGCGGTGAAAGCCGCACCCTGCAGGTAATATCCGTTATAGACCAGCAGAGCATTGGTGCCTGCGGCGTCATCGGAAATGACGTACTGGGCACGCTGCCACTTACTGACGTCGAGGGATTTGATTTCAGTGATCACACCCTTCACATAGACATCCTTTTCTGTGGTTTCGCCCTGGTCCAGAGACTGGCTCTTCTCCAGCACGGCAGCGACCGTGAGGGGAGACTCGGCAGAGCTGGTCCAGTCATCATCGGAGGGAGTGGGTTGCTCGCCGGCGAGATAGACTTCCATACTCTTGATCTGAGTGTTGCCGGTCACTGTGATTACAATTCTCGAAGCATCGCCGGTCCAGGAGCCGGTCTCCAGTGTTCCCACGTCTGCGCTGTTGTTGGCGCCCCACTTGCTGCTGTTCAGCTTGAACTTCACAGAGGTGATGTTCTTCCCCTTGGAAGCAATCGTGAGCGTGCCGCCATACATACGCAGAGAGCCCGTCCACATGCGGTTGGGATTCTTTCCTTCACAGGGGGAGACCGTGATGGTCACGTCGCCGGAAGTAACAGATGCGTCGGCGGTGATGTCGCCATCACCCGACTCGCTGCTGGAGAAGCCTGTCAGACCAAACTGCTGATAAGCATCGTCACCTGAGAAATCAAATGTGACTTGTGCCTTTGCCAGGCCGCAAACAGCCAGCAAGGCGATGAACAAAGAGTAGAATTTTCTCATATAAAACATAGGTTTAAAGTGAATACGGCCGCAAAGTTACAGCTAAAAGTCCAAACGGCAAAACTTGGCGGCATTTTTTTTCGGCGGAAGCACCAAAAAGAAGAAGAAAAGGAAAGAACAGAAAGAAGAAGACCACTACCCTCACGGGCGGCGGTCTCCTTTTTTGCATGCAGCTTTCGCTGCACACTCAATCAACTAATCAATCTAAAACTAATCTTAACTTATGCAATGCTTTTTCTTTGTGTGTTATTATGTGTACGTGTAGTTAGGTTTTTTAGAAATCTCCGCCGGGGCCTCCGAAGCCGCCGCCGCCACCGAAGCCTCCACGCTGGCCGCCGCCGAAGCCTCCACGGCCACCTTGCTGTCCGCCCTGACGGTTACCCTGGCGATTGCCTTGCTGGAACACGCGGAGCAACTGCTGGGGAGTGAGGACAGAGGAGAACTCGGCGCAATACTTCTTCTGGATATCCAGGCGGAGCTGCTGCTGCTGGATCTGCTCTGCTTCGCGGGCGAAGACCTCGTTGAGCTTTGCCGTGGCCTCCTCGTCGGTGAGGTCTTTCTGGTTGCGATCGGCATTGCGTTCGCGGTTCTGCTGAGTGCGGGTGGCTGCCAGTTCTTCGAGGTAACGCTTGTAGATGGTTTCGAACTGGGTCTTCTTCTCGCCCTCGAGCTTCAGGTCCTTGATCAGACGCTCGGTCATGCGGGACTGCATTTCCTGACGACGTGCGGAACGATCGTTATCATTCTGTGCGCTTATGGTACTGATGGCGCCAAAAAGGAAGGCTGCCAAAACGGTGAGAACTATATACTTTTTCATTGTTTCTGGAGTTTAAGTTATTAATGTGTCAACTTGTTTTTTTGTGTGATCACATGGTTATGACACCCCAGGAAGAAGAAGGTTTAAAGAGATACTATTTTTTTTGATTCGTTAACACTCCGCGGTTCGTCGCATCATCGCACGGTGATGTGAAAACAGCCCTGCTTCACCTCATACTTGATGAAGCAACGGCCCTCGGCACGCGCATCGCGGAGTACTTCGGAGAGGACGAACTTCAGGCTGTCGTTGCGCACGGCACGCCGCCCGGCCTCGCCCGGAGGGCAGACCGTGTGGTAGCGGTTGTAGGATATATCGAAGGTGGTGCCGAAGCGATGGCAGCTCTGCTCAGAGGCATTGCCGTTGATGCGGCGCAGGCGGGCGACGTCCTCTTCCGTGCGCAGCACGCTGGTGACGATGATGGTGTGCAGGGGAATCTGCTTCACCGCCAGCGAATCGAGGAACCGACGGCCGATGTGCTGCAGCAGCTGGCTCGCGCGCGGAATTAAATAAGGTATGCTGCTGCGCATGGCGGGGTCGATAGCGTAGTAGAGGTTGTTGCCCACGTAGAGCAGCTCGCTCTTGCGGGTCTCGGCCTCCCGACGATTGGCCACGGGACGCACGCCATTGGCCCTGGCCGCAGGATAGTGGACGTCCTGGACATCGGGGAAACAGTCGCGATAGGAGGAGACGCTGAAGATGCGGTGCTTGAAGCTGAAATCCAGGTCCGGAACGACAGGGTACTCCGGGTGGAAGTGGTCGCGGGGATTCTGGCGCAGCTCGGGCTGGGGAGAGACAGCGGACGGCACGGGGTCGTCAGAAGGCTCCGGGGACGCAGCGACGGCCTCGGGGGACGCAGCGACGGCGGCGGGTTGCGCCTGTCCGTCTGCTTCGGGGACACATGCTGCCTCCCCGCGTTGGGCGACGGCGGGGAAAAGGAGCCGGATGATGAACAAAACCATCACAAGGATGGCCATCAGCTGCACAAAAACCTTCTTCTTGAGTCTGCGAAAAGCCACTTCTGTCAATTTGTGGCGCAAAAGTAACATAAATTTTCCAAATGTCGCACGCTTTTCCACCAAAAATCACTATTTTTGCCCCCGAAATAAGCAAATAACGTCTGAATGACCGAAAAACATCTCATTCTGGAAGAAGCCGACCCCGTCATTTTCTATGGCGTGAACAACGCCAATATGCAAATGATTAAGGCGCTCTATCCGAAACTGCGCATCGTGGCCCGGGGCAACGTCATCAAGGTGATGGGCGACGAAGAGGAGTTGTGCGCCTTCGAGGAAAGCATAGAACGGCTGCAGGAGCATTGCGCCAAGTACAACAGCCTCAACGAGGAGGACATCATCCACATCACCAAGGGCGAACGCACCAAGCGCGACGGCATACAAGGTGCCATCGTATTCAGCGTCACTGGCAAGCCCATCACCGCACGCAGCGAGAACCAGCAGCGGCTGGTGGAAGCCTTTGAGACCCACGACATGCTGTTTGCCATCGGACCGGCGGGCAGCGGCAAGACCTACACGAGCATCGCACTGGCCGTGCGCGCCATGAAGAACAAGGAGGTGCGACGCATCATCCTCAGCCGTCCCGCCGTGGAGGCTGGAGAGAAACTGGGCTTCCTGCCCGGCGACATGAAGGACAAGATCGACCCCTACCTCCAACCGCTGTACGATGCGCTGGAGGATATGATACCGCGACAGAAGCTGAATGAGATGATGGAGCAGAACATCATCCAGATTGCCCCGCTCGCTTTCATGCGCGGCCGCACCCTGAACGATGCCGTGGTCATCCTGGACGAGGCGCAGAACACCACGCCCGCCCAGATCAAGATGTTCCTCACCCGCATGGGCATGAACACGAAGATGATCGTCACGGGCGACATGACGCAGATCGACCTGCCGCGCTCCCAGAAGAGCGGACTCATCGAGGCACTGAACATCCTCGGGGGCATAGACGACATCGCGGTCATCCAGCTGGGACAGAAAGACATCGTCCGCCACAAGTTGGTCACGAAGATTGTCAATGCCTACGAGGCCTATGAGGCCCACAAACCCCATGAAACCCATGAAACCCATGAGACCCATGAGACCCATGAAACCCATGAGACCTAAAATATAATCCTACAAACCAGATAACAATGAAAGCTTTAACAAAGACTGAGTTCCACTTCGATGGACAAAAGAGTGTGTACCATGGAAAGGTACGCGACGTGTATGACATCAACGACGACCTGATGGTGATGGTCGCCACCGACCGCATCTCTGCCTTCGACGTCGTGCTGCCGAAGGGCATTCCTTTCAAGGGTCAGGTGCTGAACCAGATCGCGGCCGCCTTCCTCGACGCCACCGCCGACATCGTCCCCAACTGGAAACTCGCCACTCCCGACCCTATGGTCACCGTGGGTCTGAAGGCTGAGGGCTTCCGCGTGGAGATGATTATCCGCGGCTACCTGACAGGGTCCGCCTGGCGCGAGTACAAGAACGGCTGCCGCGAGCTCTGCGGCGTGAAGCTGCCGGATGGCATGCGCGAGAACGAGCGTTTCCCCGAACCGATCATCACCCCGACCACCAAGGCCGACGAGGGCCACGACGAGAACATCTCCAAGGAGGAAATCATCGCACAGGGAATCGTCAGCGCCGAGGACTACGAAGTCATGGAACGCTACACGCGCGCCCTCTTCCAGCGCGGCACGGAGATTGCTGCCAAGAAGGGCCTCATCCTCGTGGACACGAAGTATGAGTTCGGCAAGCGCGACGGCAAGGTCATCCTCATCGACGAGATCCACACCCCCGACAGCAGCCGCTACTTCTACGCCGAAGGCTATGAGGAGAAGTTCGCCAAGGGCGAGCCCCAGCGCCAGCTCTCCAAGGAGTTCGTGCGCCAATGGCTCATCGACCACAACTTCATGAACCGTCCCGGCGACGTCATGCCCGAGCTGACCGACGCCTTCGTTGACAGCATCAGCGACCGCTACATCGAGCTCTACGAGCACATCGTGGGCGAGAAGTTCGAAAGAGCAGCCTCCGAAGCCGACGTGGCAGCACGCATCGAGCGCAACGTCAAGGCCTGGCTCGCCGAGCACAGCAAATAACCGCCAGCTCCCCTCTCATGTACTACCAAGAACCCATCACCCCATACTCCAAGGCCGCAGGCCCGAAGCGCGAGCAGGTGGAGACGATGTTCAACCGCATCGCCCCCACCTACGACCGCCTCAACCATTCGCTCTCGCTCGGCATAGACCGGCGATGGCGACGCAAAGCCATCGACGCGCTGAAGCCCTTTGCCCCACAGACGATACTCGACATCGCCACGGGTACGGGCGACTTCGCCATCCTGGCGGCGCAACGCCTGGACCCCGACCGCATCATCGGAGTAGATATCAGCGAGGGGATGATGGAAGTGGGACGCAAGAAAGTGAAAGAGGCAGGACTGGACAACGTCATCTTCTTCTCGAAGGACGACTCCACCAACCTCTCCTTCAGCGACGGCACCTTCGACGCCGTCACCGTGGCCTACGGAGCCCGCAACTTCGACGACCTCGAGGCAGGCCTCAAGGAGATGTGCCGCGTGCTCGTGCCCGGAGGACATCTGATGCTGGTGGAACTCACCACGCCGCCGCACTTCCCCATGAAGCAACTCTTCCACATCTACTCCCACACCGTGATGCCCTTCATCGGGCGGCACATCAGTCATGACGACAGCGCCTACACCTACCTGCCGCAGACCATGGCAGCCTTCCCGCAGGCTGAGGAGCTGAAGCCGCTCATGCTGCATTGCGGATTCAGGGATGTGCAATTCCAGCGGTTCACCTTCGGACTCAGCACCATGTATCTCGCAACGAAATAGCAGGCAGCCCAATTATGAATTTTGAATTATGAATTGTGACCTGTGACGTGTGACCTGTGAATTATGAATTATGAATTGTGAATTGTGACCTGTGACGTGTGACCTGCGAATTATGAATTATGAATTGTGAATTATGAATTGTGAATTATGACCTGTGAATACGGTCTTTTGGGCTACCCACTCGGGCACTCTTTCTCGCGCGCGTTCTTCTTAGAAAAATTCGCGCGCGAGGGAATCGATGCCACCTACCTCAACTTCGAACTGCCATCGGCCGACCTCCTGCAGCAAGTGATAGCAGAGCATCCGGGTTTGCGGGGCCTCAACGTCACCTTGCCCCACAAGCAGGCAGTCATTCCACTGCTCGACGAACTCTCGGACGAAGCGCGCGCCATAGGCGCCGTCAATGTCATCCGCATCACACGCCAAGGCGGGCGACCCCATCTGAAGGGATTCAACTCCGACATCATCGGCTTCATGGACAGCATCCGTCCCCTCCTGAAGCCGCACCACACGCGAGCCCTCGTCCTCGGCACCGGCGGCGCCTCGAAAGCCATCTGCCACGGCCTCGAAAAACTCGGCATCGAATGGCGCTACGTCAGCCGCACCCGCACCCCCAACCAACCCTCCTCCCCCCAATCTCCCTCCCCCCAATCTTCCTCCCCCGAAACCTCCTCCCAAACTTTCCCCCTCGGCCTGCTCTCCTCCTCCGAAGCTTCCCCCCTCGGCCTGCCCTCTGCCCAATCTTCCCCCCTCGGGCAACCCTCCTCCCCCGAAGCTTCCCCCCTCGGCCGGCCCTCTGCCCCCCAAGATACTTCGGTTGGGTGCTCGGCGTATTCGCCGAGTCTCCCTCCCCTCACCTACTCTGACGTCACCCCCTCCCTGCTTGCCGACTACACCGTCATCGTCAACTGCACCCCTCTCGGCATGTATCCCAAGGTGGACGCCTCCCCTCCCCTCCCCTACGCTGCCCTCTCGCCGCGCCATCTGCTCTTCGACCTCGTTTACAACCCCGAAGTCACCCTCTTCATGCAGCAAGGCCGCCGCTTCGGCGCCACCGTCAAGAGCGGCCTCGAGATGCTGCACCGCCAGGCCGTCGCCAGCTGGGAATTCTGGAATGGAAAAGATTAAATAATGTGAACTACGGTCACACCACGACCAGGTTTAGCATAAAAGGAAAATACAAGGACAAAAGAAACGCCTATGAAGAAACTCTGCATCCTTTTCCTCCTGTGTGCCGCGCAGCTCTGCGCGGTAACACCCCTCCTCGCTGCCACCTACACCCCCGACAACCTGCCCATCCCCTACCTCCAGGATAAGACACAGTACGTCTCCAACCCCGACGGCATCCTCTCGCAGGAGACTGTGGACTCGCTCAACCTCTGGTTAGGACAGATGGAAACCGCCCACGGCGTACAGACCGTCCTGGCGGTGGTCGAGCGCATCCAGGGAGGCGAGGCGTATGACTTCTGCATGGAGCTCGGAAGGAAGTACGGCATCGGACGCAAGGACCAAAACAGCGGACTCATCATCCTCCTTTCCACCGGCGACCGCGTGTACTACATCCTCACAGGCCGCGGACTCGAAGGCACCCTGCCCGATGCCATCTGCAAGCGCATAGAAAACAACCAGATGCTGCCCGCCCTGCGCGAAGGCGACTGGGATGAGGCGATGCTGGCCACCGTCCGTGCCATCACCAAGTACGTCGATGGCGACGACTCCCTCGTGGGCTTGGCCGACTTCGACAACGAGGACGACACAGCCGCACTCATCGCCTTCATCCTCTGCATGCTCCTCGGCCTCGGCCTCATCGGCTTCGGCGTCTGGTACGACAACTACAAGAAATCCTACTGCCCCAGCTGCAAGCAGCATAAGATGAAAAAGGTCTCGGGCTACACCACCACCAACCGTCGCCTCGGCCTCCGCAGCCACCACGACACCTACAAATGCTCCCATTGCTTCTTCGTGAAGGAGCTGCACTGGGACGAAGACCTCAACAGCGGCAGCGGCAGCGCAGCAGCCGGCGGTGCTCTCGGCGGCAGTTTCTTCGGCCGAGGAGGCGGCGGCTCCTTCGGAGGCAGCTTCGGAGGAGGCAGCTTCGGAGGAGGAGGAGCCGGAGGTCGGTTCTGAGCCCCCAAAAAATCCACCATCAAGCCCATTAACCCCATTAGACCCAATAACCCCATCCCCCCATTAACCCCATCATCCCCCATCACACCCCACTAAAATCCAAACCCCTAAAAACATACTACAATGAAAAAATCATCCATCTATCTCATCATCGCTGCCGTCGTGGTCCTCTGTGGCTTCTACGGATGCAACACCTACAACGGCCTCGTCTCTCAGGACGAAAACGTATCCCGCGCATGGGCTGACGTAGAGGCTCAGTACCAGCGTCGTGCCGACCTCATCCCCAACCTCGTGAACACCGTCAAGGGCTATGCCGCCCATGAGAGCGAGACCCTGCAAGCCGTTGTCGAGGCTCGCACGAAGGCCACGCAGGTCACCGTAGATCCCACGAACCTCACTCCCGAGAAGCTGGCAGAATACCAGGCCGCACAGGGCGAAGTGAGCCAGGCATTAGGCCGTCTGCTCGCCATCACGGAGAACTACCCCGACCTGAAAGCCAACCAACAGTTCAGCGAGCTGCAGGCTCAGCTCGAAGGCACGGAGAACCGCATTGCCGAGTCGCGCCGTCTCTTCAACGAAGCCGCACAGAAATACAACGTCTCTGTCCGCAGCTTCCCCGCAAACCTCTTTGCTAACATGTTTGGATTCAGCACCAAGGGCAATTTCAAGGCCGAAGCTGGTGCCGAGAAAGCACCCGAGGTTCAGTTCTGATATTTCACCCAAACAACGATCATCCAGTGAAAAAGATTCTTTTGTGCGCCATTGCAGCCCTGGCGGCTCTGTGCACCTTTACCTCATGTGAGAAGGAAGAAGAAGTGGCACTGAATATAGCCGGAACATGGGAAACTTCTGCAGCGCTATTTCCAAGAACCTACAAAGGAGAGACCCTCAAAACCACAAAAACGATTCTCTGCCTTTACCCCGAACGCAAGGGACTCACCGTCGGAGAAGGTGTGGCCGTGGAATACTATGACAACGCAGAGCTTCCGGTGGCTTATTTCCACTTAAAATGGGAGACTTGGACCAGAAAGAGCGGCGAAGTGGGAATCCAGGTGAAGTACAGCGAGAACGGCGACACCTTCAGCACCATCGAATACGAACTGAAGGGGAACTCCTTCAGCGGACACCTCTTCAACTCCGAGACGACCTTCAGTTTCACACGCGGCGCCGAGCCTGATGTGAAAGACGTCATGTATTGGGGCTACAACGAACTCCTGCCCACATGGCACCGCGTCACCTACGAAGGCAAAATCAACATCAAGCGTGAATATCAGGGACAGTCCTATGAGCCCTCGCAGATCGTCATCACCTTCGACGTCGATCCGGTTTACAACACAGCCATGATTGGAATGGACAAAGCGTTCATCAAAGAAGTCTATGAGGGCGAGACACCCTGGGGCACCCTGCTCGCTGACAGCATCCGGTCGTGGAACCGGTGGAGTGAAGACAAGATCTTGAGAATCTATCGCGCCGACAGCAAGGATCCCTACGAGACAGACTACTACTTCTTTGACGTTGAGTTCACGGACAACGAGATGAAGGGTAACCTGTTCATCAAGGAGAATGTCTTCGAGCCTTTCACCCTGAGACGCACCAGCAATCCTGATTGGAGCACCATCAAAGAATGGGGCTTCACAAAATGGTTCTAAATCATCTTAAAAACAGCGAATAATGAATAACCGCTACATGGCACGGGGCGTCTCTGCCGCCAAGGAGGACGTCCACGCCGCCATCAAGAACATCGACAAAGGCATCTTCCCGCAGGCTTTCTGCAAGATCATCCCCGACATCCTCGGCGGCGACCCCGAGTACTGCAACATCATGCACGCCGACGGCGCCGGCACCAAGTCGAGCCTCGCTTACGCCTATTGGCGCGAGACAGGCGACCTCAGCGTATGGAAAGGTATCGCACAGGATGCCCTTATCATGAACACCGACGACCTGCTCTGCGTGGGTGCCGTGGATAACATCCTCGTCAGCTCCACCATCGGACGCAACAAGATGCTCGTTCCCGGCGAGGTCATCAGCGCCATCATCAACGGCACCGACGAACTCCTCAGCGAGCTGCGCGAGATGGGCATCGGCATCTATGCCACCGGCGGCGAGACGGCCGACGTGGGCGACCTCGTCCGCACCATCATCGTCGATTCCACCGTCACCTGCCGCATGAAGCGCGCCGACGTCATCGACAACGCGAACATCCGCCCGGGCGACGTCATCGTGGGGCTGGCCAGCTACGGTCAGGCCACCTACGAGAAGGAATACAACGGTGGCATGGGCAGTAACGGACTCACCTCCGCCCGCCACGATGTCTTCAGCAAGTACCTCGCTGAGAAATATCCCGAGACCTACGACCACGCCGTACCCGAGGAACTGGTGTACAGCGGCCATTACCGCCTTGATAGTGCGGTCGGCGGTTTCCCCGCCGACACCCCTCTCACCGTCGGCCGCCTCGTCCTCTCCCCCACCCGCACCTACGCTCCCGTCGTCAAGGTGCTGCTCGATCAGCTGCGCCCCCGCATCCACGGCATGGTACACTGCACGGGCGGCGCCCAGACAAAGGTGCTGCACTTCGTGGGTGAGAACTGCCGCGTCGTCAAGGACAACATGTTCCCCGTGCCGCCCCTCTTCCGCATCATCGCCGAGGAGAGCGGTGCTGACTGGAGCGAGATGTACAAGGTCTTCAACTGCGGCCACCGCCTGGAGGTCTATGTCAGTCCCGAGGATGCCCAGCAGGTCATCGACATCAGCAAGAGCTTCAACATCGACGCTCAGGTCGTGGGCCACATCGAAGAAGGACCGCGCAGCCTCACCATCCGCAGCGAGTTCGGCGAGTTCAACTACTAAGAAAAAGAGGCAGCTACAGCCATGAGAAAGTCTGTCTTCCAAATCTGTTGTGCCATCGTTGGTTTATGCTGCCTGGTTGCCGTGGTCTATGGCCTCATCGACAATTGGGCAGACACCAGCATCGGCCGCAAAATCTTCAGCTTTCTCGCCATCCTCGGTTGGGTGGATATTTGCTACAGTCTCATCACCCTCAAATACCATTGGCAGCACCGCATCTTAGGTGAAGAATAGCGATCCAAAGTGCGTCTTTTCGTCCGAAGAGGCAAAAAAAGACAAAAAACAACGGCTGATTCGGCGAAAAGATGAAAAAAACGTTGGTGGATTCAACAGAATGTTGTAACTTTGCGCCCGCAAACCCAAGGATAGGAGCGTAGCTCAGTTGGTTCAGAGCGCTTCAGTCACATTGAAGAGGTCATCGGTTCGAGCCCGATCGTTCCTACCACCCACATGCGAGGCGGGCTTCCAAACAAGGAAGTCCGCCTCTTTCTTTTTCAACTCCGCGCCCGGCTCAACGAGACGCCGGACGCCTCAACAACGATACGTATTACACCAAACCTATTTCATGGCAACAGAAAACAACGAACTGCTCGACCGCCTCGAAGGGCTCGTCAGCCGCTACGAAGAAGTGGGAACGCTCATCACAGACCCCGACGTCATCGCTGACCAGCGCCGCTACGTCAAGCTGACCAAAGAATACAAGGACCTGGGCGCCATCGTGCGCAAGCGCGCGGAGTACGTGCAGGCGCTCAACACCATCGACGAGGCCAAGGAGATGCTCGCCAGCGAGGACGACGCAGAGATGCGCGAGATGGCACGCGAGGAACTGACAACAGCCCAGGACCGACTGCCCCAGCTCGAAGAAGAGATCAAATTGCTGCTCATACCTGCCGACCCCGAGGACGACAAGAACGTCATCATGGAGATCCGCGGCGGCACGGGCGGCGACGAAGCGGCCCTCTTCGCCGGAGACCTCTTCCGCATGTACTCCAAGTACTGCGAGACGAAGGGCTGGAAGATTGCCATCTCCAGCTTCACCGAAGGCGCGGCCGGAGGATACAAGGAAATCATCTTCTCCGTCACCGGCGAGAAGGTCTATGGCACGCTGAAATACGAGAGCGGCGTACACCGCGTGCAGCGCGTGCCGGTCACGGAGACGCAAGGACGCGTGCACACCAGCGCCGCCACCGTGGCCGTACTGCCCGAGGCTGAGGAGTTCGATGTGGAGATTAACGAGGGCGCCATCAAGTGGGACACCTTCCGCAGCCAAGGCGCCGGTGGACAGAACGTGAACAAGGTGGAATCCGGAGTGCGGGCCCGATACATGTGGACTAACCCCAACACGGGCGAGACGGAGGAAATACTCATCGAGTGTACCGAGACACGCGACCAACCAAAGAATAAGGAACGCGCGCTCGCGCGCCTGCGTACCTTTATATATGACAAGGAGCACCAGAAATACATCGACGACATCGCCGCACGCCGCAAGACGATGGTCTCCACCGGCGACCGTTCCGCCAAGATCCGGACGTACAACTACCCGCAAGGACGCATCACCGACCACCGCATCGGCTACACCATCTACAACCTGGCCGCCTTCATGGACGGCGACATCCAGGAGTGCATCGACCGCCTCATCGTGGCCGAGAACGCCGAACGGCTGAAGGAAAGCGCGCTGTAAGTGAAAAGTGGAAAGTGGAAAGTGAAAAATAAACATTTCATATGCACATTTAACGTCTGACACATGGACTTAGTAGGTATCATTTCCCGTTCAGCACGCTCCTGCATTCAGCGCTTCCCCACCCCGGCTGCCTTCGCCACCGCCCTGGCAGTATATGCTATCTGCATAATCTTGGCCGAGCCGAAGGCAGACCAGCTCATAGGAAGCATCTTCTACTTCCTTTCCGTGGGTTTCGTACTTTCGCTGTCCTTGGCTCTCTGGAGCGAGGAACGGGCGGTGACGAACAAAGAGTTGGCTATTCACTTCGTGGCCTATCTCGTCCTCCTGGCAGACAGCTTCTACCTCTACCACATCAACTTCGGCGAAGGTGGTCACGGCTACGAGACATTCCTCATGCACGCCTCTGCCATCCTGGCGCTGACGCTGACGGTCTTCTTCCTGTCGTTCTGCCGCGAGCGCAACGACATACCATCGTGGAACTTCGCGCTGCGCGTCATCGCAAGCGGAGTCATCTGCGCTGCTATCGGGCTGATTCTCTGGGGCGGACTAAATTTACTGCTGACATCATTGAACTGGTTGTTCAACATCAATCTGGGTTGGAAATGGTATAGCATTACAGGCGTGCTCGTCGCTGGCTACTTGCCTGCATTGCTTTTCTTGGGACGCATCCCTGGCGGCGAGGAGAAACACGACGCCCAACCGCTGCGCTCCGGTTTCCTCGCGGGCGTGTTCCGCTATCTCTTCCTGCCGCTGGAAGCGCTGTACATCGTGGTGCTCTACATCTATGCCCTTCAGATCCTCATCCGTTGGGAGCTACCCAACGGTCAGGTGTCTTGGCTCGTCATCGCCTCGATGGTGGGGCTCATCGCCATCGAGTTCGGTCTCTACCCCACCCGTCATGCCGACAACCGACCCTCCGACCACAGCGTAGCACGCTGGCTGCCGCTGGTCCTGACGCCACTCCTGCTGCTGATGACGGTGGGCATCGTCCGTCGTTTCTCGGACTACGGCATCACCATCGCTCGCCTCTACCTCGCTACGATGAACGTTTGGTTCTACCTCGTCTGCCTCGGCCTCTTCCTCACTCGTGCCCGCCGCATCCATTGGATTCCCATCTCCTTCGCAGTACTCTTCCTGCTGACGTCAGCGCTACCGCTGAACTACACGAGCCTCACGCGCCACGCACTCATGAATGAAGTGGAACGCGCGCTCACGCAAGCGGGAGCAGACCTTCCGCTGGACGCCACCCACTACGCGTCCCTGATGCAGAAGCTCCCGCAAGAAGAGCAGAGCCGCATCAGTTCCAAGCTCATATACCTCGAAAACACGTTCAGTTCCAAGACAATAGGACCATTGGTGACGCAAAAGGAAGGCTCCATCTTCTTTAGGGAGTTCATTCATGTAGAGGTCGATGAGGTCGTGGCGGTCGATACAATGGTCACCTACTATGCCGACTCCGGTCAACTCACTCACCTCCACATTCCCGAAGGTTACTCGGAGCTGTACGGCAACGTGAAATGCAGGGACTTTCCCATCGAACTGCGCCAAGATACCATGGAGGTACCGGTCAAGAGTGACGAGGTCTCCGACACCATCCTCGTCTGTCTCCGAAAGCTGAAAGCGCTGAATAAACAGATGGACGACCTCGTCCCCCTGCCCACCAAATCCTCCAGCAACCTTTTCTACCTTCAGTATTTCTACCTTAACGCCACCAGCAAGGATGATGACAGCGCCGTCACACCCAACCTGAGCATCGAAGGATATCTGCTGAAAAAGACAAAGGATTAATCAAACGGAATAATCATCCAAAAACGACATAACAATGAACTGAGACAACGTAAAATATTAGAGTTATGAGAGTGATCTTTAAAATATTCATAAAATCATATTAATGAAGATTGAAGTGCTGATTGACGGAGATTGACGACTAATACAAACGTTCACAGCAACTGAGAGTAAGACGTCAATCGACATAAATCTATTCATCAATCCATCGAAAATAAATTTTTAAGACTATTCATCGGACATTACATAATGATGCAACTCCAATAATATCATCATACAGAAACAAAAAGATTAAAACATATAACATGAGATTAATGAAGATTGAAGTGCTGATTGACGGAGATTGACGGCTTATACAGACTCTCACTGCAGCTGAGAGTAAGACGTCAATCGACATCAATATAATCATCAATCTATCGAAAATAAGTTTTTAAGACTATTCATCGGACATTAGATCATGAGAGACTTTACAAAATATAAAGACTGCGTTTACGAGGTCATTGGTGCAGCCATGGACGTCTATAACGAGCTGGGATTCGGCCTACGTGAAACGGTCTATCAGGAGGCGTTAGCACTGGAACTCAACAGCCGCGGAATACTTTGCGAACGGGAGAAAGAGGTTCACATCTACTATAAGGGAGAAGCGTTAAAGCAGTTCTACAAGATGGATATGCTCGTTGAAAATGATATTATCGTCGAAACAAAAGGTGTCGTGGAACTTTGCGCAGAACATCGCGCACAACTCTTCAACTACATGCGCCTGACCCAAAAACCAATCGGCCTACTCATCAACTTTGGGGACTACGACAATCTATATGGCGAGCGTTATGTCTTAGACGACAATAATCTCTGCTTCCGTGTAGATAAGAACATGATGCCACTCCAATAATACTATCATACAGAAACAAATGATTCAAACATACGACATGAGATTAACGAAGATTGAAGTGCTGATTGACGACTAATACAAACTTTCAAATCGGATGAGAGTAAGACGTCTATCGACATAAATCTATTCATCAATCTTTAAAAACATTTTTTAAGATTATTATATGACACGCGAACAGCTATTTGAGAACATCCGCCGGAAGAGAAGCTTCCTGTGTGTGGGACTGGACACCGACCTGAAGAAGGTGCCGCAGTTCTTGGTCGAACGAGCCGCCAAGGAGGAGGGCTTCGACCCCATCTTCGAGTTCAACAAGGCCATCATCGATGCCACGGCACCCTACTGCATCGCCTACAAGCCCAACCTCGCTTTCTACGAGGCACACGGTGTGAAGGGATGGATTGCCTTCGAGCAGACAGTGAAGTACATCCGCGAGCAGTACCCCGACCAGTTCATCATCGCCGACGCCAAACGCGGCGACATCGGAAACACAAGCAAGCTCTACGCGCGTACCTTCTTTGAAGAGATGGACGTGGACGCCGTGACCGTAGCCCCCTACATGGGCGAAGACAGCGTCACTCCTTTCCTCGGCTACGAAGGCAAGTGGGTGATCCTGCTGGCGCTGACGAGCAACAAGGGAAGCCAAGACTTCCAGTTCACTCAGGATGCCAAAGGCGAGCGCCTGTTCGAAAAGGTTCTGACACGCAGCCAGCAATGGGCAGACGCAGGACAGATGATGTACGTCGTCGGTGCCACACAAGGCAGCTCCTTCGCAGACATCCGTCGCCTCGCCCCCGACCACTTCCTGCTGGTTCCCGGTATCGGCGCCCAGGGCGGCTCGTTGGAAGAGGTATGTCACTACGGATGGAACGACCACTGCGGCCTCATCGTCAACAGTTCCCGTGCGATCATCTACGCCGACTCGACCGAACGTTTCTCCGAAGTGGCAGGTGATAAGGCTCGCGAGGTGCAGCAGCAAATGGCCGCCATACTTCAGCAGCACGCATGATGATCGCAATGGACTATCTCCGCAAGGAAAGCAGAGTCAACAACTCGACAGTCGTGCCCATTCATATGGCTTGAAATGGTGGTTGATTCGCAAGCTTTGACATTGGAAGATAACGATCTGCACACAACAACAAGCGGACGAAGGCTTTCACATCTGCCTTCGCCCACTTTTTTTGTATCTTTCTTATTTTTTTCATCACTAGCGGGAACATTACTCCTCTTTCTGCGTCTTCATAATAGAGCAACGATATAATGGAGAAAGAAGAGTTCAGTACATTAGCACGTCAGCTGAGGGGCGACATCCTGTCCCTCAGTCGTCGCTTTCTTAGGGAAGAGAGCGAGGCAGAAGACAATGTGCAGGACACGCTGCTCAGACTTTGGACCATCAGAGATCAGCTAGACAAAGTCCGCTCTGTTCAAGCGCTGAGCTACGCAATCTGCAAGAATCTCTGCGTCTCCAAGCTTCGCAAAAGGAGAATTGTTCCAGTGGAGTTGAACGACGAGATACGTCTCATCAGCACGCACGACTCACAGTGGATGCTCGAAGAAAAGGAGAATGCCGAGTGGCTCGAGGACAACATCGCAGGACTTCCTACTGCACAGATGCAGATTCTAAGGATGAGCCAGCAGGACGGACTCAAGAACAACGAGATAGCAGAGGTGCTTGGCATCAGCGAAGTAACCGTTCGAACCGCGCTCTGCAAGGCAAGAAAGAACCTCTTGGAAAAACTTATAAAGCGAAATCAATAATGTACAAGGAGACAAACATACGCAAACTGCTTCACCGCTATATGGAGGGAGAAAGCACGCAGACAGAGATGAAACAGCTCAAGGAATACTTTGATAGTGAGCACAATCTGCCTGTCGACTTGATTCCCTATGCTCAGATGTTTGCCATCATAGAGGAGAAGACACCTACACCAAGCACAGAAGCATTGGACAAGTTCTCTGAAGAACAAGTACTGAAAACACAGCGTCGTCTTCCACTTTGGCCTTTCATAGCTGCTGCCTGCATTGCCGCCCTTGCCGTCATTCTGCTGGCACCACCTCAGCAGGAAGAAGAAAACATGGCAATCGCATACGTCGAAGGCAAGAAGCTAAACGACAGACAAGTAGCCATGCAAATGGGAGAGAATGCCTTGCAAGAGATATTCAGTAACGGGAACCAAGAAGAACAACTTAGCGAATTATTCAACGAACAATGAAACATCTAATCATAACAATTGCGCTCATCACTGCCACCCTACCCCTCTCGGCACAGAAGGGTCTCCGCATTAACGAGGTCTTCGAGGGAAACATTATTAACGAACTGGCCTTGCACGAAAGTCTCGTCAAGGGAGAGAGCCTCGAACCATTCAAACTGAAGGTGCTCCATACAGTCAAGTTCACTACTGGCAACTCGGCTCGCGACAAGGTGGAAGCGCTTTTCAAGGAAGATATGAAAGGACGTCTCTCTGACGACAACGACAATCTTGAACTTGAATATCGCGACGGACACCTCTATTACGCCATCGTTCTGATTGCCGACACGAAGAAAGGTCTGCACCGATACATCTGCTATCAATGCCGACAGGTAATGGACGGCAACAGCATCACCCTCGTCTATTTGGAAGGCAAAGCCAGCCTTGCAGACCTCAGGAAGACGTTCAAGAAGAAGTAAAACAATATAATAATGTATAAGACAATGAAAAAGGTTTTATCAGCCATCTTGATGGCAACATTAAGCTTAACAAGTGTAACTGCAGCAACCATCGACTTCGATGATGACGAGAACCCGGGCGGCTGGAACTTCGAGCTGCCTGGCGTCAAAGTCAACAAGTCTGGCTCATCCACAGAGGTGACGTTCTCGTTGAGCAGCAGTTTCTCCTTCGGCTTCATCGGTGGTATCAACCAAGCTGAAGGCGTCAGCATCGACATGGGGCAGTCCTATGAAATAGAATGGGGCGACGTCATCAGCTGCGAGGTTCGTGTCGGCAAGAAAGACTTCATGCGTATCGGAATGGGACTCGACTGGAGAAACTATCGCGTGACTGGCTTCAAGATGTTCTCCAAAGACGAACGCGGCATCATCTCCATGCAGGACTATCCTGAAGGAACAGAGCCCAAGTTCAGCCGCATCCATACGTTCAGCCTTTCTTTACCTCTCAAATACTACCACTACTTAAACAAGAAGGTGTATTTCGCCGTAGGTCCTGAGCTCTACTTCACACCCTGGGGCTCGCTCAAGACGCGTTATTACGAGGATGGCGAAAAGAAGAAGATCACATCTGGGAACGTTCACCAGAGCCGCTTCTCTGTTGGAGTGGGGGCTGAAGTCATCATTCACCACGTCGGCATCTACTACAAATACAACCCCTTCAACGTCCTTCGAACCAGTTATGGGCCGAAGTTCAGCACAATGACAGTAGGCTTGAAAGTGGCTTTCTAATTTGATGCTTGAAAACGTGACACGTGAACAACTTTACGAGAATATCCTGTGTAAGCAGACCTTCCTGTGCGTGGGACTGGACACTGACCTGAAGAAAGTGCCGCAGCACCTCATTGAGCGTGCAGCGAAGGAAGAGGGTTTCGACCCCATCTTTGAATTTAACAAAGCGATTATCGACGCAACGGTACCCTACTGCATCGCCTACAAGCCCAATCTGGCCTTCTACGAGGCACACGGCGTGAAGGAATGGATCGCCTTCTAGCAGACGGTGAAGTACATCCGCGAGCAGTACCCCGACCAGTTCATCATCGCCGACGCCAAGCGCGGCGACATCGGCAACACCAGCAAGCTCTACGCGCGTACCTTTTTTGAAGAAATGTTGCCGGAGAGCGAGCCCATGAAGTCCAGCAGCAGATGGCGAAAGTCCTCCAGCAACATGGCATGAACTGAATTTTATCTTAGACACAATAAATACGATCGCATGTATCGAAAGATATGTGCGGTCGTTTTTTTATGCGTCGTTCGTAGAGCGCAAAATGACTTACAGCAGCGTAAGACACAGCATGAGATAAAGTAGCCCGAAGGGAAGAGCAGGATGCATACCAGATAAAGAACAGCTGACAACAACCTATGTATCACAGGAAGGAAACATTAAATACCTAAAATAAGCAAAAAAAATAAAAGGAAGAGGAAAATAAGGTCACTTATCTACCAATTTAATGTAATTATTTGTAATTCAGCGAATATAATTGGTAGATGATTTATAGATAAAGTAGATGTATTCTGATACATAAAACATAAAATGCAGTAATTTCACCATAAAAATTACATTTTTCTTGCAAAATATTTGCACGTATCAAAAAAAAACTCTACCTTTGCGCACAGAAACGAGAAGAAAGAGCATAAACTTACCGAATATGCTATGCACAATATACAGTAAGACGATAAGGAGTAAGAAAGAAAAGACCAGCATTTTGGATTTGGAAGAGCTTGGTGCTCGATTCCAACACGACGAAAGAAGAAGGAGAACGGTGGAGGCGCTGAGGGCAGAACTGCCCACGCTTCCACCGTCTCTACATTGGCGGGACATGCAACGCCTGCCACTGATCTGCCCCGGACTGCTCCAGCGCAAACGTCGCAACGGCGAAGTACAGACGACCTACACTGGCGTGGTACTTCTGGAAGTCGGCGGCCTCACGGAGGCTGGCGACGTTGACCGCGTGAAGGCGCGCGTCGCCGGATGGCCCACCACCCTTGCCGCCTTCATGGGTGCCAGCGGGCAGAGCGTGAAGATCCTCGTCAGCGGAACCTTGGACGACGGCACCCTCCCGAAGGAGCCCGAGGGCATCGAGCGTTTCCATCGCAGACTGTATGACATGAGTGCACAAGCCTATGCCAGCGTCATCGGTCGTCCCCTGCAGGCCAAGAACGCAAAGCCCGACAACACGTTCCGCTGGACCTACGATGCCACCCCCTTCCTCAACACCACGGCTGCTCCCATCCGAATCCTCCGGCGCGACGTACTACGCGCCAGCGACGCCACAGGCGCCACGGACACTGACGCGATGGAGTACGGCCCCGGCAGCGCACAGCCCTCATCCGAAGCCAGCAGCCTCTACCGCAGGCGCTTCGCACTGGCTGTCGCCAAAGCCAAAGCGACAAAAGGAGGAGACGTTTCGCAAGAAGCAATGCTGGAAGCCGTCGCGCTGGAGTCCCTACGACTGAACATCCCACAGGAAGAAGCGGTAAGACAAGCCACCACGAACCAGCTTACCCAGAAGATGAAGCAAGAAGAAGTACGCGCGATTGTGGAAAGCGTTTACCTCGAAAACGCCCCCAAAGCAGGCAAAGACCGAGCGCACAGGATGCAAGAAACCATCTTTTCACTGCAGGAATTTTTACAACAAAGATACGACCTCCGGTTCAATGAGCTGACAAACAGTGTGGAGTGGCGGCGCAACCATTCGGCCTCATTTGCTTTCCAGGCCCTAGATTCGCGCGTCATGAACACCATGATTCAGGAAGCCCATGAGAGCGGGTTGAAAGTCTGCGACCGCGACATGAAACGCTTCCTCGGCTCCACCCGAGTGCGCGACTACAACGCCGCCCGCGCCTACCTCCGCAGAATCCAAGGCTGCTGGGACGGGCACACGGACTACATCGGCCAGATAGCAGACCGCGTTCCGACAAGCAATCTTCTGTGGCGCAAATGTTTTCACACGTGGTTCCTCGGTATGGTGGCTCAATGGGAAAGCTGGGAACAGCTGCAAGGCAACAACATCGTTCCGCTGCTCGTAGGACCACAAGGATGCGGCAAGAGCACCTTCGGACAGCTCCTGCTACCGCCCGAGTTGCGCGATGTAGGATACAGGGAGTTCACGGACTTCACATCGAAGAACGATGCCGAACGGCTGTTGGCAAGCTCGCTTCTCATCAACCTTGACGAGTTTGAGCGGATTGGCGAAAATATTCAACAAGAGATTCTCAGGAACCTAATCCAAAAAACGAGCATCAAAGGCCGGCGTCCGTACAGCAGCGTCGTGCAAAGCCTGCCTCGTTTTGCTTCGTTCATCGCCACGACGGACACGACCGACGTACTGACGGATTCCAGCAGTTCGCGCCATTTTCTGGTAGCGGAGATCCGCAACGGCGAGCGCATAGACACCTCCCTGCCCCTCCCCTATTCCAAGGTCTATGCCCAGGCCGTGGCAGAACTGGAGGCAGGCGAGCCGCGCCACTATTTTCCGCCAGAGCTGATGGCAGAGCTGGAAGACTACAACAGTCGCTATTCCAACAACCGAACGGAGGTCCTGCGTTTCTTGGACACCTTCGAACTGGCGACGGAGAGTGATGAGAAGACACTTCGCATGAGACTCTCGGACATCGCCGACGCCATCCGTCGGCACACCGGGTTCAGTTACTCCGACAAAGCTTTCAACTACCTGGGACGCTGGTTGACGGGCGAGGCCAGGGCACAGCACGTGCGGAAAACAGTCTCCAACGGGTCACCTATTTATTTGCTGAGACCGCGCTACAAGTAGTCTTTTTATCAGAACTTTTGTCCAAAACACGTACAAAGAGACCCTCTTAGCGCGAGAGGAACGTATTTTAACATCTTCTATTAGGTTATCTCCGATAAAATCCCTACCTTTGCCGCGCAAAAATAACAAACAACCCGCATTCATATATGGAATTCAAAGCCCAACAGATAGCAGAACTTCTCGGAGGCACCGTAGAAGGGAACCCGGAAGCCAGCGTCCACACCTTCGCCAAGATCGAAGAAGGCACGGAGGGAGCCATCTCCTTCTACTACGACCCCAAGTTCGAGCCCTACCTCTATCAGACCCGCTCTTCCGTGGTCCTCGTCCCCAAGACCTTCCAGCCCGCACAGCCCCTGCAACCCACGCTGATTCGCGTGGACGAGCCACGTGCCGCCATCGGCAAGCTTCTGCAAGTCTATGAGCAGATGACCAAGCCCCGCCGCACGGGCATCGACCCGCTGGCCTCCATCGCACCCACGGCCAAGCTCGGCAAGGACGTCTATGTCGCTCCCTTTGCCGTCATCGAAGACGGTGTGGAAGTGGGCGATGGCACCCAGATATTTTCCCACGTGACCATAGGCGCCGGAGCCAAAGTGGGCGCAGACTGCATCCTCTATCCCAACGTGACCATCTACCACAGCTGCATCGTGGGCAATCGCTGCGTCCTCCACGCAGGTGCCGTCATCGGTGCCGACGGCTTCGGCTTCACTCCCGATGCCAACGGCTACAACAAGATTCCTCAGATCGGCATCGCCGTGATTGAGGACGACGTGGAAATCGGTGCCAACTCCTGCATCGACCGGGCCATGATGGGACAGACCATCATCCGTCACGGAGTAAAAATCGACAACCTCGTGCAAGTCGGTCATAACACCGAAATCGGAGCCAACACCGTGCTCTGCGGCCAGGTGGGCGTGGCCGGTTCCACCAAGGTGGGCGAATGGTGTACGATGACCGGGCAGGTGGGCATTGCAGGCCACCTCACCGTGGCCGACCGCACCATTGCAGCAGCACAGGCAGGCATCGCCGGGAGCATCCGCAAGCCCGGACAGACCATCATGGGCTATCCCGCCTTCGACGCCAAAGTGTGCTCCCGAGCCTACATCGTCTTCAAGCACCTGCCCGAGATGGCCACCCAGCTCCGCGAGCTCCAAAAGGACATGGACGCCCTGAAGAGCGAAAAGCAAACAGAATAATTGTCAAATCACACATAAAAACACTCCATCAACGAAATGTTGAAACAAAACACATTAGGCGGCAGCTTCACGCTTCACGGCAAAGGACTCCACACCGGACTGAACCTCGTCGTTACGTTCAACCCCGCCCCCGAAAACTACGGCTACAAAATCCAACGCATAGACCTCCCCGGCGAGCCCATCATCGAGGCCATCGCCGAGAACGTTATCGAAACCACTCGCGGCACCGTCCTTGCTCAGGGCGAAGCACGCTGCGCCACCGTGGAGCACGCACTGGCTGCCCTCTACGCCCTCGGCGTGGACAATTGCTTCATTCAGGTCAATGGCCCGGAGGTACCCATCCTCGACGGTTCTGCCGAGAAATACGTAGAGAATATCCGACGCGTGGGCGTCGTGGAGCAAAATGCCCCCAAGGATTTCTATGTCGTCCACAAGAAAATAGAAGTGCGCGACGACCAGACAGGCAGCGTCATCACCATCCTGCCCGACGAGTCGTTTTGCCTTCCAGTCCAAGGTCCTCAGCAGCCAGTTCGCCACGCTGGACGACATGGCAAACTTCGAAAAGGAGATTGCTCCGGCCCGCACCTTCTGTTTCGTGCGTGAAGTGGAAATGATGCTGGCCGCCAACCTCATCAAGGGCGGCGACCTTGACAACGCCATCGTCATCTACGAGAATCAGAAGTCCCAAGAAGAGTTGGATCAGCTGGCCGACCGCATCGGAGCGCCCCACCACGACGCAGCCGAACTGGGTTACTTGCAGACCAAGCCCCTCATGTGGGAGAACGAGCCAGCGCGCCACAAGCTCCTTGACATCATCGGCGACATGGCGCTCATCGGCAAACCCATCAAAGGACGCATCATCGCTACCCGTCCGGGCCACACCGTGAACAATAAGTTCGCCCGCCTGATGCGCAAGGAAATCCGTGCCCACAAGGTACAAGCTCCCTATTACGACCCGAACAAGGCTCCCGTGATGGACATCAACCGCATCAAGGAACTGCTGCCGCACCGCTACCCGATGCTCTTCGTGGACAAAGCCATCGAGATGGACGCCAACAGCATCGTGGCCATGAAGAATGTCACGGGCAACGAGCCTTTCTTCCAGGGACATTTTCCGGGCGAGCCCGTGGTGCCCGGAGTGTTGCTCATCGAAGCCCTGGCCCAGGCTGGCGGACTCCTGGTGCTCAGCAACCTCGAGAATCCCGAGGAATACAGCACCTACTTCCTCCGCATAGACAACTGTAAGTTCACCCAGAAAGTGGTTCCCGGAGACACCCTTCTCTTCAAGGCCACCTTCACCGCCCCCTTCCGCCACAATATCGCACAGATGCATGGCTATGTCTTTGTCGGCGAGAACGTCGTGGCCGAGGCAAACCTTGTAGCACAGGTGATCAAAAATCAGGCGGAGAGTTAAACGACGAAGGAAAACCCATAAATTCATAAATCCGTAAACCCGTAAAATCATAAATGATTAGTCCCCTCGCATACATCCACCCCGAAGCCAAGATTGGCGACAATGTAGAAATCGGACCCTTCTGCTACATCGACCGCGGCGTAGAGATCGGTGACAACAACACACTGATGAACAGCGTCACCGTCCTCTACGGCTCCCGCATCGGCAGCGGGAACATCTTCTTCCCCGGCGCCGTGATCGGTGCCGTACCCCAGGATCTCAAGTTCCGCGGCGAAGACACCACCGCCATCATCGGCGACAACAACAAAATCCGTGAGAACGTCACCATCAACCGCGGCACGGCCGCCAAGGGCAAGACCGTGGTCGGCAGCGGCAACCTCCTGATGGAAGGCTGCCACATCGCACACGATGTCATCGTCGGCAACGACGTCATCATCGGCAACACCACGAAGCTCGCCGGCGAAGTCACCATTGACGACCACGCCATCCTCTCGGCCTGCGTCCTCGTCCACCAATTCTGCCGCATCGGCGGCTACACAATGGTCGGGGGCGGCACACGCAGTTCCCAGAGCATCATGCCCTACACCATCTGTGCCCGCGAGCCGGCAACCTATTGCGGCCTGAACATCGTGGGGCTGCGCCGTCGCGGCTTCGAGCGTGAGGTCATCAACACCATCCACGAGGCCTATCGCATCATCTTCCAGGGTGGACTCTCCCAGGCCGAAGCCATCGCCACCATCCAGCGCGAGCTGCCTCTCACCCCCGAAATTCAGTACATCCTGGACTTCATCGAGGACACCAAGCAGCGCGGATTCGTACACTGACGCGCCTTGGCGCACACCCCGCACAAGACCCCCCCAAGCCTTAAATTACAACACAAGGATCTGCCATTATGCTACTAACTATAACAGCTGTTTCGCCGGAGGTTGAGGACTTCGTCATCGAATTGCTCATCGAGTCCGACGCCACCTTCGAGGATCTTCACCACCTCATCCGTCAGGCCTGCGGTTGGGGAGCATCGGAGCCTGCTATATTCTATATTTGCGACGAGCGCTGGCGCCGCCGCAAGACCATTCCCGAAAAGAGCTACGAGTACGACACGATGGACGAGGTGGAACTCGGCGACTGCCTCGAAGACCAAGGACAACGACTGCAGTACCTCTTTGACCCCGACGAGGGCCGGGGACTGCTGCTCGAAGTGTCCCGAATCGCCTTCAGCCGTCACATCGACGAACCCATCTGCCGCCGCAGCCACGGCACACCTCCGGCACTGAAGCTCATCAAGGAAGAGGCCCCAAAAGGCCCCAGCCGCGAGGAACTGCTGGCACAGCTCAATGCCGCCGCACTCGCCGACGACGACGATGACATCGAACCCACCGACGACGAACTCTTCGACATCGAGGAACTGGACCTCGAAGGATTTGACTTCAATGAAGGATAGCTCCCTCATTCAGCAGCCCATGCCCATCATGGAAGATTGCTCCGCACCGCCTGCCATCAAAGAAGGCACCTCGCCGTCATCTTCCAGCAAAGAAGACTCCGGCACTGCCACGGCTGCCAAGGACTCGCCCCTCCTCTCGCTGGTGTCCAGCGCCCTTCCCGCCGGGAAGACGTTGCTCGTACTCCTCGGCCCCACTGCCGTGGGTAAGACCGAGCTCGCCCTTTCCTTGGCAGAATCGCTCGGCTGTCCCATCATCAATGCCGACAGCCGGCAGCTCTACCGAGACCTGCCCATCGGCACTGCCGCTCCCACCGCAGCCCAGCAAACTCGAGTCCGACACTACTTCGTCGGCACCCTCGCCATCAACGACTACTACAGCGCCGCCCGCTATGAGTCTGACGTCCTCAGCCTCTGCGAAGAACTATTCCGAACCCATGACGTCCTCCTCCTCAGCGGCGGTTCAATGATGTACATCGATGCTGTCTGTAAGGGTATAGACGACATTCCAACCATAGATCCCGAAGTGCGCCAGCAGCTGCACCAACGCTACGACGCCGAAGGACTACGCCCCCTGCTTGCCGAGCTGCGCTTGCTGGATCCTGAGTACTACGCACAGGCAGACCTCCGCAACACCCGCCGCATCCTCCACGCACTGGAAGTGTGCTACCAGACAGGGCGCACCTTCACCAGCTTCCGCACCGCCACCCACAAGCAACGCCCCTTCCACATCATGAAGATCGGACTGCGCCGCCAGCGTGCCGACCTCTTCCAGCGCATCAATAGCCGGGTGGATCAGATGCTTGCCGACGGTTTCCTCGAAGAGGCACGTCGGATGTTGCCTTTCCGGGACGAAAACGCCCTCAACACCGTGGGCTACAAAGAACTTTTCCAAGTCCTCGACGGCACATGGGAACTACCTTTTGCCCTAGAACGAATAAAAAAGAACACGCGCGTGTACGCGAAGAAACAGATGACCTGGTTCTCCCGCGACCCCGATATCCATTGGATTGACTTATGAAGAAACTCATACACCTCATCTATTCTGGTCCTTGGTACAAGAAAATCCTCGTATGGCTGCTCACCCTCCTCCTCCTGGTGGTGCTGCTGTTCGTTGCCGTCGATGTTAATTTTCTATGGCTCTTCGGACGTTCCCCCAGCTTCAGTCAGATCAAAGCCCCTGTCAGCAGCGAAGCCAGTGAGATATACTCCTGCGACAGCGTTCTCTTAGGACGCTTCTTCAGCGAGAACCGCACTCCCGTGAAGTACGAGGAGATCAACCCCATCGTCATCCGAACCCTCATCGCCACAGAGGACGAACGCTTCTACAAGCACCACGGGGTGGACATTGCCGGACTGTTCGCTGCCATCAAGGATATCGCACAGGGCAACCCACGCGGAGCCAGCACCATCACCCAGCAGCTGGCAAAGAATCTTTTCCGCGTTCGCACACAGTATTCCACGGGTCTCACGGGCAAGATACCCGGCGTGAAAATTCTTGTCATGAAAGCCAAAGAATGGATTGTCGCCACCAAGCTTGAGGCTGCCTTCTCAAAGGAGGACATTCTGACGATGTACCTCAACACCGTGGACTTCGGCAGCAACAGCTTTGGCATCAAGACGGCAGCCCGGACCTACTTCGGCACCACGCCCGACAGCCTGGACTACCTGCAGGCCGCCACCCTCGTAGGGCTACTCAAGGCCACCAGCACCTACAACCCGCGTCTTCATCCTGAAGCCTCGCAGCGCCGCCGCAACGTCGTCCTCCAAAACCTCTACAACCACGGAGGACTGCTCTTCGATGGCCGTGCCGCCACTGCCAAGCAGCTCGATTCCCTGCAAGCAACTCCCACTCGTTGCGTAGATCACATCGAAGAAAGCAGCTACGACGGGCTGGCCCCCTACTTCCGCACACAGCTGCAAGAATACATTGACAACCTTTGCGATCGCGGACTCATCAATGTCAACAACAACGAGCGTCTGGATCTCTACGCCGACGGGCTGCGTATCTACACCACCCTCGACTCCCGCCTGCAAGAATACGCCGAACAGGCAGCATTAGAACAGATGAGAGTACTCCAGCAACGTTTCGACGACCACTGGCGCGGCCAGCACCCCTGGCAGGACCAATTCCACCATGAGATTCCCAATTTCATTGAAGATCTCGCCAAGAAAACTTCTTACTACAAGTATCTTAGCAAAAGGTATCCCGATCAGCCTGACAGCATCGACTACTACCTCAACAAACCCCACCAAGTGCAACTCTTCAGCTACGACGGTCCCATCTATCGTGAAATCTCCACGATGGACTCCATCCGCTATATGGTCAGCATCCTCCACTGCGGCTTCGTAGCCATTGAACCTGACACACGCCACGTCAAGGCGTGGGTAGGCGACATCGATTTTGACTCGTGGAAATACGACAAGGTCACCGCCATGCGACAGCCGGGCAGCACCTTCAAGCTCTTTGTTTACGCCGAGGCGATGAACAAGGGCCTTAACCCTTGCGACCGACGTCTCGACGCCTGGACTGCATACGTCGACACCATCGACGGAAAGCCCAAGACCTGGGCTCCGCACAATGCCAACGGCACCTTCTCTGGAGCGAACATGACATTGAAGTTGGCTTTCGCTCAGAGCGTCAACAGCATCGCCGTCAAGCTCGGTTACGAAGTCGGCATACGCGACATCATCAAAACCGCCCACAGCATGGGCATCCACTCCGAGTTGGAACCCGTGCCCTCGCTCTCTCTGGGTGCCAGCGATGTATGCCTCCTGGACCTCGTCAACAGCTACTGCACCGTCATTGACCGTGGCAACTACAACGATCCGCTCCTTGTTCTGCGCATTGAAGATCGGGAAGGCAACCTCCTCTACGAAGCCAAGCCCGACAAGCAACACGCACTCTCGGAGCGCACTGCCTATTTCATGGAACAGCTCCTGAGGGGAGGTCTGACACAGCCGGGAGGCACCACGGCAGCGCTCTGGCAGTACATCCACCCCGTCTTGGACAAAGCAGAGTTCGGAGGAAAAACAGGCACCTCCAACAACCACTCCGACGCCTGGTTCGTGGGAGTAACGCCCAAGTTGGTGGCTGGCGGATGGGTCGGCGGCGAGTACCGCAGCATTCATTTCCGCACAGGACAGCTCGGTCAGGGCAGTCGAACAGCACTACCCATCTTCGGCAAGTTCATCGCTCGCACCCTGCAAGACCCGCGTTTCTCCCGCTACTGCGCTAAATTCCCGGCCCCGCCCGCAAGCGTGTTACCACAAGAGTATGAGTGCGCGGCCACCATTTTCCCAGCCGACACCCTCACCACCGACTCCCTTGCGCTGGAGGGCTTCTCCCTCGAAGAAGATAATTTCGAAGAACCAACACTTCCGGAGGATGACGAAGTACCACCATTAGAGCTCGACAACGACAGCCTCTAACAACTTGTGTCCCTTTCCGCAAATGAGCGCCACCACCCCTTCCATTGACACCAGCACTCCTGAGTTCCAGGCGGCACTGAACCTCATCCGCCACACTCACCATTCCCTCTTTCTCACCGGTAAAGCCGGCACGGGCAAGAGCACCTTCCTGCGCTATGTCAAGGAGAATACCCGAAAGAAATGTGTCGTGCTCGCTCCCACCGGCATCGCTGCCATCAACGCCGGCGGCGTCACCCTACACAGTTTCTTCAAACTTCCCTTCCACCCCCTGGCACCTGACGACTCCCGCTACGCAGGTCGGCGCATACGTGAGTTCCTGAAATACAGCAAGGATCACATCAAGCTCCTACAAAGCCTGGAGCTCATCATCATCGATGAGATTTCAATGGTACGTGCCGACATCATCGACTTCATCGACCGCATCCTGCGCACTTACACCCACAATTTCCGTCAGCCCTTCGGCGGCAAACAACTGCTGCTCATCGGCGACGTCTATCAGCTGGAGCCTGTTGTGAAAGCCGACGAACGCGACATCCTCTCCCGCTTCTATCCCTCTCCTTATTTCTTCTCGGCTCATGTCTTCCGCCAGATGGAGCTCGTAAGCATCGAGCTCACCAAGGTTTACCGCCAGCAGGATCCTCAGTTCATCGCCGTTCTCGACCGCATCCGCACCAACCATTTCTCCCCTGCCGACCTCTCCCTCCTCAACTCTCGCGCCCTCCCCTCAAGTTCCATCACCTCCCCTCCCCCCGTCCCCAGCACCACTCCCCCCACCTCACATTCCTCCTCCCCCTCCCTCGATTCCCTCACCACCTCCCTACAACCTTTAGGGTCGGGTGCGGCGCTTATTAGCGCCGACTCCCCCCTCCCCACTCACCTCGGCATCACCCTCTGCACCCGCCGCGACGACGTCGATTTCATCAACTCCAACGAGCTCGCTCGCCTCGACGGTTCCTCCGTCACCCTCCACGGTCGCATCCGTGGCGACTTCCCCTCCAGTTCCCTCCCCACCCTCCTCGATCTCGAAATCAAACTCGGTGCCCAGATTATCTTCGTCAAGAACGACCAAGAGAAGCAATGGGTCAACGGAACCCTCGGCACCATCATCGCCTTCAGGAAGCCATGTGGTCCAATATCCGCTACACCTACAACGAGCGCGAAAAGAAAATCGAGGAAGAGGAACTCGGCACTTTCACCCAGTTCCCCATCCGCCTCGCCTGGGCCATCACGATACATAAAAGCCAAGGCCTCACCTTCCAGCGTGTCACCATCGACTTCGGCACAGGCACCTTCGCAGGCGGTCAAGCCTACGTGGCACTCAGTCGTTGCACCTCCCTCGAGGGCATGACCCTCAAACGTCCCGTCAGCCGCTCTGACGTTTTCGTGCGACCCGAGATTGTCAACTTTGCAACCCATTTCAACAATCCTCAAGCACTGGACCGAGCCATGCAAGGTGCCAAGGCCGACATCGAGTACGCCGAGACCGTGCGCGCCTATGACGAGCGTCGCTGGGACGATTTCCTGCAGCATTTCTTCACGGCCATCCACGCACGCTACGACATCGAATCCCCCATTGCCCGACGTTTCATCCGGCGAAAGCTCACGGCAATCAGCACCTTGGAAGCTGAGAACGAAGCACTGCGCAAACAGCTGAAGAAACGCAGCAAAACCCTACGCCAGTTCGCAGAAGAATACTACCTCATGGGCAACGACTGCATCACCGACTTCCAGAACAACGCTGCCGCGCTCCGCAACTACGAGAAAGCCATCGCACTCTATCCGGACTTCGAAGCAGCACAGCAGAGGCTCGGCGATGCACTCGATCGCGAAGGACGCCACGAAGAAGCACAAATCCACTGGGACATCGCCGCAAAACTACGCCGACGCAAGAAACGCAAGAAGTAATACCCCCATAGCTATTGCATTTCCCATCTACGGCCAATGTATTTATCCAAAAACGCTGTTAAATAACCTTAATATTCCACGCGCACGCACCCGAGCTTCCGAAATTTTAGCTACATTTGTCCGCAAATGCACATAAAAACATCAATAAAATGAGATTTCGGAAGTCATTTACCCTTTTCGCCGCCCTTGTTGCGGCCAACATGACCAGTGCGCAAAAAACCTGCGCCTACCTCTTCACGTACTTCACCGGCAACGCCCCTGAGAAAGAGCAGATCTGCTACGCCATCTCTGAGGACGGTTGGAACTACACACCACTGAACAACGGAGAACCAATCATTGCCTCCGCTGACATTGCACGCACCGGCTGCGTACGTGACCCACACATCCTCCGCGGACACGACGGATGGTTCTACATGGTTGTCACCGACATGAAATCCAGCCTCGGATGGAGCAGCAACCGCGGCATGGTGCTCATGCGTTCCAAGGACCTCGTCCACTGGAAGCATAGTGCCATCCATTTCCCGGAACGCTATCGCGGAACTATGTTTGAACACGTCACACGTGTCTGGGCACCGCAAACCATCTACGACCCACGCACGAAGAAGTACATTGTCTATTTCTCCATTCTCACGGACGACGGCTCCTGCCCCTACGACCGTGTCTATTGGGCCTACGCCAACAAGAACTTCACCGACCTGGAAGGTGAACCCAAAGTGCTCTTCGATATGCGCAATGCCAGCATAGACACGGATATCGTCCAGGATGACGAGGGACTTTATCACATCTTCTTCAAGACAGAAGGCCAGCGCGAGAAGGGCATCAAGCAGTTCATCGCCCGCGACTTCTACGACGGCCGCACCTGGGAACTGCAGCCTGGATGGTGCCAGGACACAAACAAAGCCGTTGAGGGCTCAGGCGTCTTCCGGCTCCATGACGGCAACTGGGTGCTCATGTACGACTGCTACACCAGCGGGCACTATCAATTCTGCAAGAGCACCGACAACCTACGCACCTTCCACCGCGTGCAGGACACTAAGACCGAAGGCAACTTCACACCGCGTCATGGCACCGTCATCGCTATCACGGCGAAGGAGCTCAAGCGTATCCAAAAAGCGTTCCCCAATACAAAGTAACGATATAACGACTTAACGGTATATCGATTTAAAACCTTTTCTCCAATGAAACGACTCTTTCTACCCATAATCCTTGCCTGCATAGCCAGCATCAGCACATGGGCGGCCAACAAATCCACCACCGTTGAACAGGTCGCGGAAGCCGTCACACTTGCCGACGACGTGGACTTCCACATCACCTCAACCACGCCCTTTGCCACTGGAGGTTCCATCAACATCACCAACCTCGACCACGCCGTCATCATCTTCGACAACCTCAAGCCTTCCCTTGCTCTCAAGCAGCTAAGCCACATCACCATCAATGGTGCCAAAGCCACCAGCGAGAATAATTGCCAGGTACGCATCTACGACCGAGGAGCCATCCTCTTCCCCTACGGCAAAGAAGGCACCGCTGCCACGTCCTTCCACCCCCTTGTCGTTTACGATGAGAAGAACCTGCAAGGCAACTCCTGCGAACTCTTCGGGCTCGAGAACACAGGTGGTTACATGAACACCCTCACAGCTGCCAAGATGAACAATATGATCCGTAGCTTCACTCTCAAGCGTGGTTACATGGTCACCTTCTCCCTCCGCAGCGGAGGCTACGGCTACAGCCGCTGTTTCATTGCCGACAAAGCCGACCTAATTATCAACAGTCTGCCCACCCTTATGGACCAGCGCATCTCCTCCTACCGCGTCTTCCGCTGGCAGAACACCAGCAAGGTTGGCGTTGCAGACCTCCTCGATGAAAACGTCCTCGCCAAACTCAACGCTCAGACCTCCTTCACCTGGGGACCCGGCAGAAGTATGTTGCCCGATGTGGAAGTCGTACCCCACCGAATCGACGAAAGTTGGCCGTCACCTAAAGAATGCGGACAGGCAACCTATTCCTGCCACCTTAAGACCAACAACGAGCCACGCAACCAATCCGACCACGGGACATGGACCATGGAACAAATTCTGGGTAACTGGCAAGACCTCATGCGTACCGGCCTGCGTCTCTGCACACCTTCCTCTTGGGACGGCAGCGACTACTGGAACGCCACGGGCTTCCTCTCCGATTTCCTCACCGAGATCGACAATCGCGGATGGCGATGCGACATCATCGACCTCCACGGATATTGGAACGAAAGCGCCTTTACCACGAACGTCAACAACTGGGCGCAGAAATTCAAGCGCCCCGTATGGATTACAGAATGGGTGTGGGGCGCCTCCTGGAGCGGAGGCAGCGGAATCTTCAAGGAAGCCTCCAGCCTCGACAACCCAACAGCTGCCGACCTGGAGAAGAACAAAACTGTCGTCAGCCGCATCCTCGACAACCTCAACAAGAACAACGCCTGCGAGCGCTATTTCTACTGGAACGGAGAACGCAACTGCTCTAAGCTCTATCGTGATGGAAAACTAACGCCCGCCGGAGAGTACTTCGCCACCATGAAGACCAATGGTCCCGGCTACACGGGTTACGGCAACTACGTGCCCAAGACACCACCCTTCAGCACGGTCAGCGACCTTGCCGTAACCTACAATGCCCGTAACGGTTCCTGCAAGTTCACATGGACCAACCAGAACTACGACCTCACCGACCTCACCGTCCTGCAACATCGCCCCGCAGGAGGCACATGGCAGAGCGTGGACACCCTCGCATACAGCGAACAGCTTTCACGCACAGCCAACTCCACCCTCGACCGCACTGCCTATCCTGGACTCAACGAGTTCCGACTCCTCTGCAATGATGCCGACGGAAAGACTCGCTACAGCAACACGACCAGCGTGTTCATCGGAGTGGCGACAACCTATGGCAACATCATGGCTGGACACATCGAAGCAAACAACACGGAACCCTCTTCCATCTACTTTGCGACCCAGGAGGACTTCCCCATTGTCATCACAGGCATCGCCACCAACAAGAATTCGGCAAACGGTATCTTCAACCACGTCAACACCATTTCCAAAGACAATTTCTCCTTCAATTTCGAGCCGTGGACTCTCGGAACTGAAATGAATTTTAAGAACACCGAGACAACAGATTACTTCGTCATTCAACCCGGTTCTTACGAATGGGACGGACTGCGTATGCTGGTGGACACCTGCGTCTATACGAACAAATCAGGCATCCGTTCGGCCATGAGTCAGGGCGACACCATAGAGGTACTTTTCAAGGAGCCTTTTGCGGAAGGAGTTGTCCCCATCGTCATTCCGCAGAACATCAGTTCTGAGTCTGCCCATCCTGCAGCACCACGAGTCCTCGAGGTTACAAACAAAGGATTCAAAATGAAGATTATGCAGCAATCTGACATGAAGTCAAAGCCTCGTCAGCAGTACACCTTCTACATCGCCATGGCACCTGGTTCCGCTAAACTCGGCACCACGGGAATGCGCATACACGCCGGACGTTGTCAGGAGGCCATCGGAGGTACCTCCTTCACCTCCTGCGCCTTTACCGACGAAGCCGGTGACACCATCTATCTCCGTTCTCCATACATCCTTGCCGCCACTCAGACCCACAATCTGGATTTCACCAGTGTTTTCCGCAAAAATTCTGACCTGATACGTTCCGTTCAGGATGAGCAGGGCGAAGAAATCACGGAGACCTATGGATTCCGTGTGCGTCGGCAGATGGATGGCACTGCGACCATCCCCTCTGGACAGAACACTGCTGCCAAAAGCGGTGACTACCTCGGATGGATAGCCATAGACCACGATCCCACTGCCACTCGCATTGTGGCCCCCCTACTGCCTCAACAACAGTTCCTTGTAGAAGTTCGCCAAGGACGCATCCTCCCCTCCGATCCCTCCGCACGCATCTACACCACCAGTGGAACTCAGGTACAGGCCGGAACTATCCTGCCGCGTGGCATTTACATCGTCACCAACGGACGTGCTGCCACCAAGGTCTTTGTCCGATAGCCACCACCTCCACCGAGATTTTTTCGACAACAACCTCTCGCTCCCGCAGACCGAAAGTGTCCGTGGGAGCGATTGTTTTGTCGTCCGAAGCGTTAACGTTTGAAACATTCCGTTTGTTAAATATTCTTAACAAACACGAAATAATGAGGATGCACGAGAACATCGAATTAAAAAAAGCCTTAATTTTGAGCACGCTTTTGAGTAAAAATGCAATGTTTAGGTCTCTTTCGGGACCAATTTTACCCTATTTACGAAACAACAAAAAATCATTTAATAATCTCAAATTCAATGTGTATGAAAAACCTATTAAGCACATTTGGCAAGCACACTACGCGCGCGTTTTGTGTGATGGCCGTTTGCGGGCTTACGTGGGCATGCGAGGACAAGTTCCCATACGACAATGAAAAGCCGTCATGGTTGAACGCCAGCATCTACGAAAGTCTGGAACAAGGCCTGACAGATGACAATGGAACGACTCACACGTTCAACACGTATTTGAAGCTGCTCGCTGACAAAGACGTGAACCCCACCGATCCAGAAACGGGTGAGTATCTGCAGCGTCCCCTGTCAGAGGTGTTGAGCCGCACGGGTTCGAAGACCGTATTCGTGGCCGGCGACGACGCCTGGGAAGAGTTCTTCAAGAACAATGCCAAGCTACCCGCGTCCAATCCTTGGCACAACGCCACCAGTTACGAAAACCTCTCGGTGGCCCAGAAGAAGCTGCTCATCCACACGAGTATGCTGAACAACGCCATCGTCATGGAGAACTTGGCCAGCAGCGACGGCCAAGGCACAGACTCCCCCCGTCGTGGCGAATATATGCGTCGTTTCACCGACGTGGAACTGACGGACTCTATCACTTATGTGGCTCCCGAGGATCTGCCCATGGCATACAACTATGGCAAGGAATACCCCGTGGAGAACATCTATGACAGCGACGGTAAGTGGGTTGGGCAGAAGGCCTACGTGCCCGAGCCTAACTACTGGGCTGCCTATGGCCCCAAGGGCAGCAACGAGGGTATGTACATGGTCACCGACTCCACTGCCAACATGATGCTCCATTTCACCACCGAGCACATGTCCAACCAGAGCGTGAAGGACGAAGACTTCAAGATTTTCATGGGACGCGAACGTAACACCGATGACGTGCATATCTACGACGCCCTGGTGCTCTCGAAGAACAACGTGGCCGAGAACGGATACGTCAACATCATGGAACGCGTGCTGGTGCCGCGCCCCAACATGGCTGAGCTCATCCGCACCAACGGCAACACACGCATCTTCAGCCACATCCTGGAACGCTTCTCCTACCCCTACCCCAATATGGCTGTCACCCAGGCCTACAACGACCTGCACAAAGACAATCCCATTAAAACCATCTACACAAAGCACTACTTCGCCAAGATTGGCCCGGGCCACACCACTCAGCTCTGGGACAGCAAGGGCAACAAGTTCCAGGACGGATATGGTGAGGTCGCTCTGAAGTTCGACCCGGGATGGAACGAGTTCTACGACGACGCCAACGACCCGCGTCCGGACATGGCTGCCATGTTCGTTCCCAGCGACGCCGCCCTCTGGAAGTACTTCCAACCCGGACAGGAAGGATGGGACCTCATCGAGACCTATGCCACCGACCAGGAGACAAAGTTGCCCACAGTTCCTGCGAAAGACGAGGACTTCGAAAACCTCTACAAGAAGATCGACGACATCCCCCTCTCAACCTTGCAGGCTTTGGTGAACGTTATCATGTTCCCGACTTTCACGGGTTCTGTGCCCAGCAAGATGATCAAACTGCGCGACGATGCTCACGACGACATCTTCTACGAGGATGACGTCAATGGCATCTACGACAACCACCTGACCAAGGACGGCGGTGAAATCGACACCTGCCTGCTGGCCAACAATGGTGCTGTATATATAATGAATAAGGTGTACTCACCTGCCGACTTCGCATCCGTGGCAGCCCCTGCCTACATCAGCAAGAAGAACCTGATCATGAAGTGGGCTATCTACAACGGCTTCGTAGAGAGTCAGGACCGCATGCACATCAATTACTTCGCCTACCTGAAGGCTATGAAGTCCCAGTTCACCTTCTTTCTCCCCAGCGACAAGGCCATGCTGAACTACTACGACCCGGTCAGTTTCCCCAGCCAGAAGCCCCGTGTGCTCGTGCTGGACTACACCGGCGGCAAGTCCGGACTGCCTTTCACCAAGACCCTGTGGAAGTACAATCCCGCTACAGGCAAGCGTGATCCCAGTCTGGGTACAAACGCCGGCGAAGACACCTATGGCCGCACCGAGACCATCGGCGACGAGGAAGTCGTCAACCGCCTGAAGGATATCCTGGAAAGCCACACCATCGTGCACGATGGCACCAACCCCATCTTTGGCACCGAAGACCAATACTACATCGCCAAGAACGGTTCTGCCATCAAGATTACGCGTGACCCGTCCAATCCCGACAACATCGTCCGCGTGCAGGGCGGCTACCAGCTGGAAAACGAGCGCTACGGCATCGTTGATGGCGACCCCGGCACCCTGGAGCTGCGCGTAGCTGAGCACTACGACAAGAAGAATGGTACTACCTTCCTGCTGGACGACGGTCCCATCATCCCTGCCTCCAAGAGCGTCTACGGCATCCTGACCGAGCAGCGCGAAGGCCAGGCCGAAGGCATCTACAATAAGTTCTTCGAACTCACCCAGCCCAGCGACTCCATGCTGCAGATCTCCCAGCTTGTGGACTCCAAGCTCAGAGGTGACAACCTCACCCGTGCACTGCTGAAATACTACACTTTCGTGGGAGCCAGTTCTAAGATTGGCAACGGCGGCGGTGTGGATTACAATGTTCAGTTCTTCAACAACTACCGCTACACCATCCTCGTGCCCACCAACGAGGCCATCGAGGAAGCCGAGGCCCACGGTCTCCCCACCTGGGAAACCATCAAGGCAGACTACTATTCACTGCCCAAGTACCAGGACATCGTGAGCACCAGGACCGACCAGTACGGCGACCCCGAATACTACTACGTCACCACTGCCACGGCTAAGGCCAGTGATGGCAGCGACTCCACCTACAACGACACCATCATCGTTCCCTCGAGCAAGCTCGAAGAAAAGTTCGTCACACAGAAAGACGTCCTTCGTCTGCAAGCCAAGATTACCTTCCTGAACAACTTCATCCGCGGACACTTCCTCGACAACAGTATCTTCGTTGATAAGAGCGAACGTCCTGAAGCTGAATATGTGACCTCCAGCTACGACCGCGAGCTCGGTGTGTTCGTCAAGGTACTCTGCAAGCGTGTCAAGCAAGGAGGCGACACCAAGCTCGTCGTCCGTGACAACTACGGAGGACCGGAGCTCACCGTCACCGACAACAACAACATCATGGCCCGCGACATCATCTGCTACCGCAACAACAGACCCCAGTCGCCCACAAATCAATCTACGATGAACAACATCACCATCGATGGTTCCAGCTTTGCCGTGATTCACCAGATCCCCGGCGTTCTCAACCACACCACCCTGCCCAAGGGCAGCGACGGACAGGTCATCTATCCAGACTTCAACAGCGAGAGCCAGTGCAAAGCTTATCTCAAGGCTCACCCCGTCGTGGAGACCAAATACAACGTCAACACCACGGAAAGCGGAGAAGAGATTTCGCGTCAGAAAATTGTAGTCCGATAAAACAGCAACACACTATGAATAAGATTTTAAAACTGATAATGCTGTGGGTGCTATGCTTCACGGCAACCAATGTAAGCGCACAGCGACGCATTTCGGGTACCGTATCGGACGACATCGACGTGATCCCGGGTGCTAACGTTGCAGAGCGCGACAAGAACAACCGTATCGTCAGCCACACCGTGACGGACATGAACGGTAACTTCACCCTGAACATCAAGGACGCCAACAACACCTTGGTCATCACCTGCATCGGCATGAAGCCCTGGTCACAGGTCATCGGCAGCCGCAATGTCTTCAAAGTCACGCTCGCCGACAATACCAAGCAGATGAAGGAAGTTGTCAAGGTCGGAAAGAAGAAACAGCAGTCCGGAGGTCTGAGCATCCCCGTCCGAGAGTTGGCGGGAGCCACGCAGACTTTCAGCATGGACGAAATGGAAGGTATGGCCTTCGAGTCCGTGGACCAGGCCCTGCAAGGTCAGATTGCAGGTCTTGACATCGTGCAGAACTCAGGTAACCTCGGCGCCGGTACCACCATGCGCCTGCGCGGTACCTCTACTATTAATGGTAATGCCCAGCCGCTGATTGTCGTCAACGACCACATCTTCGAGCTGCCGGAGGACGCCCAAACCATCAACTTCGAGGAGATGGATAACGAGGAGCAGTTCTCCACCCTGCTGAACGTCAACCCCGAGGACATCGAGAGCATCGAGGTACTGAAGGACGCCTCCACCGCCAAGTGGGGTAGCCGCGGTGCCAACGGTGTCATCGAGATCAAGCTACGCCGCGGTCACCGTGGTCCCACCAACGTCACCTTCAGCTACCGCT
Organism: uncultured Prevotellaceae bacterium; assembly: GCA_900318115.1. Taxonomy (GTDB): domain Bacteria; phylum Bacteroidota; class Bacteroidia; order Bacteroidales; family Bacteroidaceae; genus Physcousia. Next base: position 27,919 of record ONJJ01000034.1, on the reverse strand, counting down.
TCAACGGTACCTGGCAGCCCACTGGCTACAATATGTTGGATGGCGACGGCTACACGATGATGCTGAAGGAGTCCTACTACAACCCCCAGCAGCGCGAGCCGCGTCTCTCCGCCTACGGTCCCATCATCGAGCTGGACTACAACACGGAGAAGCCCTACATTTACAACCACTACAACAAGAACACCGACTGGGTGGACGCTGTGACGCAGTTCGGTAAGGAACACAAATGGTACGTCACCCTCTCCGGTGGTGGTGACAAGGCAACCTTCCGCGTCAGCGCAGGTTATGATAAGTCAGCAGGTACCATCATCGGCCAGAAGCTCGACCGCTTCACCACCGCCACCGCCCTCGACTACTGGGTCAGTGACCGTATCAAGTTCCAGTCAAACATCAACTTGACCTTCACCACCAACCACAAGAACTACGGCAACGATATCCTCAGCCGTGCCTACACCGCGATGCCGAACATGTCAATCTATCAGTATCGCCCAGAGCCTGACCCCAACGACCCCAGCCGTATCATCTATGTCCCGACCGATAACTACTTTAATATGCTGCCCATGGCTGCCAGCATTTCTGGTAACAGCGCCAGCGGTATCGTGAACGACGGACAGCACACCAGCTGGCAGTTGCGCGGACTGTTCATGAACGGTAACCCCGTGGCACGCGCTATGCAGGCCTGGAACAAGGAGCGCCAGTACAACCTCACCCCGCAGTTCAACATCGAGTACAAGTTCCTCGGCAAGGACGACGAACACACCCAGCTGAACTATAAGGGCGACGTACAGCTCAACATCTACAACACCTCCAACGATGAATACATCCCTGCAGAGCTCCACACCATGGAGTGGCAGTGGGGCGGCGACCACCCTCTGAACAATGTGGGTAACAACCAGCGCAACGCCGTGAGCAACAGCGAGTACAAGAGCCTTGAGTTCACCACCCGCCACGACCTGCAGTTCTATCCCAAGTTCAAGAACGAAGACTTCAGTGCCAGCGCCCTGTTGCGTTGGGAACTCTACAGCGGTACCTCCAGCCGCCAGAACACCGGCCTCTGGAACGTGCCTAACGGCATCACGGATCCCACCGTCGTAGCACTGTTGGACGCTGCCGGTGCCTCGAACAACGAATGGCGCAACACCAGTTTCTTCGGCCAGATTCACCTCTCCTACAAGAGTAAGTACAACATCGACGCCAGCCTCCGTGCCGACGGCTCCACCGCCTTTGGTGCAGGTAACAAGTTCGGTTACTTCCCCTTCATCGGTGCGCGCTGGAACATCATCGACGAGAAGTTCATGGACTGGTCGCGCAGTTGGCTGAGCATGCTCGCCTTCCGTCCCACTTGGGGTGTCACCGGTAACACCGGCGGTGGCGGCTACAACCAGTACAACAAGTACAGCCAGAACGGCTACTACAACGGTCACACCGTCGTACGTCCCGAAAACCTCTCGCTCCGCAAGATTCAGTGGGAAAAGACCCGCAAGATCAACTGGGGCTTCAACCTCGGATTGTTCGACGACCTCCTCCAGTTCGAACTCGACATCTATGACCACAAGACCACCGACCTGATCATGAACGGCATGCGCATCGCTTCCGCCAACGGTTTCAGCTCCCTCGACAAGGTCAACGCAGGTATCATGCGCAACAAGGGTTGGGACCTGAACTTCCACAGCGGATGGTTTGCCAAGGTGGGCAAGTTCCAAATGAAGGTGCGTGCCAACGTCGCCCAGAACTTCAATGAAGTCGAGGAGATGGACGCCCTCATCCTCGAAGGCCTCAATGGTAATGAGAACAACCAGCCCGGCTACATTGATGGCAAATACAACCTCAGCTACCACCAGCGCGTGCAAATCGGCAACGCACTCGGTTCCATCTACGGTCTGAAGTTCAAGGGCGTGTACAAGTACGACTACGACCACAACGGCTTCACCACCGCCTCCATCAATTCCTACGGCTACGCTGAGGTTGACCAGAACGGCATCAGCTGGCGTCAGGCACAGGATCGCGGCATTCAGTGGGGCATCGGTACCGGCTTCGATGCAGCAGGCAACCCCATCAACACCGCAGCTGCTGCCATGCGCCGCGGCGATGCAGCCTCCTGTCCTATCGCCTACGATGCTGCCGGCAACATGCTGACCGACAAGCAGGGTAACCCGATGCCTATGTACTATTGCTACAACGAGGGCTACCGCTACCAGTTCCAGGGTGGTGATGCCATCTATGAGGATATCAACAACGACGGTCAGATTGACCGCTACGACATGGTCTATCTCGGCAACTCCAACCCGAAGTGCAATGGTGGTTTCGGCTTCACCCTGAAGTATGAGCGCTTCCAACTCGTCACCGGCTTCAACTTCCGTATCGGCAACGACATCGTGAACCTTGCCCGCCGCGACCTCGAGAGCATGACAGGCAACACCAACCAGAGCTTTGCTACCACCTGGCGCTGGCGCAAGAACGGCGACGAGACCGTCATACCGCGAGCCATGAACAACGATGGCGGCTACAGCACCTACAACTCCCTCCCCAGCGACCGCTACGTGGAGAAGGGTGACTACCTCCGTCTGCAGTACGTGCAGCTGAGCTATGACTTCGACCCCAAGAAGCTGAAGAAGTTCGGTATCCGCAACCTCAAGCTCTACGCATCCATCAACAACCTCTGGTGCTGGAGCACCTACACCGGTGTTGACCCCGATGTGAGCCCTCGCGGCTACGCTGTCAGCTCCGACAACAACCGTCCCCCCCGTACGCGTTCCTTCACCGCAAGTATTAATCTTGGATTCTAAAACAAGGCCGATATGAAACGATTTAAGTTAATTTCCAACATAGCACTGATGGGCCTCATGGCCCTCGGTGCCACATCCTGCTCCGACTGGTTGACCCTCTATCCCCAGGACCGCATCGTCGAAGAAGACTTCTGGGAGGACAAGAACGACCTCGAAGGCGTGCGCTATGCCGCCTACAAGCAGATGGCCGCCAACATCGACAAGTTCCTTGTCTGGGGCGACATCCGCAGCGACAACTACGACATCGCCTCTCAGACAGGACGCCAGAGCAACCGGGAGGTCTATCAGAACATCCGCGCTGCTCAGCTCGACAGCACCATGTCACTCTACGACTGGGGAGCTGTCTATACCACTATTAACTACTGCAACAAGGTGCTGCAGCACGGAGAAGAAGTGCTGGCCAAGGACCCCCAGTTCACCACCACCGAGTGGCGCGAGATGAAAGCTGAGATCACTGCCCTGCGCGCTCTCAACTACTTCTACCTCCTCCGCTCCTTCAAGGACATCCCCTACAGCACACGAGTCATCAACTCCGACGAAGAGGTCATGGACTTCCCCGTCGTGAACCAGCTCGCCGTGCTCGACACCCTCATCCACGATGTACGCCCCATTGCCGGACAGTCCCGCAACCGCTTCGACAACAGCCGCGACACCCGTGGCCTGATGACCAACACCGCCATCTATGCCCTGCTGGCAGACATGTACCTCTGGCGCAGTGCCCTGCGCGAAGGACGTGACTTCGACAAGACCCTCATCAATCAGGATTGCGACAGCGTCATCTGGGCAGGTCAGAAGTCCCTGGACTACCTCGCAGAAGTCAATAACATGAACGCCAGCACCTTCGGTAGCACTCGCATCAAGCGTGAGGACTTCGGCAGCGGCCTTTCCAACGCCCTGCTAATCTCCAACGAGCAGATGCGTCAGGACTACAATCAGGAAGCTGTTCATCCACAAGTGGACAGTTACGACTACAACTTCCACCGCAGCTATGAGTCCTCTGGCACGGAAATTATGTTCGCCATCCAGTACACCCAAGATGACCTCAAGAGCAACTGGATCTACGATTTCTACGGACTGGAAGATGCAACGAATTTCATCGTGAACGACGCCGTGCTCAGCAACGTCTATGGTTCCGTTGACAACAGCAAGACCGACTGCCGTACATGGTACAGCAGCAACGTCCTCTACAGCACACGTGGAAACTCTGAATCTGCCGCTCCCACCGACCTCGGACAGCGTGCCTGCCTGAAATGGAACGACTGCAGCTTCGTTTACCGCAAGACCGGTCAGGAAGTGTGGGTTTACAAGCAGACCAGCGACTACCACAACTGGATTATCTACCGCCAGCCGGACGTCATGTTGATGATGGCCGAGGCCATGATTGCCAAGGCCGATCCCAGCGCCCCCAAGACCGACGCTAACCTCGTGGCAGCGAAGAACGTCATCGACGCCATCCACAAGCGTAGCAATGTCAACAAATCCACCGGTGCCACATTTACTGGAACCGGTAACCGCGAGAGCTACATGAGGACCCTCATGAACGAGCGTCAGATAGAGTTCCTCGGCGAGGGACGCCGCTGGTACGACCTTGTACGTTATGCCGAACGCTATGCCATGTACAAGATCAAGGGCAGCGTGGACGAAGAAGGCAACACCGTCTATGACGAGAACGGCAACCCCGTCTACGAGAAGTCCAGTGCCAAGGACCGCGATGTCATCATTCTCTACGACCCGCGCGAGCCGCAGTACCTCGATGGTACCATGGGCGTGCGCAAGATGATTGAGGACTACCTCGGACAGGCCGACTCCAAGATGGCTCCCGTCTATAAGACACGTATCAAGAACCGCTATGGGCTCTACTGCCCCATTTACTATCGCGAGCTCTCGGCCAACCACGGCCAACTCCAGCAGAACCCTGTCTGGAACCGCGAGAAATAACTCCTAAGGACAGCCTAAGAAACAACTCTTTAAGACTGCTAATATGTTTAGGAACAACACCATCAAGCACATCTGCCGCCTGCTCCTCGTGGGGCTGGTAGGGACTTGGCTCGTTGCGTGTACGGAGGAAATCGATACGAGCAACCGCTACACCTTCACGGAGGAAACGGCTCTCTCCTACCTCGAGAATCATCCGCAATTCAGCGAATACGTCCAACTGCTCAAGAAAATGCCCATCAGTCAGCTCTCGGAGTCAACGGTAGCACAGCTCTTGTCCGCACGCGGCCACTACACCGTATTCGCTCCCACGAACGATGCCATCCAGCTCTATCTCGACTCCCTGCAGCGCAAAGGCATCATCCCCGAGGCTTCGTGGGATGCCTTCCGCACGGAGAAGACGCGCGACTCCATCGTACAGGTGATTGTCTATAACAGCATCATCGACGGAGGCGATCAGATGTCCTACGATATTGGTACCTTCCCAGGCGACAACGAGGAGTTCGGCATCGTCAACATGAACGACCGCAAACTCAGCGTCTTGCATGGAAGGGTGAACAGCGACAGCATCTACATCAACGGCGAATGGCCCCTCTCGATGAAGAACAGAGACATCGAGGTCATCAATGGACGCATCCATGAGATGGAAGATGTCATTGCACCCAGCAACGACCGCATGATCGACCTCTTCCAGCGCTGGGCTCAGACAGAAGGCAACGGCTTCACCGTGATGTCCAAGCTCATCCTTGCCTGCGGACTCAACGACACGCTCAGTGCCTACCGCGACGAGGTATGGGAGCACCTTTATCTCACCAAGCAGGTGCAGGATCTGCCGAACCACACCAGCTTCGGACAGAAAGGATCGCTGCCTGCCCACCGCAAGTACGGATTCACCATCTTCGCCGAAATCGACGAACTTTGGGAATCGCTGCTTGGCAAGAGTGCCAAGGATATCACCCTCGACGACGTCAAGAACTTCCTCATCGCCTCCGGTGCTTTCACCGACGCTGGCACCACCACGGATGATGACTACACCAACGTCAACAACATCCTCAACCAGTTCGTGACGTACCACATCCTGCCCATGCGCATCAGCCGCGACAGGCTGGTATGCCACTTCCTGGAACTGGGCTACGACTACCGCGACAAGACCGCCCAGCCCTCCATCGCTATCATGGACTACTACACCACGATGGGCAAGCCCCGTCTGCTGAAGGTCTTCGAGAGCAAGGAGAGCAACGGCATCTATCTCAACCGTTTCCCCATCATGCGCAACGGGCGCGGACAGTTCTCCCAGCTCGGCGGCAACTACCAGAATGACTACCACGAGAGCGGGCAGTTCAAGCCCATCCGTGGTGTGGCACTCACCCCGCAGGAGAATGTAGGCGCTGAAATCCTCAGCCCCTCAGACGTCAACGTCAGCAGCGAGGTAGCCCTCAACGGCATCATCTACCCCATCCGCCAGTTGCTCGCGTGCACGGACAACGTGCGCAATCAAATGATGAACGAGCGCATACGCATAGACGTGGCAACGATGTTCCCCGAGATGCTCAGCAACGACCTCCACGGTATCAAGCAATTCTACACGGAGGGCGCCACCAACTGCCGAGCATTTCCCCAGAACTATCCGTATCTGGCCGACGTGGAGATGCAGGAAGGCACTCAGTTCTACTACCTGCCTGGATTCCAGTGCGGCTGGGCGAACAACGAGGGCGACGAGTTCAACATCATCGGACGCTATGAGTTCACGATGAAGTTGCCGCCCGTGCCCAAGGCCGGACACTACGAGCTCCGCTTCGGCGTAGCCACCGGCTCCTACGTTCGCAGCATGGCTCAGGTTTACTGGGGCAAGAACAAGAACAACATGCCAGCCTATGGTATTCCCATGGACCTCCGTCAGAGCGGCCTCTACCGCCGGCTCTATGCAGGAGGCAACGTCACGGAAGACTCGGACATCGGTTGGGAAGAAGACGTCAGCGACCAGGCCATCAACGACGAAGTTGACAAGAAGCTCCGCAACAAAGGATTCATGAAGGCGCCCAAGTCGTGGACGTGGGGCGGCGCTAATGCCGTGCGCGACTACGAGACGATTTCCCGACGCATCATGGTCAGCGAAGACATGGAGCCCGACCAGAACTACTACATCAAGTTCAAGTCTGTGCTCGAGAGCCAGACCAAGGAATTCTTCATGGACTACATCGAGTACGTGGCCAAGGAAGTCTTCGACAACCCTGAAGAGGCAGAAGACATCTGGTAATAACCTACAGAATGATAAAAAAGAAGATAATATGAAACAACTACTGTATTTCAAGAAGCACATGCTGGCCTTGCTGGTCATCGCCAGCGCACTCGTAGCTTGCACGGAGGAGATTGACAAGAGCAATCGTTACACCTTCACGGAGTACACGGTTCTGAGCTATCTCCAGGAGAACGAACAGTTCTCCGAGTACGTGAAGTTGCTGAATCAAGTGCCCATCAGCGAAGTGTCTTCCTCCACGGTGGCACAGCTACTGTCCGCACGTGGCGCCTACACTTGCTTTGCGCCTAACAACGAAGCCATCCAGCTCTACCTCGACTCCCTGCAGCGCAAGGGACTCATCACGGAGGCCAGTTGGGCAGGATTCAAGAACGAGAACGACCTCGACTCCATCCGCAAGGTCATCGTCTATAACAGTATCATCAACAGTGGTGATGCCAAGGGCGTGACCGCCTTCGACACCGGTAACTTCCCCGTGGAGGACAACGGCGAGTTCGAGACCGCCAACATGAACGAGCGCAAGCTGCGCGTCATCCGTGGTTCTGTCAACCAAGACAGCATCTACATCAACGGCGAGGCTCCCATCCACATGCAACACCGCGACATCGAAGCCATCAACGGCTACATTCATGAGATGGTCGGCGTCATCGCTCCCAGCAACGAGACCCTGGCCGACAAGCTCCTGGAGTGGATCAAGGAAGGCGACATGAAGTACGTCGTCACCGCCAAGCTCATCCTTGCTGCCGGACTGGCAGACACCCTGAGCAAGCAGGAAGACCTCCACTGGCGAGAGCTTTACCTGACTGGCAAAGTGGGTGTCAAGGATCCCGAAGACCGATTCGGAACCGAAAAAAACACCAAGATTGAACTGCCCGAGCACCGCAAGTATGGATTCACCATCTTCGCCGAGACCGATGACGTCTGGGAGCGCGAGATTGGCAAGCCCGTGGCAGAAATCACCGTCGAGGACATCAAGCAGTACCTCATCGCCAAGGGCGCATACCCCGATGCCACCACCGACGACAACTACACCAATGAGAACAACATCATCAACCAGTTCATCACCTACCACATCCTGCCTGAAAAGCTCAGCCACGAGCGTCTGGTAGTTCACTGGAACGAGCTGGGCTATGATGCCACCCAGAAGAACCCGCAGCTGACCATCCCCGTGATGGAATACTTCTGCACCATGGGTCGCCGTCGTCTGCTCAAGCTCTATGAGAGCAAGGAGAGCAACGGCGTGTACATCAACCGCTTCCCCAAGCTGCTGAACGGACGTGGCGAGTTCTCCACCGACAACGGCTTTGAGAACAACTACCACGAGAGCGGACAGTTCAAGGAAATCAAGGGTCATTCCATGTATGCCGATGAGAATGAAGGTATCCGCGTGGAGAACTACGTTGGTGGCGACACGGCCTCCGTGGCCGTCGTCAACGGTTACTTCCACCCCATCAACAAGGTGCTGGTCTGCACGGACAACGTCCGCAACCAACTCATGGGCGAGCGCATCCGCATCGACTTCACGGCCATGTTCCCGGAATTCATGAACAATGACATCCGCGACCTGCGTGACTACACCTACGACCGCAACTACCTCTTCCCGACGGACCACAAGTACTTCGATAACATCGACATCATGGAAGGTTCGAAGTTCTACTACCTCTCCGGTTGGCACCACAACTGGCTGAACTACCAGGGCACGGAGCTGAACATCGTGGGTCAGTACGAATTCACGATGAAGCTGCCTCCCGTGCCGAAGGCTGGACACTATGAGATCCGCTATGGTATCCAGGTGGTAAGCGCCCGTGGTATGGCTCAGGTTTACTTCGGCGACAACCCCAACGCCCTGCCTGCCATGGGTATTCCTCTTGACATCCGAATGGGCGGTACCATCTGGTACAACGGTACCGAAGGTGGTGCCAGCGACAGCAACCCCAACTCCCCTGTGGGATGGGAGCCCGACGCCGGCGACCAGGGTGCCAACGACGATATCGACAAGCACATGCGTAACAACGGCTTCATGAAGGGTCCGGCCAACTTCAGCTACCTCGGCAGCAATGGCGTCAGCAACTCCTCACGCTCACAGTCGCGTGAAATCCGCCGCATCATCGTCAGCCAAGACATGGATCCCGACAAGCAGTACTACATCAAGTTCAAGTCCGTGCAAGAGTCCACGTCCAAGCAGTTCTACATGGACTTCCTCGAGTGGTGTGCCAAGGAAGTTTACGACAACCCTGTTGAGGGCGAAGACATTTGGTAAAATCTTAAAATACATACAATATGGCAAGAAAGAAAGTAATCAGATTCATTCAGGCAGCCTTTATGGTAGCCGCCGTCGTGGCAGCCATACCCGCCTGCACGGATGACCACTTCGACGTCCGCGACAACGCCGGCGAAGAGGGAGCCAATGCCACCCAGACCATCTGGGAGCAGATCCAGGCCAATCCTCAGCTGAGCAAGTTCGCCACGCTCGTGGAGAAAACGCCCTACTTCAAGGACGAGACTCATCCGATCTCGAAGGCCGACGGAACGCCCTACACCTTCAAGGACGTCCTCAACGGCACACAGATCCTGACCGTGTTCGCTCCCACGAACAACGCAATCTCCGATGAGGAGTACCAGGAGCTCCTGGGCAAGTGCACCACGGATCCCTACGATGTTTACCTGCGCATCGTCGGCAACCACATCACCAAGAACCGCTACACCGCCACCGGTACTGGCGACGAGAAGCTGGTGATGGTCAACGGCAAGAAGGCCTACTTCAGCCGCGACCGCAAGTTGATTTCCGGCACGCAGTTCTCCGCGGCCACTGCCAGCCAGCTGATTCCGCTGATGCAGGGATTCTACAATATCCCCGCAGTGAACGGCACCCTGCACGTCATCGACCAGCAGCTGCCCTTCCACTACAACATCTATCAGTACATCAAGCAGCATGCCGAGCAGTTCGACTCCCTGCGCACATGGCTCATCTCCCATGACACCATCTACTTCATTCCCGGCCTCAGCGTGGAGAACGGTTCTGACGAGAACGGCAACCCCGTTTACGTTGACAGCTTCTACACCCGCAGCAACACCCTGTACAGCTTCCGCACCGGATCCACGACAGGCGTCGAATGGCTGATGGACCTGAAGGGATTCAGCGGAAACATCGAAGCGGAGGACAGCGTGTGGGGCATGATACTGCCCACCGACGAGGCCTGGAGAAACGCCGTTGACACCTATAAGAAGTATTACAACTACGCTCCCAAGTACTTCAACAAGTACGAACAGGACACCAATCCCGACGCCACTGAGGAGTTTGTTGTGAACCCCGACTCCATCATCCGTCTGGCCATGAACATGGACATCACCTCCATGCTCCTCTTCAACATCCGCCAGCAACCCAGAACTCCCCAGCACCCCGGCTACTGGACCGCAGAAGAGTTCGAGCGCGCCTCGATGTTCAAGATGTTCAACACCCGCAGGGACACCTTCACCATCGCCAAGGAGGTCAGCTACATGCGCGACACCATCCCCGCCACCAAGTGGGTGGTGGACTCCGCCGCCAATGTCAAGGCCCTGCTGACCGACAATGCAACCCCCATCGCCGTTTCCAACGGACTGCTCTACCCCGTCAACAACTGGAACTTCTTCAAGCCCTTCAAGTCCAAGGACGTGGAGATCAAGGTCAGCGGTCTGTCCATCTTCCAGCAGACAGAGATGAATATCACGGAAGTTGAGTACCGTTCCTTCCCCAATGCCAACAGCGCCTTGGTCACCGACAGCCTGCTGGGTGCCGTCAGCGAGGATTACTTCTACAAGTTCTCCAGCACAGGTGATGCCATCGTCCAGTTCAAACTCCGCGACCAAGACATGGATCACGACATCATGAGCGGTGTGAAGTACAGAATCGGATTCGTCATGGTGCCCGACTTCTACTTCTGGAGTACCGACCAAATCATTCCCGGAACCAAGTACAAGCACAAGTTCACCGTCACTATCAAGCACCTGAAGGGCGACAAGAACGGTAAGATCACGGATAGTGAGACCGACTTCCGCAACAAGCCTTTCGAGTACGACGGAGAACGCGTGGACACCATCTGGCTCGCCGACAGCAAGACGGGAGAGGACATCCTCTACGAGTCCAACTTCTCCTACAAGAACCTGACCCGTTCCTATCCAGTGCTAACGCTTAAATGTGCGGCGCCAAGTCCTAAGGAAAGGGATACTTATAGTAGCGACTTCTGCATCGACAGAATCATCTTCAGGGCTGTAGATGAATAATTACACTGACCTCTAAAACATAGAAGATATGAGAATAATATTCTGCAATCCAAGCTTAGAGAAAGCCATCCGCACTGGTCTCTGCCTCTGCCTGCTGGCAGGATGGAGCATCACTCCGGCCATGGCACAGGATGATGTCGAAGAAGCCGACGTTGAGGAGGCTCCCCGCCGCATTGTCCACAAGAAGCCTGCGAAGCAATACCCCACCCAGTCCGTCGCCGGCGTCATCACCGACGCTGCCACCGGAGCACCCATGGGTGGCGTGCGCGTGCAGGCACTGCAATTGCCTCAGTATTCAACGCTGACGGAAGAAGACGGCTCGTACAAACTCGACGTGCCCACCTTCTGCCACGCACTGGTGATAGACGCCCCGGACTACAACGTTCAGCAGCTCGCCATCAAAGGCAGCACGGGCCAGGATGCCAAGATGCTCTCCAACAAGTTCCAGAGCTACTACACCGACGGCACCTCCATCACCTCGCAGCGCACCGTTCACCTCGACGAGACCAGTTCCCTGAGCGTCGAGACCGACATGCAGCGCCTGCTCGAAGGTGACATCCGATCCATCAACCGCAGCGCCCTGCCCGCCCAGGGTTCCTACTTCACCATCCGTGGTGTGAACTCCATCAACGCCAATGCCCAGCCGCTGTTCATCATCGACGGCAACATCGTTGACCTGGAGCTCGAGCGCACCAGCCTCCACGAAGGTTACTACAACAACCTCCTCTCGGGCCTCGATCCAGAGAACATCGAGAGCGTGCAGGTGCTCAAGAACGCCACGGCACTCTATGGTGCCAAGGGCGCCAACGGCGTGGTCATCATCACCACCAAGCGCGGTCACAGCCAGGCCACGAAGATCAACGTCCGCATCTACGGCGGCGTGGAGCTCGCTCCCAACAAGCTGAAGATGATGGGCGAGAATGCCTATCGCCGCTACCTCGGCGACCTCACCAGCTCCATCCAGGACCTGCGTGACAACGGCACCAGCGGCCTCGACCAGATGGCCTTCCTCAGCGACAACCCCCAGAACTTCTACTCACGCGTCTATAGCGGCAACAACACCGACTGGCAGAAGGACATGTACCGCACAGCCTTCACGCAGAACTACAAAGTCAGCGTGGAAGGTGGTGACGATATCGGTATGTACGCCCTCTCCCTCGGCTACACCAACGGCAAGTCCACCCTCAAGGGGAATGACTTCAGCCGCCTGAACCTCCGCTTCAACACGGACATCAAGATGTTCGAGAAGGTCACCGCCGGACTGGACATCGCCTACAACCAGACCAGCTACGACGTGCTCGACAACGGATGGAGCGAGAACTACGAGATGCAGAACATCGGCTCCACCAACGTCCTCGGACTGGTGCAGGCTCCGTTCATCTCGCCCTACGCCTACTACTACGACGAGAACACCCGTCGCCTGGAACTCTCCGATGACTACGCCGGTAAGTACGCCAGCACCAACCTCGCCGGTCGCTGGGTGCAGAACCCCTTCGTGTTCCCCCGTGCGCTGGGTATCAACGAGAGCCTGCGCAACCCCTACTGGGTAATCGAAAATGGTAAGGGAAAGAATAAGAACTACGCCGAACTGACGCAGATCAACATCAACTTCTCGCCGAAGTATCAGGTGACGAAGCAGCTGGCCATCAGCGACCGCTTCAACTACACCATGAACCGCAACAACGAGAAGTACTTCCTCCCCATCGCAGGTACCACCCCCTACCAGCTGACCGACCTCGGCACCATCACTTCCGTGCTGAAGACCCAGTTCACGAAGGAGACCACCATCAACAACGACCTCCGCATCGCATGGGGCAACACCTATGGAGCACACACCATCAACGCATTCGCCGGCTGGCGCTACAACAACTACAGCTACAGCTACACGTACATGCGCGGTTATAACAATGAGAACGACAAGCTGCCCAACATCTCCAAGAACATGCAGTACGTGAACTACGGAGGTACCAAGGACAACTGGATCGACATGGCCTACTACATCAATGCCGACTACAACTTCATGAACCGCTACTTCGCCCAGTTCACCGCCTCTGCCCAGTCCAGCAGCCGCTTCGGCAAGGACACCAAGGGCGGCCTGAAGCTGGCCGGTGTCAGCTGGGGTATCTTCCCCAGCCTGCAACTCGGCTGGATCATCAGCAGCGAGCCTTGGTTCAAGACAGGTCGTGGCGTGCAGTACCTGAAGCTGACCGCCGGCGTGGACCAGAGTGGTAACGACGGCATCGACTACTACGCAGCCCGCACCTACTGGGCCAGCCAGCAGTACAGCCGCAACACCGTAGGCCTCGTACTGGACAACATCGAGAACACCGGCATCCAGTGGGAAACCACCACTCGCTGGAACATCGCTCTCGAAGGCTCGTTCCTCAACAACCGCCTAACGGCCGGCATCGACCTCTTCTGGGCCAAGACCGACAACCTCCTCACGATGAAGGACCTCGACTATGTCGCTGGTGTTAAGAGGTACTGGACCAACGACGGTCAGCTGAAGAACCGCGGTTTCGAAATCCACGCCAACGCCGCCCTCATCAACCAGAAGGACTGGAAGTGGGAAGTAGGAGCCACCGTGGGTCACTACAACAATAAGATTACCAAGCTGCCCGACACCAACGTCATCACCTTGAAGGACGTCGATGGCAACGTCACCCGCACCATCGCCGGCTACACCAACAGCATCTTCGGCAAGGACAACGTCCTGACCGCCGTGGGCTACGCCGCCGGTTCCTTCTTCGGTTGGGAGACCAAGGGCGTCTATGCCAACGATGCCGAAGCCAGCACAGCTACCAACGTAGCCCGCAACGGCAACACCTACATGAAGTACCCCACCGGCATCAAGGACGATCCCTATCGCAACTTCCAAGCTGGTGACGTCCGCTTCGTGGACCAGAACAACGACGGCGTCATCGACGATGCAGACCGCGTGGTCATCGGCAATCCCAATCCCGACATCTATGGTAACATCTTCACCGGCCTGAGCTGGAAGAACCTGCGCCTCGACGCGAACTTCAAGTACAGCCTCGGCAACGATGTGTACAACTACCAGCGCAGCATCCTCGAAGGCGGCAACACCACCTACAACCAGACCACGGCCATGCAGAACCGCTGGACCTACGAAGGCCAGCGCACCGACATCCCCAAGGCCTGCTACATGGACAGCGAGGACTGGCGCAACAACGAACGCATGTCCGACCGCTGGATCGAAGACGGCAGCTTCCTCAAGCTGAAGAACGTTCGCCTGACCTACACCTTCCCCGTCAAGAGCGACTGGCTCATGGGTCTGCGTGTCTGGGGTGAGGCCAACAACCTCTTCACCGTCACCAAATACCACGGTATCGATCCCGAGACCTCCTGCCGCAACAGCGCCCTCTACCAAGGCATCGACACGGGCCTGCTCTCGCTGGGACGTAACTTCAACCTTGGTGTAACCATCAACCTCTAATACGTAGTCAATATGAAAAAGAACATCATTTATATCGTACTTCTTGCACTGGTCACCAGCATCAGCTTCTCCTCCTGCGAAGACATGCTGACGCCGGATATGGACCGCAACGATGAAATAGATGCCGTCGCCGCCGACACCCTCTACTCCTACTGGGGCATCCTCAAGAGCCTCCAGTCCGTAGCCGAGCGCTATGTCGTCCTCGGAGAATGCCGCGGCGACCTGGTCAGCGGAACGGAATACGTCAGCGACTCCATCCACGCCATCCTGGATTTCCAGACCTCCGACGTGGCCACCGCCGACGGTGCCTGCCGCTACCTCAAGGCCAGCGACTTCTACCACATCATCAATTCCTGCAACGCCTACATGGCCCAGTGCGACACCCTTCGCCGGACGGGCACCGACCGCAGCGTCATGATCAAGGAATACGCCCAGGTCGCCAGTATCCGTGCGTGGGTCTATCTGCAGTTGCTGCTGGCCTACCAGCGCGTGCCGCTCATCGAGACTCCCGTGCTCTCCACGAAAGATATCGACGCCGTGCACAATGCAGGCCGTTTCGTCACCATCGATGACTTCGCAGACTCCCCCATCGTGCAGAAGCTGGAAGAAGTAGCCAACGTGGATTATCCCAACTACGGCGAATACTCCAGCCTCGTCCACTCCACCCTCTGCCTCTACCCGCAGCACCTGGTACTGGGCGACATCTACCTCCTGCGCGGCAAGCAGGGCGACAAGGACTCCTATCGCAAGGCTGCCCAGCACTACTACAGCTACCTCAACTCCGAATGGGGCGGCGTCATCCAGACCAACTCGATGTTTGGCCTGATGGAGCGCAACAGAATCACGGACTACTTCGAGCTGGCGACCACCTCCGGATGGCCCGGTATGTTCAACACCACCACTGAAGTCGACGCAACCCAGGAAGTCGTCACCGTCATCCCCAGCTCCATGAGTAAGCTCTTCGGCAGCGTGCAGCGTGGCATCCAGCAGCTCTTCGGTTTCGACAGCGAGACCTCCGTACGCACCAACGCCGAGGACACTGTCACCACCGTGGCCGTCACCCTCTACGAGAACTTCAAACACGAACTCGGTGCCTCCAAGGCCTACGTGAACCTCAACCGTGCCCAGGACTACGAAGCCTACATCGGCGAAGACAACACACGCACCTGCAGGGTCATCAACGGAGCTGGCGATGCCCGCTATTACATGACGACCAATGAACGTCCCGATCCGGAGTCCGACAACTTCGAGACCGTGAACTTCGTCATGAAGCAGAACATGGGTTCCGGCCTCGTTGCCATCGGACTCGGTGGTGGTTCAGCCCTGGTTTCCAGAATGAACTCCATCATGTTCCCGACGGCCTACCCCATCATCTATCGCAAGGGCAGCATCTGGCTCCGCTTTGCCGAGGCCCTGAATGGTGCAGGTTTCCCCGGCTACGCCTTCGCTATCCTGAAGAGTGGCCTCTGCGGCAACGATGCTTGGGTGCCCACCCTCGCCACCAGGTACCAGCCGGATGAGATCCGCTACTTCGGCGTGGAGAATGGTGACTCCACCTTCTTCGCTTCGGCCGACGAGCTCAAGGATTCCTACATCCAGCGCGCCACCAACGAGGGCGTGGTCTTCAGCGAGGACGAAGCTACCCGCGAGACCGAGTACCAGACCTACCTCACCGACAACGGCATCACCCTTGGCCGCGACACCCTTTCCTACAACGAATGGCCCGATGAGTCCTACGTTCCCGAGGACCTCGTCTGCGACCACATCGGCCGTCGCGAGACCCGCGAGGCTCAGAGCTACCCCTTCTTCACCTTCCAGACGGACAAGGGTTATCTCCGCGGTAGCGGTACGAGCTATACCTACGCTGTCGGTGGCACCGACCGTGAGATTGGCTCCTCTCTGAGTACCTATGAACTCAATGGCGATGCTCTCACCACGGGTATCCACACGCGTGGCTGCGGCCGCATCTTGCCCAACGAGCGCTCCACCGTCTTCAACTACGTGGACCAGATCAACAAGATGCTGGCCCAAGACGGCGAGTCCACTCTGACCAAGAAGGAAATCTATCAGGAAGCCAACCTGCCGAAGGTGCAGAAAGCCATCGCTCACCTCATCCTCGACGAGCTGGCACTGGAAACCGCCTTCGAAGGCAACCGCTTCTTCGACCTCGTCTGCTACAGCCGCTTCTGCGGCAATCCCGACGAGCTGGCCAAGCGCGTGGCAGCCCGCTCCGGCACTATGGACGCTGCACTCCGCAGCCGCCTGCAGAACGAGAGCAACTGGTTCTTCAAGTTGCCCACTCGCTAACCCGCGATTCCATCACTTCTGATACACCCGCCAAGGCTGACGTGCCCTGGCGGGTGCTTCTTTTAGAACGAGCAAGCAGAAGCGAAGCGCCCCAACGGGGCAGCAAGCAGTCAGCCCAGGGCATCGCCCTGGGTAATGACGATGCGGAAACACCCGCCCTGAAAGGGCAAAAGCATTTGTATGGGATATGCTTTTGCCCTTTCAGGGCGGGTTTATTGGGGGCATACGTACCCAGGGCGCTGCCCTGGGCTGACTGCTCATTGGCCTTTCAGGCCGTTTAAAAAGACTTATTTCATACTAAATCTAATAGCAAAAAAAATATTTTTTAACACAAAAAGAGCGCACCTGTCACCAAATCGCCCTCCATTCAGTTTGATGCTCGCCACCATCCAGCCTGCTGAAACGCTACATCCAGCACGTTGGAACCCTCCATCCTGCACGTTGAAGCCCTCCATCCTGCACGCTGCATCTTTTTGTCTCACTGGTGAGACTTCCAAACACGTCCGCACGTAATTGCCAACACGTCCGTACGTGTTTGCGAAAACATCCGTACGTGTTTGCGAGAACATCCGCAGGTGTTTGCGAGAACATCCGTACGTGTTTGCGAGAACATCCGCAGGTGTTGACCAATACGTCAAGACGTTCTGGCGGGGCATCTTTGGAGGTTTGATTCGTGACAGGTGCGCTCTTTTTTGTGTTAAAAAAAGAAAATTATTTTAGCACTCAACGCTTTTCTGCGTGCGAACTTACGTTTTTCTGTGAAAAAGTTGGGCGCGTGTCTATTTTTTCACTATCTTTGCGCCACAAAAGACACTAACTAAAAAGACTACGGTACAATGAAGAGACAACTCCTCGCCGCAGCGCTGATGGCACTTGCCCTCGCGCCCGCTCAAGCACAAGACCAGAAAGAGCCTTGGCTGAATCCCAACACTACCCGCGTAAATACCGAAATGCCGCGCGCCAGCTTCTTTGCCTACGAGAGCGCCGACAAGGCCGCCAAGGGCAGCAAGGCTGCCAGCGACTGCTACCTCTCCCTCGAGGGCAAGTGGCGCTTCAACTTCTCGCTGAACCACAACGAGGCCCCCGCCAACTTCTTCCTCCCCACCTTCGATGACTCCAAGTGGGTGGACTTCCCTGTGCCCGGACTCTTTGAAATCGAAGGCTATGGCGACAAGATCTACAAGAACGTAGGCTACAGCTGGGACACCCAGTTCAATTCCAACCCGCCCCTGGTGGAAGAGCGCAACAACTACACGGGCAGCTACCGCAAGCAGCTGACCATCCCCGCTGCCTGGAAGGGTCAGGACATTTATCTCCACGTAGGCTCCGCCACCTCCAACCTGCAGGTGTGGGTCAACGGCAAGGAAGTGGGCTACAGCGAGGACTCCAAGATGGAGGCTGAGTTCAACCTCACCAAGTACCTCACTCCCGGCAAGGAGAACCTCATTGCCATGCGCGTCATGCGCTGGTGCGACGGCTCCTACCTGGAGGACCAGGATTTCTGGCGCTTCACCGGCATCGCCCGTGAGGTATATCTCTACGCCCGCCCGAAAGCCCATATCCAGGACTTCTTCGTCCTTCAGGATCTCGTGAACGGCTACAAGGACGGCCAGCTCAGCGTGTTCATCACCGCTCCCGCTGCCAAGGGCTGCACCGTTGACCTCGCCCTCACCTCCCCCAGCGGCCAGCCCGCCGGCAACGCCTCTGCCAGCATAGTCAGCGGCACTGTCAACACAAACTTGACCGTTCCCTCCGTCAAAGCCTGGAGCGCCGAGCTCCCGAACCTCTACACCCTCACCCTGACGCTGAAGGACAAGAAGGGCAACGCCCTCGAAGTCATCCGTCAGAAGGTGGGCTTCCGCAACATCAAGATTGAAGGCGGACAGCTGCTGGTCAACGGCAAGGCCATCCTCATCAAGGGTGCCGACCGCCACGAGCTCGACCCCGACGGCGGCTACATCGTCAGCGTGGAGCGCATGATCGAAGATATCCGCATCATGAAGCAGCTGAATATGAATGCCGTGCGCACCTGCCACTACAGCGACGACCCGCGCTGGTATGACCTCTGCGACCAGTATGGCATCTACGTAGTTGCCGAAACCAATATCGAGAGCCATGGAATGGGCTACGGCGACCGCACACTGGCCAAGAACCCCATCTACCACAAGGCCCATGTGGAGCGCAACCTGCACAACGTTCAGGTGCAGAAGAACCACCCCAGCGTCATCATCTGGAGTCTGGGCAACGAAGCCGGCTACGGCAAGAACTTCGAGGATGCCTACGATGCCATCAAGGCCATCGACAAGACTCGCCCCGTGCAGTATGAGCAGGCCCACCAGAACGGCAAGACCGACATCTTCTGCCCGATGTACTACGACTACAAAGGTTGCGAGCGCTACTCCCAGGGCGACAATCCTCGCCCGCTCATTCAATGCGAGTACGCCCACGCCATGGGTAACTCCATCGGCGGTTTCGCCAAGTACTGGGAACTCGTCCGCAAGTATCCTAAGTACCAAGGCGGCTTCATCTGGGACTTCGTGGACCAGGGTATGCGCAGCAAGAGCCGCGTGACCGGCAAGGAAATCATGGCCTACGGCGGCGACTTCGGACGCTACCCCGCCACTGACCACAACTTCAACTGCAACGGCGTCATCGCTGCCGACCGCAGCCTGCATCCTCACGCCTACGAAGTGCAGTACTACTATCAGGACCTCTGGGTCACCGTTCCCGAAGGCAAGACCCTGCTCGACGGTGAAGTGGAAGCGTACAACGAGAGCTTCTTCCGCGGCACGGACGACATCGAAGCCGTGGCACTCATCCAGAGCTACCGCAATGGCCACATGGACGAGCAGGAATACACCCTGCCCTTCCCCATCAAGCTCGCTCCCCAGCAGCGTCAGAAGCTGACCATCCCCACCCAGATGCTCAGCGAACTGAAGAACTATATCTCTGGAAGCCAGTGGGCTGCCGTCAGCGTGTTCTTCCGTCTGAAGACAGACCGCGGCCTGCAGAAGAAAGGCGAAACCGTCGCCAAGGCTCAGTTTGAGCTCCAGCCCTACGCCTTCCCGAAGGTCGAGGACGTGCTCGCCAAGGCCACACCGGCTCCCGTCGTGGACAAGAAAGGCAAACCCGTGGCACAGCCCGAAGCCGTCCAGAAGGACGAAGCCAAGGCCTGGCTCACCCTCTCTGCCGCCGGCACCAGCGTCACCTGGAACAAATGGACCGGCAACATTGACTACTTCGACGTCAACGGCAAGGCTGTCCTCGAAGACCGCAAGAGCGTGGAGCCCAGCTTCTGGCGCGCACCCACGGACAACGACTACGGCGCACAGCTGCAGAACAAACTCGGCGCATGGAAGTATGCACGCTGGGATAAGAAGTCCATGGATTGCACCCAGCTCGACAACCAGAGCAAGCAGGTCGTCGTGAAATACCACAGCGATGGCGTGGACGCAGACCTCACCATGACCTACATCCTCACCCCGAAGGGACAGCTCATCGTCACCGAGGCGCTGGATGTCAACGAAGAGGCCGAGCGCAAGCCGCAGATGATGGCCATGGGCATGACCTGGCGCCTGAACAAGGCCTACAGCAACGTGCGCTACATCGGCCGCGGCCCCGTTGAGAACTATTGCGACCGCAAGGACAACGCCTTCATCGGTATCTACGGAGGCGAGGTGAACAAGCAATATTGGAATAAGTACGTGCGCCCGCAGGAAAGCGGCAACCACTGCGATGTCACCTGGTGGCGCATGGAAGCTGCCGACCGCCCCAACATCTGCTTCAACGCCTGCGGACCCATGGAGGTCTCTGCCCTCCCCTATGAAATGGACGACCTCGACGACGGACCGCGCAAGGACGCACACCAGAGCCACAGCGGCGACCTCGTCGAACGCGACTACACCGTAGTGCAAGTCCGTGCCTTCCAGATGGGTCTCGGATGCGTCAACAGCTGGGGTGCCTGGCCGCAGGATCAGTTCGTGCCCAAGTACGAGGACCACACCTTCACCTACATCGTAAGTCCTGAACAATAACTTTGTATGAAAAAGCAACAAGTTGCCGGTAAATACTCCCTCGCCTCCCTGTCCGCAGGAAGGTGGGGGTGGTTTCTTCCTATCCTTGCCCTCCTCGCCGTCTTTGGCTTCAAGCTGGTGAGCGAAGAAAATGAACTGCTCTGGCGCGCTCAGGAGCTGAACCTATGGCTGCCCACAGGGCTGTATTGGAAGACCCTGATGCAATACCCAGCCGGCGGAGCTTCGTGGCTGGGAACCTTCCTGACCCAGTTCTTCTACTATCCCTGGCTGGGCACCGCCATCCTGTGTGCGCTCTGGCTCCTCATCTGCCTGCTCGCCACCTGGGTCTATCGTCTGCGCGGTCCGTGGGTATTGCTGACGGTGCTGCTCCCCCTGGCCCTGATGGCCTGCTTCGTGCAAACGGGCTACTGGGTCTATTACCAGAAGCTGCAGGGTCATCTGCTCGTCCCCACGGTGGGCGTCCTCTTTGCCCTCCTCACCCTTGTCGTCCAGCGCCTGCTCGACGACCACCTTCCCGCCAAGCTCCGAGTCTGGTGCCGCCTGGGTTGGATGGCCCTCGTCTGCATCGTGGGCTATCCGCTGTTCGGTGCCTGGGCACTGGGAGCCACAGGATTGTTGGGAATGATGTGGACAATCCCCTCGCCGTCCCTGTCAGGGAGTGAACAGTCAACTTCCGGGAACAAAGGCCAGCAAACAGCCACTGTCTCCACGTCCTCCGCTGTAGGCAGGGCGGTAGGAGAGTCTGTTTTCGCTCTCTTCCTCATTGCCGCCGTTCCGCAGGTGTACTACCAGCGCTTCTTCGAGATGACGCTGCGCACCTACGTCTATGTGGCCGGACTCCCCTCGCTGCGTTTCAGTCAGGACATCTTCACGGAGTACCGCCTGCCTTACTACGCCATCATCCTCGCCTTCGCCATCCTCGTTGCGGTGAGCGCTTGCGAGGGTTTTGCCTTCGCCCGCAAGCTGAAGCTCTGGTTCCGCAGCGCCATCGCCCTCGTCCTCGTTTTCCTGGGCATCGTCGGAGTCAGCAAATCCTGGTACCACGATGCCAATTTCCAGAAGGAGCTGGCGATGTACCATGCCATCGAAGACCTTGATTGGGAACGCGTGCTCACCATCGCCCGCGACGGCGCCAGCGACGTCAAGCCCACTCGCCAGATCGTGATGTTCAAGAACCTCGCCCTCTTCCGCCTTGGACGTGCCGGCGACGAGATGTTCTTCTACCCCGAAGGAGCCACACCGCAGAACGCCCCCTGGCGGGTACACATGGCACAGATCGGCGGCAAACTCGTCTATTTCCACTACGGCAAGGAGAACTTCTGCTACCGCTGGTGCATGGAAGACGGCGTGGAGTTCGGATGGAAGGTCGAGACCTTCAAGCTCATGGCACGCAACAGCCTCCTCAACCGCGAGTGGATCGTGGCACGAAAGTACCTTGACCTGCTGAAGAAGACCCTCTTCCACCGCCAATGGGCCGAGCACTACGAGGCACTCATCCAGACACCCGACGCCTTCGACCTCCGCAAGCTCGAGGCTTCCGTCAAGGCCGGAAAGCCGCTCTTGGGCGAACGCGACCTCAAGGAGTTTGAGCCTATCATGCATCTCATGAGCTACCCCAACCGCCTCGACGGTGACAACACACTCGTGGAGATGTATCTCATGCAGACCTTTGCCCACGGCAATGGCGACGACCCACTCTTCCAGGAAATGACACTCATCAGCGCCATGCAGATGAAGGATATCGACCTCTTCTGGCCGCGCTTCATGCGGTATGCAACCATGCACCCCAATATCCACATGCCGCGCCACTATCAGGAAGCAGCTTATCTCTACGGTCATCTGGAGGACAAAGTCAACATCTCCCGAATGCCTTTCGACCCCGAGGTGCGCAACTCCTACGACCGGTTCATGGAGTTCAACAAACAATGCGGCCCGATGAGCGAGGAACAGAAAGCCATCGCCTTCTATCCCCAGTTCGGCAGCACCTTCTATTACTTCTATTTCCTGGTTAGGAACCAAAAGACCAACTAAAGCAATGGCTACCAACAAGAAACGCCGCTGGTCCCTATGGGCCGTAGTGGCATTCGTCATCTTTCTTATTGTCCTCTGTGCCGCCACAGGCAAGGCTATCTTCGGCGGTTCGGCCAAGGTGCCCTCGGAGTTTGTCGAGAAAGGCACCCTTCCTTCCATTTACCCCGACTACGTGGGAGTCACCGTGCCCCTGAACATCGCCCCGCTGCACTTCCACATCGACCACGACAGCACCTACACCGACTTCGTCACCCGCTTCACAGCAGGTGCCGAGACGTGGGACATCGGTGGCGAAGACGTCCGTCCCGGACTGAAGAAGTGGAACGAGATGAAGAGCGCAGCCCTCGCCGCAGACTGCCGCATCGCTGTTGAGGTATTCCAGAAGCAGGGCGACACCTGGCATCGCCAGAAGCCTTTCGACATCACCGTCTCCAAGGACAGCATCGATCCTTACATCAGCTACCGCCTCATCTCGCCCTCCTACGTCACCTATGAGGACCTGACACTCAACCAGCGCTGCCTCGAGAACTTCGACGAGAGCCTCATCTACGGCAACATGATCAACAGCGACGAGAAGAACGGCCAGTGCATCAACTGCCACCACGCCCAGTGGTACAACCCCGCTCGCATCCAATTCCACGTGCGTCAGTACCTCGGAGGAACCGTCATCGCCTACGACGGCGACTTCAAGAAGGTGAACCTCAAGACGGACTCCACCCTCTCCGCCGGCGTATATCCCACCTGGCACCCGACCAAGCCCTGGATCGTCTATTCCACAAACAACACGGGCCAGAGCTTCCACACACGCGACATCCAGAAGATTGAGGTGCAGGACACCAAGTCCAACCTCATCTTCTACGACATCGAGCGCAACGAGGTGCTGCCTATCACCCGAGACACCACCGACTTCGACTGCTTCCCCTTCTGGAGCCCCGACGGCCAATATATCTACTACGTCAGCGGCCACTGGGACCACCTCGGTGAGGCGAACCCCGAATTCGAGCTCATCAAGTACTACACCCAGATGCAGTACAACCTCTATCGCATACCCTTCGATGAGCAGACACGCACCTTCGGCCCGCGGGAACTCATCTACGATGCCGCCCTCCGCAACCGCAGCGTCACCCTGCCTCGTATCTCGCCCGACGGCCGCTGGCTGATGTTCACCCAGGGGCGCTTCGGAGTCTTCCATATCTGGCACAACGATGCAGACCTCTACATGATGGACCTCACCAAGATGGTGCCCGAGCCTGAACCCGCCGTCAGCCATGTCATCCAACACTCCCACACCGCTGCCCAGCAGGAAAATGTCTCGGATGTGGAACTCGCCCTCCGTGCCGACAGCATCCGCGAAGCCGAGGGGCGCCTCATCCCGATGCCCGAGAGCATCTATGCCATCTCAGAAATCAACTCCCCCGAAGTCGAGAGTTGGCATTGCTGGTCCAGCAACCAGTGTTGGGTCGTCTTCTCCAGCAGGCGCGTCGATGGCAACTTCACCCGCCCCTTCATCGCCCACTTCGACGGCAAGGGCCACTTCAACAAGCCCTTCGAACTGCCGCAGGACAACCCCCTGTACCACCGGCAGTTCCTTCGCAGCTACAACATCCCCGAGTTCCTCTCGGGCCCTGTCACCACCACTCCTCAAGAGTTTGCGAAGGTCGTCAAGCAAGATGCAATACCAGTCAAACTTAGGCAGTAGCGATTCGCCTATTAAACCAAGGCTGCGGCACCTAACCTGCCAAAACAAGGCTCGGCACAAAACCTGCCAAACCAAGGCTGCGGTGCCTAACCTGCCAAACCAAGGCAGCAACGCCGCAACTTCCGTCCTCCTCCATAAATAATTCCACACCTCCGAAAAATGAGCACCCTCCGTTCCGTCCTTTCCGCTGCGATTCTATCGCAACTATCCCTTTTTCCCCTCCATCTCAGTGCCCAAGGCACGCTCGAAGACTACAACCGTGCCTACTCCCTCCAGCGCACGTTCAACTACAACCTGGTCAAGAACCACGTCGATGATGTCCGTTGGCTCTCCGACGGCCGCTTCCAGTACCGCGTCAGCGACAACGGTCACAGCCTCTGGCACTTCGGCCAAGTCAACGCCGACGGCTCCATCACCTTGGCCGACACCACCTCCGCCCGTCCCATCGAAGCCACTTCAGATTCTCAGGGATGGTTGGGTGCGCGACGTAATCGTCGCGGCGGCGATCAGCAGCGCGCCCGCTTTGTCGCCAATCCCAGCAAGCGCCGTCAGGAACGGCACTGGATGGAAACCGACGACGAGCGCAATGCCGACCCCATCCCCTCGCCCGACTCCACCCTCGTAGCCTTCATCCGCAACGACAACGTCTATGTCGCCCGGCCCGACGGCTCCGAGGCTCGCGCCCTCAGCACCGAAGGCACCATCAGCCACTACTTTAGCAGCTATATCTACTGGAGTCCCGACAGCCGCTATGTGGCTGTCCAGCGCATCCGTCCCATCGAGAAACGCTACGTTTATTACGTCGAGTCCTCCCCCGCCGACCAGCTCCAGCCCATCCTCCACAAGCAGGAATATTCCAAGCCCGGCGACGAACTCGCCCAGAAGACTCCTTACATCTTTGAGGTAGCCACCGGACGTGCCGTCACTCCCGCCCCGGAGCTCATCGCCAACCAGTATGACCTCTCCCGCCCTGAATGGTGCACCGACAGCCGCGCCATCCGCTTCGAATACAACCAGCGCGGCCACCACCTCTATCGTGTCTATGAGATGACCGTCGGAGGCAACGTCCGCACCCTCATCGAGGAGCGCGAGGAGAAATATGTCCGCTACTCCAACAACTTCCGCCAGAACCTCCACGGCGACAGCCTCATCCTCTGGCTCTCGGAGCGCGACGGCTTCCCCCACCTCTATCTCTTCGACACCACCTCCCCCGCCCAAGGCAAGAAAGGCCGCACCCGCGCCTCCTCTGCCTCAAAATCCAGCACCTCCTCTGCCTCGAAATTGAACGCTTCCTCTGCCTCAAAATCCAGCGCTTCCTCCCCCTCCAGAACCTCTGGTTGGGTGGGCGGCGTATTCGCCGCCTCGTCCTCCGAGTGTCCCTCCCGCCAGCTCACCAGCGGCGATTTCTGCGTCCGTCGCGTCCTCCGCGTGGACGAGGAGCGCGGCCTCCTCTACTTCACCGCCAATGGCCGCAACCCCGGCGAGGACCCCTATCACATTCATTACTATCGCATCAACCTCGATGGCACAGGCCTCGTTGATCTCACCCCCGAGCCCGCCAACCACAACGCCCGCTTCAACGAAGACTTCTCGGCTCTCATCGACACCTACTCCACCCAGGACACCCCTCCCACCACCGTGGTCCGTTCCCTCAGCGGAAAGTCTTTCGCCGCCCAGACCCTCGCCACCTCAGACATCTCCGACCTGAAGGCCGCAGGCTGGGTTGCCCCCGAAATCTTCGTGGCCCCAGGCCGCGATGGCGTCACCCCGATGTGGGGTATCATCCAGCGCCCTACAAACTTCGACCCCACGAAGAAATACCCCGTCATCGAATATATCTATTCCGGCCCGGGCGACAGTTATACTCCCAAGTCCTTCCAACCTTACAACTGGAACACCACCTCGCTGGCTGAACTCGGATTTATCGTTGTCCAGCTCGATGCCATGGGCACCAGCAACCGCGGCAAGAAGTTCGAGGAAGTGTGCTACAAGAACCTGAAGGATGCCGGCTTCCCCGACCGCATTGCCTGGATTAAGGCTGCTGCCCAGAAGTATCCTTATATGGACGCCGACCGTGTGGGTATCTATGGTTGCTCTGCCGGTGGCCAGGAGAGCACAGCCGCCGTCCTCTTCCACGGCGACTTCTACAAGGCCGCCTACAGCGCTTGCGGTTGCCACGACAATCGTATGGACAAAATATGGTGGAACGAACAATGGATGTCCTACCCCATCGACTCCACTTACTCGGAATGCTCCAACGTCGACAACGCCTACCGCCTCGAGCGTCCTCTGATGCTCGTCGTCGGCGAGTTGGATGACAATGTCGATCCCGCCAGCACCATGCAAGTCGCCAACGCGCTCATCAAGGCCAACAAGCCCTTCGAACTCGTCGTCATCCCGGGCGCCCACCACACCATGGGCGAATCCTATGGCGAGCACAAGCGCTATGACTTCTTCGTCAAGAACCTTCTCGGCGTTGACCCGCCTGCCTGGGCCGACGTCAAAACCAGATAAAAAGCCAGAACATTGAATACGCTCCTCACCTCTGATCAAATTGCCCTATGGCATCAGCTCCTGAAGGATGCCAAGCACATCGTCATCACCTGCCACCGAGGTCCCGACGGCGATGCCATCGGCAGCACCACAGCCCTTGCTTCCTGGCTTCGTCGTAGCTATCCGGCAACTGATATCCGCATCGTTGCCCCTAATATTTTCCCGGATTTTCTCAAGTGGGTTCCAGGTGCTGAAGACATCTTGATTTACGACAAACACGAAGCCGACGTCCGCCCCGTCGTAGAAGCCGCGGACCTCATCATCATGTGTGACCACGGCGAGCTCTCCCGTATGTGGACCCTCGGCGACGTCGTCCGTCCGCTGCTCCCCATCGGCGGTGCCCCCGAAGGGCGCACCCGCTGCATCATGATTGACCATCACCTCAATCCCGAATCGGGCATCGCAGACCTTGCCATCTCGCACCCCGACCTCTCCTCTACCTGCGAAGTTCTCCTCCGCATCATCCTTGAACTATCCCCCTCCCCCGCCAGCCTCCCTCCCCTCCCCTCCGACAATTCCTCCTCCCCCGCCAGTTCATCCCCTTCCCCCGACAGTTCCTCATCATCCTTCGGTTGTGTGGACGGCGTATTCGCCGTC
>ONJJ01000029.1 GCA_900318115.1 uncultured Prevotellaceae bacterium | reverse complement strand
GTCCTATGGCGACTTCATCGCCTTGTCCGACACCTGTGACCGCGCCACGGCATTGCTCATCAAGCGTGAGGTCAGCGACGGTGTGATTGCCCCCGCCTTCACCGACGAGGCCCTGCAGATCCTCCGCGAGAAGCGCAAAGGCACCTACAATGTCATTCAGATCGACCCCGCCTACCGCCCCCAGCCCATCGAGCGCAAGCAGGTGTTCGGCATCACTTTCGAGCAAGGTCGCAACGAGATCCGGCTGGACGACCCCGCCCTCTTCGAGAACATCCCGACCCAGAACAAAGAGTTCCCCGCCGAGGCCAAGCGCGACCTGCTCATCGCACTCATCACCCTGAAATATACCCAGTCGAACAGCGTCTGCTACACCAAGGACGGACAAGCTATCGGCATCGGCGCCGGACAGCAAAGCCGCATCCACTGCACACGCCTGGCCGGACAGAAGGCTGATATCTGGTGGCTGCGCCAGCACCCGAAGGTGATGGCACTGCCCTTTGTGCCGGGTATTCGCCGTGCCGACCGCGACAACACCATAGATATCTATATCTCCGATGACCACGACGACGTGCTGGCCGACGGTGCCTGGCAGCAATTCTTCACGGAGCGCCCCGAAGTGCTCACCCGCGAGGAGAAAGCTGCCTGGATTGCACAGAACACCAACGTCTGCCTGGGTTCCGACGCCTTCTTCCCCTTCGGTGACAACATCGAGCGCGCCCACAAAAGCGGTGTGCAGTACGTGGCCCAGGCTGGAGGCAGCGTCCGCGACGACCATGTGATCCAGACCTGCGACAAGTACGGTATTGCCATGGCCTTCACGGGAGTACGTCTATTCCATCATTAATTTTTATCGCCATGGACAAAAATCAGTTTGGCGGCGACGACATTGATCAGGTCATCTTGGGCGGCATCACCTTCAAAGGTGCCCCCAAGGGGACCAAGCGCGATGAGTCGGGCAAGGTTAAGACCAAGGCCAAAAAGAAAGGCTATATCACAGGAGCTCACGGCAGCGGTGCCGCCAAGAAGAAAGCCGACATCAGACGGGCCCGACAGAACCGCCACAAAGGCTGAACGTGGCCGCCACGGTCCCTGGGCCTAAAGAACTTTTTCCATTCTATAAATTCGTTCTGAAGGCCCTTTCCGTCACGCTCACTCGCCGACAGAAACAGTTGGGCGCCGGGAGTGTGCTCCCTCTTGGGTGTATTGCTGTATGACAGCAACTGTTTCCTCCCCTATACTTCGTGCCGCAGGATTCCCGTGAACGTGCGGCCACTTTTGATTCCCAGCCGCCTGGCGGAAAAGAAACGGTTGTACTCCGTGTAGGAACAAACGCCAGCCACGGTGATATTCTGCGCCAGAACCCCCACTCGCTGCAGCAGCCATCCATTGGCCCCCCATAAATTGATGTACCACTTGCGAGCAGTACGGGCGCCCGGCGAAGTGATGCGTGTCGCAACCTGTGCCATCGGAAATCCGGCCTGATGAAAAGCATCGTACACATCATCATGGACCTCGAACGCCGAAGGTCCTATGCAGGGACCGAGGATGCAACGGAGGTCAGAACTCTGAGTGCCAAAGGCCTCGTACATCCGGGCTATCGTCAGTACGACAATTCGCGCCACCGTGCCACGCCATCCTGCATGGACCGCTCCGACGGCCCCCGTGGCGGCATCATACAGGAGGATGGGCAGACAGTCGGCCGTACTCACCCCGATGCACACCTCCGGCATATCTGTGATTACGGCATCGATGTCATCCAGTGCCTCCTCGCGATTTTTTGAAGCTAACAGTTGCGGCGTGATGATGGCGCAGCGGGTGCCATGGGTCTGACGAGGTATGACGAGGTTACCCAGGGGTATTCTCAGGTAGTCGGCCAGGCGCTGCTGGCACGAACGGACATGCGAGGGCAGGTCACCCGTATAAGGAGTGACATTGAAACCCGCGTACGGCTGTTCGACATCATCTGTGCGCCGCTCCACGGAAAACGCCATCGTATTGGGAGCTATATTATAAAGCATAAGAGGTGTATGCGAGGGCTGCTATTGGTCCTTTTCTATTTCTACGTATTCGAGATCGTCGAGATCGTCGATATCATCGATGATTTCCAGTTCATCCTCGCCGTCCTCGCCGTCCAGCGGCTCGATATCCTCCAGGTCGTCGAAGTCATGGAGGTTCTTGTCCGCATGCACCAGCGAGGCGTGGAAAGAGACAGGGGCGCCCGCACTATCCTGCGAGCCGTCCGGGGCAACGCCGGCAGTGAAATCGCCCACCGCAGCCTCGTGCATCCGCAGCGGTTCCAGCTCGCGCCAGAGCAGGTCCTTGAGTTCCGTGATGTGGTAACCCGTGACGGAGGATATGAACAAGCAGGGCAGGTCATCGGGCAGTTCGGCCGAGAGCATTTCCATCAGTTCATCGTCCAACAAATCCGCCTTGGTGATGGCCAGGACGCGGCGCTTCTGCAGCATCTCGGGGTTGTATGTGGCGAGCTCGTTCAGCAGCACTTTATAATCGTGGAGGATGTCATCCGCATCACCGGGAATCATAAACAGCAACAGGGCGTTGCGCTCGATGTGACGCAGGAAGCGCAGTCCCAGTCCTTTGCCTTCGCTGGCTCCCTCGATAATACCCGGAATATCCGCCATGACGAAGGAACGATTGTCGCGATAACGCACCACTCCCACCGAGGGTTCCAGCGTGGTGAACGGGTAGCCCGCAATTTTCGGGTGTGCCGAGCTGATGGCGTTGACCAGCGTACTCTTTCCTGCATTCGGGAATCCGACGAGTCCCACATCAGCCAGCATCTTCAGCTCCATGACGACCACCTGTTCCTGCATGGGTTCGCCAGGTTGTGCATAGCGCGGAGCCTGGTTGGTGGCGGTGGCAAAGTGTTTGTTGCCCAAGCCGCCACGCCCTCCCTTCAGGAGTTGGACTATCTGTCCGTCGCGTGTGACGTCGCAGAGGTAACGCCCCGTCTCGGCATCATAGACCACAGTGCCGCAGGGCACATCGATATAGCGGTCCTCTCCGTCGGCACCGTGGCTGCCGTTCTTACCACCGTTGCCGCCATGACCTGCGAAGATATGGCGCTCGTAGCGCAGGTGCAACAGGGTCCAGTAGTTGCGGTTGCCGCGCAGGAAGACATGACCTCCGCGCCCTCCGTCGCCTCCATCGGGTCCTCCGTTGGGGGCATACTTGGCTCTATGCATGTGAGCCGAACCTCTGCCTCCTTTGCCGGAGCGGCAGATGATCTTTACATAATCTATGAAGTTCGTTTCCATTGTCAGATACGGATAATAGGGTTATGACACGCCGTGCAGCTTGCGAAATGCCGCTGGCAGGTAATGAATTATGTCCGAGGCAATGAGGCTTTCTTCGCCTAATTCCTCTGCTGCCAGGTCACCTGCCAGCCCATGGAGATAAACTCCCAGTTGCACGGCCTCGGCAGGCAGATAGCCCTGAGCCAACAGCGCGGTGAGTATTCCCGTGAGGACATCGCCGCTGCCGGGTGTTGCCATTCCCGGATTGCCTGTGGGGTTGAAATAGACGTCACCCGTGGGTGTGCAGATTTGTGAGTAATGCCCTTTGACGACCACAAAGAGACCATAGGTGATGGCCAGGTTACGGGCACGGTTCATGCGTTCGAAGCTCGTCTGGCTGTGACCTGCCAGTCGGTCGAGCTCGCGAGGATGGGGTGTGAGGATACTCTCCGAGGGGATATCGTGCAACCATTCTTTGTTGTCCGCCAGCAAGTTGAGGGCGTCGGCATCGAGCACCATGGGACATACTTGCTGGAGCAGGTAGTCGTGCACTGCCGCAGCGGTGTAGCGGCTCCGGCCCAATCCGGGTCCCATTCCTATGGACTGATAGCCGGCGGCATCGATTGCGGAGGTGACGACATCCTCGTCCACATCGATCTGTACCACAGCCTCGGGCACAGACGTCTGCATGATGTCCAGACAGGCGTGCGGCGTGTGCAGTGTCAGTTTCCCGACTCCGCCGCGCAGAGCAGCCCTCGAGGCCAGGATGGCAGCGCCGGCCATGCCACGCGAGCCCGCCACGAGCAGGGCGTGGCCCATGGTGCCTTTATGCGCGAAGCGGGGACGGCGACGCATCAGGGCCTGTACCTCGGCCTCTTCCGTCAGCCAAAGGTGAGTCTTCATCCCGTCCAGCCCTTCGGCACTCAGCCCTATGGGCAGCAGCACGAAGTCGCCCACGAAACGCTGGTTCTCGGGATAGAGGAAGGCCAGCTTGGGAAGCTGGATACTCAGGGTGAGGTTAGCCCGCACGATGGTGGAGGTGTCGTTGTAGGCGTTGTCCTCGCACATCAGTCCCGAGGGCACGTCGATGCTTATCACCATGCAACGACTCTGATTCAGGCGCTTGGCCACGAGTGCAAAGCCGCCACTGAGGGGCTTGCTCAGTCCCGTGCCGAAGAGGGCGTCGATGACGAGGTCGTCTGCGTGCAATTCGGGGAACACCAGTTCCGAGGTGATTTCCACCAGCTGCACGTCATCCCGCTCGCGCAGACGGTCACGATTGCTCTCGCAGTCGGGATTCAGTTGCCCGCGTACATTAAATAAATATACGGTCACAGCACGTCCGGCCTCAGCCAGCAGCCGCGCCACGGCCAGTCCATCGCCACCATTGCCTCCGGGTCCGGCGAAAACGAAGAATCGCCGACCGTCGTCGGGGATGCGACGCAGGATTTCGTCGGCCACAGCGCGACCGGCGCGTTCCATCAGCGCCAACGACTCGATGGGTTCGTTTTCTATGGTAAAAATATCCAGTTCGCGGAATTGTCCGCCCGTCAAAATCTTCATATTTTACCTTTTTTCTTGTTTTTCGCTGCAAAATTACGTCAAAGCGTGCGAAAAACCAAAATAAATCAGTACTTTTGTGCCGAAAAAACAAAAGATATGGAAAAACTACACGTATTGGACAAGACTTTTGCTATCAGTATCCCTGAAGCAGAAATTCAAAAACAAGTCAGCCACGTGGCAGCAGAGATCACGCGCGACATGAAAGACAAGTGCCCATTGTTCCTTCCGGTGCTCAATGGCTCGTTCATCTTCGCCGCCGATTTGCTGCGCCAGATTCCCCTGCCGTGTGAAATCAGTTTCATCAAACTCGCCAGCTATCAGGGCACCCAATCCAGCGGACAGATACGCGAGATTATGGGACTGAACACCGATATCACGGGGCGCCACATCGTAATCGTCGAGGACATCATCGATTCCGGAATGACCATGGCCCACATGATCGAGACCCTGCAAAGCCACAACCCCGCCAGTATCAGTGTATGCACCCTGCTGGTCAAGCCCGATGCCCTGAAAGTGCAAGTGCCCATCCACTACCACGCTATAGAAATCCCCAACGACTTCATCGTGGGCTACGGACTGGACTACAACGGATTTGGGCGCAACACGAAGGACATCTACACAATCGTTTAGTGTAAATGGCCAAAACTCCATAGAAAATGTCAAATATATAACAAATAAAAACGACAATGAAGAACATTATCATCTTCGGTGCCCCCGGTTCCGGCAAGGGCACCTACAGCGCAGAAATTGCAGCACGCTACGGAATGGGACACATCAGCACAGGCGATGTCCTCCGCGGCGAAATCAAGAACGAGACCGAACTGGGCAAGATTGCCAAGAGCTATATCGACCAGGGACAACTCATCCCCGACGAACTGATGATCGACATCCTGGCCAAGACCTACGATGCCCTGCCCGCCGGCAAGGGAGTCATCTTCGACGGTTTTCCCCGCACCATCGCACAGGCCGAAGCCCTGAAGAAGATGCTCGCCGAACGCGGCCATGACCTGGGAATGATGATCGAGCTCATCGTCAGCGAAGAGGTGCTCATGGAACGTCTGCTGCGCCGCGCACAGATCGAAGGCCGCGCCGACGACAACGAGGAGACCATCCGCAAGCGCTTTGCCGTCTATCACAGCCAGACAGAACCCCTTTCCAAGTGGTTCGCTGCCGAGGGTATCCGCCACACCTTCGACTGGGGAATCTGCAAGACCAAGGAAGGCATGCTCGAAGCCATTTTCCAGGAGATCGAAAAGCAGAACGCCTGAACGAGTGAACAAGACCACACACTTATATGAACCAAAAGATGATCCACAAACTGGCAAGTATCCTGCTGCTGACGCTGGCAGTGCCCGTTCTGGGACAAACCGAGATTGCTGAATTCCGGCCGGGGTCCACCCTCGATGGGGTGAACTACTTCCTGCCCAAAACCGTGTTTGAGGTGGTGCTCGTGGCCGAGAAGGCCGTCACCACCCCGGGCGAGTTCGCACCCTATTCCGACCGCTACCTCCGCCAGCCCGATGTGCCCACCACCGAGTCCACCACCTGGACCCTGAAGAACATCATGCTGATGCCCTATGGCGTGCCCGATCCCCAAAAGGCATATAATATTAAGGTGAAATCCAAGACCACGGCACCCCTGGTCAGCCTCACCGACAACGGTTTGCTGCTTTCTATCAACGCCGAGGCCGAGGCCGAGCCGGCACCAGAGCTGCCCAAAGCCGTGCCAGCACCCAAGGCTGTGAACGGGCGCGACCACATGACCCACGAAATCCTCGCTGCCGGCAGCACCGCCAAGATGGCGCAACTCACCGCCGAGGAGATCTATGAGATCCGCGACAGCCGTAACGCTCTCATCCGTGGCGAAGCGGACAACACCCCCAAAGACGGCGCCCAGTTGAAGCTCATGCTCGACAACCTGGATCAGCAACTCTTTGCGCTGGAATCCTTGTTCAAGGGCCAGACCCTGACCAGCACCGAGGTGATGTCCTTCGACTACGAACCAACGCCCGCGCAGGCCACCCCAGAGGGCGAAGAGGTTCCCGCAGTGCAACGTCAGTTGCTCTGCCGCTTCTCCCGCCGACTGGGCCTTGTGGCTGCCGACGACCTCAGCGGCGAACCCATCTGGATCACCATCACCCCCACGGGCAATCTGCCCCAACCCACCGATGACCCCGAGGCCGACAAGCGCAAGCAGAAAATGGAACAGGGCGTGTGGGTCAACGTGCCCGCCACGGCAAAGGTCACCATCGCCACGGCCCAGCAGGATCTCCTCACGGCCGAGGTGCCCATCTGCCAGTTCGGCACCACAGAAGTGCTCTCTGACGCACTTTTCAACAAACGCACCGACACGCATGTGACCATCCACCAGCAGACGGGCAACGTCAAGCGCCTCTGGCAGGAATGACGCTGCACCGCCGTATTCGGAAACAGCCCCTGCAACCATCGTATTCGAGAGCCATAGATTTCAAAACTGACAGACCTAATAGATTGATTCAAGCTATGGAGGAACAGATTGTTTCAGACAACATGTCACGCAACCTTCGCCACAGGCTCATGGGTTGCCTCCTGGCACTCGGCGCCAGTTGCCTCAGTGCCCACGCCGCATTCGGAGACCTCATCATCAATGAGATACAAGTCGCCAATATCGATATGTTCATCGACCCATCGTTCAACTACGGAGGATGGATAGAGCTCTACAATCCCACGGATTCGCCTATCAATCTCTATAGCTGCTACATCAGTGACGACCCCGCCAACCCGACCAAGTTCAAGTTCCCCTCCCGCATCGGCAACGTGCCCGCAGGAGGATTCAAGTGCGTGTGGTTCGACCACCACACCACCGCGTCGGACAACAGCATGAGCGCTAACGCCTACAAGCAAGTGGACTTCAAGCTCGAATACGAGGGAGGCACCATCTACCTCTACGACACCTCCAAGGAACTCATCACCCAGCTGGACTATCCGCCTGCCATCACCCGCTGCAGCTACGCCCGCACCACCGACGGCGGCGACACCTGGTCTTACTGCAGCACGCCCTCGCCCGAGGGCACCAACGAGGGCAGCACCTTCGCCAACTCCCAGCTGCCGCCGCCCACCGTGGATCGCGACGGGGGCCTCTTCACCGAGGACGTCACCTTCAAAGTCACCTTCCCCGCCGGCGCACAGCTCTACTACACCACCGATGGCAGCACGCCCACCCTGGCCCACGGCCGACGCAGCCTCTCCGGGCAGTTCCAAGTGCAAGCGGGCCAGAACACCGTCTATCGCTTCCGCCTCTTCCGCGACGGATATCTGCCCAGCTCCGTCGTCACGCGCTCGTTCCTTTATAAGGATCGCGACTACTACCTCCCCATCATCTCCGTCGTTACCAACGAGGACAACCTCTACGACAACAAGATCGGTGTTTACGTCGATGGCACCAACGGCATCTCCGGCAACAACAAAGACAACAGCAACAAGAACCGCAGTTGGGAGCGACCTGTCAACTTCGAGTACTTCGTGCCTGATGCTGATGGCAACTACAGCCTCTGCGCAATCAACCAGGAGACGGACTTCGAAGTGTGCGGCGGATGGAGCCGCCATTTCGTCCCTGGCTGTACGTCCTTCCGCCTCAAGGCCGTGAAGCAATACGAGGGCGCAAACTTCCTGCCCTACCCCTTCTTCCAGAGGAACAAGCCATATATCAAGAACAAGGCCCTGCAGGTGCGCAACGGTGGCAACGACACCAACAGCCGCATCATCGATGCCGCCATTCAGCAGATCATCATCCGCAGCGGATTCTATGTCGATTGTCAGGACACACAACCAGCACACGTCTTCTTCAACGGCAAGTTCCAGTTCACCTTCAATATCCGTGAACCGGCCAATAAGAACCTCAGCTACAGCAACTACGGCATCGACAAGGAAGAAGTTGACGAGTTTGAGATTAATGCCGTGCAGGGCTACTACCAGAAGTCAGGCGACAACAAGGCCATGCTACAGTGGGTGAAGTGGGCCAAAGAAGCTGTGGATTACCCCAACGACAAAACCGTTCTCGAGGACATCTGCAGCATCGTGGACATCGATGAATTTACCAATTTCATGGCAGCAGGATGCTACATCGGGTGCTCCGACTGGCTCACGAACTGCAACAACGTCAAGGGATTCCGCTCGCGAGCCGACGGCGGCAAGTTCCACCTCGTGCTGATGGATAAGGACGCCGGCTTCGCATACACCGACATGGTCAGCCGCCTGCAAGGACACCTCAACGACTCGCGCTTCAGCAACGGCAAGAACTACCTCATTGATATCTTCCTGAATATGCTCCAGATTGAGTCCTTCAAGAAGAAGTTCATTGATGCCTATTGTATCGTCGGAGGCAGTGTCTTCGAACCCGAACGCAGCCAAGCCATCATCAACGAATTGGCCAATCAATCCTCCACGGCACTCAGCTGGGAAGGGCGCTCGCCATGGGGATCGGCCAACAGCCTGATAAACCACATCACCAGCGCTAACGAACGCTCTGCCCGCATCAACAGCCTGCGGAACTATCTGGGTCTGGATGCACCATACAACATAACCATTTCTTCCGAACTGCCCAGTGCCACCATTCGCATCAACGACCAGGAAGTACCCACTGGCCGGTTCTCCGGTCCGCTCTTTGCTCCCGCCACCATCCAGGTGGAAGCACCCGCCGGCTACACCTTTGCCGGATGGAAGTCTGACGGCACCATCACCAACGAGCGCGAGCTCATCAGCCTGAACAATATCTGGACGTACTACGACCAAGGCTCGCTCGACGGTGAGGACTGGAAAGGTATCTCCTTCACCACCAACTCAGACTGGACCACCAGCGCCAAAGGGCCCTACGGCTACGGTACCGTGGGCATCGAAGCCGGAGCTGCCGACTACACAACCACCCTTGACTACGGCGAAGATGCCAGTCAGAAACGACCCACTTATTACTTCCGACGGGTCTTCTACATCAACGATAAACTGACGGAGGGCCTCGACGCCTTCCAACTCAAGTACTTTGTCGATGATGGATGTATCATCTACGTCAACGGGCAGGAACTCACCCGCTACCACATGCCGGAAGGCAAGGTCACCTACGACACCTACTCCACCACCTACGAGGGCAACACGGCCTACCAGGGCACCATCAACATTCCGCTGTCCATGCTCCGAACGGGCAAGAACGTCATCGCCGTGGAGGTTCACAACACCTCCGCCGGCTCCAGCGACATCTACTTCGGCGCCGTGCTCTCTCGCGGTTCCTATCAGTTGGTCGAGAACAGCGTGGGCTCCGAAATTACCCTCCAACAGCTCGGAGACCCCGGCAACTATGGCCTGACGGCTGTCTTCCAACCCCTGCCCGACGACCAGAGACTCGACGCCATTGCCGCTCCCATCAAGGTCAATGAGGTGGGCGCCGGCAACACGGTGTTCATCAATGACTACTTCAAGAAGAACGACTGGTTCGAGCTCTACAACACCACCGACGCCGACCTAAACGTGGCCGGACTCTACGTCAGCGACGACCTCAGTCAACCCTTCAAGTACCAGATTCCCACCACCTCGCCACTTAACACCATTGTGCCCGCCCATGGTCACCTTGTCCTCTGGGCCGATAAACTCGAGGACAAGAGCCAGCTCCACACTCCCTTCAAGCTCTCGAACACCGACGGTTCCGTGGTGCTCATCAGCTCCTCCGACGAATTCGTGGCTGCCAACCAGGAATACTTCCGCCAGCACCCCGAGCTATCCACCTTCGCCGACGCCCTCACCTACCAGGCTCACGCTGGCGACCAGTCCGTGGGACGCTACCCTGATGGGGCCAACACCTTCTACCTCATGCAACGCCCCACGATCGGTACACCGAACTCCCTGCGCACCTACGACCTCGCCATCGGCACCGATGAGGGTGTCCAGACAGGCATTCTGGAGGATAAGGATTTCGCCAGCCAGCCCCTCGACGGAAAGATTCAGGCCATCTATTCGCTCTCTGGTGTCTTCGCAGGCACCGACACGGCCTCCCTGCGCTCTGGCATTTACGTCGTGCGTTTCACCAATGGCCGTAGCCGCAAGATGATTGTTCCTTAATCCCATCCTCCCTCATCCGCCACGCCATGTTCCGGTTCCGCCAACAACAATGCATAAGCCTCTGCCTTCTATCGTTCCTGCTGCTCCTCGGTGCCTGCGCCGACTTGAAGCAGGCCGATGAGGCCGACCGCTCTGCTTTCGGCACTTATGTCTATAGGCTCGACACCCTGCAGCTGCGCCATAGCCTGCAGCAAGTGCTCCAGGCCGACACCTCCCACTGGCGGGCAGACCAGACCGTGCGTCAGCACTATCAACAAATCCTCGCAGACCACCCCTCCGACCCGCCCGCGTTTCTTTGGTCTTCGCGCATGGGGGTCTCACCCGACGCGGATTCTCTCCTTTCTCACCTGCGCCTTCAACTGCCGCGCCAGGGACTGGACAGCGCGGCCTTCTTCGTTCCCCAGATAGCCCGCGACCTCGAAATTGTACATCGGCTCGCCTTCGACTCCCTTGGAGTGGACATCAACGAACTCCTGCCCAGATTAGATTACCACCTCTCCCGGGCGTATCTCCGCTACACCACAGGACTTCGCTTCGGTTTCCTGCGCCCCGCACGACTTTTCAACCGCCTCGACTACAAGGTGGGAAGTCCTGACTACGCACGCCTCTTCGACTACGACCCGCAAGCCCCCGACTATGATGCCTCGCTGGGTAACCTCACAGCTCCCAGCCTGCGTATGGACTACCTCCGGCAGTCGATTCCCACAGGTTCTATCTACCAGACCCTCAGCCAGAAACTCGAACAAGCCAAGGATCCCGAAGAACGTCGTACCCTCGCCATCAACCTCGAACGCCTGCGCTGGCAGATGCCCCAGCCCGCCACAGAGGGACGCCGCATCTTTGTGAATATCCCTGCCCAGCAGCTATGGGCCATCGCGCCCGACTCCGTGATGACTATGCGCATCTGCTGCGGCAGCGTCCTCACCAAGACACCCCTGCTCCAAAGCTCCATCAGCCACATGCAGGTCAACCCCGACTGGATTGTGCCCCAGAACATTGTCCGCAACGAGCTCACCCGCCACGCTGGCGACTCTGCCTACTTCGCCCGCAATCGCTACTACATTGTCCAACGCTCCACCGGCGATACCCTCGCACCCCGCCGCGTCACCGCCGAACAACTGCGAAGCGGCAGCCTGCGCGTGGGACAGCACAGCGGTCGAGGCAACAGCCTCGGACGCATCGTCTTCCGCTTCCCCAACGACTTTGCCATTTACCTCCACGACACCAACAACCCCAGCGCCTTCCAGCGCGAGCGACGCACCCTTTCCCATGGTTGCATCCGCGTCCAGCGACCCTTCGACCTCGCCGCTTTTCTGCTGCCAGAGGCAGACGACTGGACCCTCGACCGCCTGCGTCTCTCCATGGATCTCCCGCCAGAATCCGACCGCGGAC
Organism: uncultured Prevotellaceae bacterium; assembly: GCA_900318115.1. Lineage (GTDB taxonomy): Bacteria > Bacteroidota > Bacteroidia > Bacteroidales > Bacteroidaceae > Physcousia. The sequence continues at coordinate 29,695 of ONJJ01000029.1, read as the reverse complement.
GCAAATACCTCCTGAAACTGAAGCAGCGCCAACGCGAGGACCCCACCTACACACCGCCGCAGCCACTGCGACTCATCTCCTACCACGAGGTAACACCCCGAGTGCCCGTCTGCATCACCTACTTCACAGCCTACCCCAACCCCGCCACCGGGACCGTGGAGACCTACCCAGACCGCTACGGCTACGACAAAGTCATGGCCCGCGAGCTCCAACCCTTCCTCATGAAGTAAACGGATTCATCATCGCCAGTGAACTACTGCACATCCCATATAAATGACAATCTAATAGAGGACATGCCTAAAGAACCACAAAAAGATAGCCCATCAAGATTATGAAAAAATTATTTGTCTTAGCAACCCTGCTCTCAGGTGCCCTGATGACACAGGCGCAAGAAAAAGTCATGAAAGTCCAGAAGAAGGACGGCACCGTCAGCGCTACCCGCGTGGCCGACGTGAAGCAGATCACGTTCCTCGCCATCGATGCAGCCGAACAAGGTTTTCAGGTGAATACCCTCGGCGGCCAGACGGTAGCGGTGCTTTTCGAGACCACGCCCGTGGTGACACTCACCAGCGGCAAACTCACCGTGAAGCCTCAGTCGGGTGATACCATGCAATTTGAGATTACCGACATCGCAGAAATCCTTTTCAACAAGGGCACCGACATCACCTCCGTCAGCGCCCCCCAAGGTTTCGCCTGTGTGCTGCAGGAGGGCGGTGCGCTGCTCCGGAATATTCCTCTGGGCACCACGCCGCACGTCTATTCACTCGATGGCCGTATGCTCCCCACCCCACCCGTCCGGGGCGGGCAGTTGCGCCTGAGCCGCTCCACATTGGGCCCGGGCGTATTCATTGTCAAGGTGGGCACCTTCTCCACCAAAATCCGCTTATAACTTCACACCAACCTTCAGACCACTCTGCCAAATGAAAAAGATACTCCTACTGGGCACCGTCCTCTTGACCACGACACAGCTCTTGGCCCAGCAACCCACCACAATGATCATGCGGCTCACCAACGGCGCTGAAATCCGCACCGAAGTGAGCGAACTGGAGAAAATCACCTTCGTGGACACTGTCTATAACCTTAACAGCAATGGCCAGCGCATCCTCGAGGCAGGCGACCTATGTTGGCCCGAAGATCGTCTGCTGCCCCATTTCCTACCACCCGCGACCGTCCGCACCTTGGACATGAACACCGCCAGACTCAGCGACGACGAGCGCGTGATGTTCTGCGCCCTGCAGGGCATCGTCAACCGCACTCAGCCACGCATACTCCTCTACAACCACAACGAGGAGCCCCAGAGCACCTGGCCCACGGCTCACAGCCTGCGCACTGCAGCCGTCGCCTCCTCCAAACCCTACGACCTGGTCAAGCTCTTCAGGGAAGAAATCCGGGGACTGGTGCTTTACAGCAACCAGCTCAGCAGCCACTATGCCAACCTCGCCGTGACTATCGCCGGACTGGACCGCCTGCTACCCGTCACGGCTGAGATTCGCTCCAAACTCATCTCCAACGGATTGGACTTTCCCGTCATCGAAGACCTGACACCCCTGACGCAGAACACCACTGTGGCCGTTTACAAATACCTCTACGACAACTATTGGGACCGCTGCAACCACCGCCTGCTCATCAGCGAACGGCCCAATATCCCTTATGTCCACGATATCGGCGCTGCCTGCGGCTCGGCCTGTGTGTGGCTCGATCCCCGCAACGCCAGCGAGCGCCAGCTGCTCGACAAATTCCTCAAGGACATGACTCCCGGCAGGGACATCGTGCTGGGCTGGTACCCCGAGGAACGTTCCGGAGTGGGCGAAGCTACCAAGTACGGCCTTTCCACCATACCCGCAGACTTCTTCGAGAACACCACCGTCTATAGCGCTGTCAACAAGAACGTCAGAATCGCCCCCGTGCCCAAGCGCCCCAAACTGGAAAACAAAATCTACGCTGCCGTGTACATCAGCGACGGCGACAATATCCAGTACTGCCAGCACGCCATGGCCAAGATCTTCGAGCAGGGCGGCCGCGGACAGATGCCCTTGAACTGGACCATCAGCCCCGCCCTGGCAGACTTCTCGCCAGCCATGCTCAACCACTACTACGGCAAGGCATCCACCAACGACTGCTTCGTCAGCGGACCCTCCGGAGTGGGCTACGCCATGCCCTACGATGCGCACAATGCCCGCTACTACGCCCCTTCCACGTCCACCAAGACTATCACCCCCTACACCCAACTCACCCAGCGCTACCTCGAAAAGACCGGTCTGCGCGTGATCACCATCTGGGATGACATCAGCAACTCGCAGCGCAACGCCTACGCTGACAACTGCCCCTACCTCTATGGCCTCACCATCAACGACTGGGAACGCCAGAGCGGGCGACTCACCACCAAGGTGCAGGCACAGTGGCTCCCCATTGCCGTGCAGTACCCCTGCTACGCCAGCGGCGTGGACGTCATCTCCGATTTCTTCAACCGCGACATCAAGAACTTCAAAGCCTCCGAACCTATGTTCGTCACCGGGCAGGCCACCGTCTGGGATGCCGGTCCCGACAAACTCGTGGCTCTGAAGGACCGCCTCAACACGCTCTCCCCCGACAACGTTTCCATCGTCCGTGCCGACCACTGGTTCAGCTACTACAACGAAGCCCACCACCTGCCCTTCAACCTCACCCTGCTGCAGGATATGCAGATTACCTCCTCACCCACCCGCACCAGCGTAAAGTACGCCGCCAACGGCACCCCCTCCGAGGGCTATATGTGGGTCTCCCGAGCCGCCGACGATGCCGCCTGGGTGCAGCTCGACTTCAAGGAGCCGTATGACATCAGCCGCTACGTCCTGCGCCACGCCGAGGCTGGCGGACTGGAAGCCGAACTCAACAACCGCGACTTCATTGTCGAGACGAGCCTCGACGGAGAGACATGGACCAACGGAGGCACCTACACACGCAACACCCTCCCCGTGACCGATGTCACCATCCCCCCCATCAAGGCCCGCTACCTACGTGTGACCGTCACTCAAGGCGGGGCCGACGGATTCGTCCGTATCGGCGATATCGAGGTCTATGGAGCGCACTAAGCAGTACAAAGACCTGCCGAATTGGTCCCCGAGGACGCTTTTTTGAGTAAATAGGGGATTTTTTGCGTAAGTTTTTGTATATTTGCAGCCAAAATCTAAGACTCGCAGAAAATGACCACACAACCAAGGGACACAAGAAGTATCGTCCGGAAGATAATTTTCATGGTGGCACTGTTGACTGCCGCCCTTGCACAGGACGTTCAGGCCACCGATTCCATCCGTCGGCGCAGCTGCCGGACAGGCACCCCCCGCCCCCAGTCCTCCCTGAGGCATGCACCCGTTATGCAACGCGGCACGAACACCTTTATTGGCACACGCCATCAACTCGTCGTGCTCGCATCGTTCCAGGACCTGGACTTTCAGGACGACGACGCCACGACGATGGCCAAGTGGGATCGCATCTTCAACGCGGAGCACCTCAGCGAAGCACCTTATATTGGCTCTATCCACGACTATTTCCAAGCCCAGAGCTACGGAAAATTAGACCTCCGCTTCGACCTAGTCATGCTGAAGTTGCCCGGCAAACGCCACAAGTATCGCAGCACCCTCTACGATGACGAAAACTCGCAGTACATGGTCGATGACATCATCGATGCGCTCCAGCAACAAGGCATCGACTGGAGTCCCTATGACTGGGACGGCGACACCTTTGTCAACCAGTTGCTCATCATCTACGCCGGCAAGGGCATGAATGCCGGAGGCGACGACAGTTCCATCTGGCCCCATCAGTGGTGGCTCAGCCAGCACCTCGACTTGCAGACCGAAGTTCCAGGTGACTATCGCGACTGCCGCACCATGGTCCAGGGCACCCAGGTTTACAGCATTGACAGCTACTGCTGCGTCCAGGAAATCATCCAGGTCCCTAACGTCGAGACCTCCTTCGGCACCATCTGCCACGAGTACTCCCACTGCTTCGGGTTTCCAGACTACTACTACGATTCCAACCTCGTCGTGGGCGAATGGGACATTATGGACTACGGGCTCTACAACGGCAAGGGATTCCGGCCCTGCGGCTACTCCGCCCACGAGCGCTGGCTGATGGGGTGGCTCTCGCCCATCGAACTCACCGAATCCGGCCACTTCACCAACATTCCACCCTTGTCGGACGAACCTTGTGCTTACCTCATCCGCAACAACGGATTCAAGGATGAATACTACATCATTGAGAACCGTCAGCAGCGAGGTTGGGACGGCGACCTCCCCGGGCAAGGCTTGCTCATCTTCCATGTGGACTTTGAGGAAACTCTCTGGACATCGACCATACAGCCCGTCAACAGTACAGTGCTAAAGCGCTATGAGCTCTTCCACGCCAACAGTTTCGAATCCAAAGATTCCAAGGACTGGGCTTATCCCTATATCCTCTGGAACACCCAGAACGACAGCATCCTCAAGCTCAACCGCGAGCTCACCAACACCTCCGAGCCTGCAGCCCTGCTGAACCATCCCAACGCCGACGGACAACGCCTGATGTCCAAGCCCATCACTCAAATGATTATCAACACCGCCGGCCTGGCATCATTCCAATTCGAGGACAACATCTCCACCTCCATCCGCGATGTTGCCCCCACCTCTCCCCTGTCCCAATCATCCCATTGGTACACCCTCGACGGGCGCCGCTTCAGCGAAAAGCCCACACGCCCAGGACTTTATATCCACCAGGGCCGCGTGGTCAACGTCAGATAGCCCCACAAACGTGGAAATAAAAAGAACCGCGTAGTCCGTGATCTTATTAATGACCACGGACTACGCGGATTACTTTGCAAACCTCTCCGAGTCCTCCCCCCTGGGGGGGAGTTAGTGGAGGGCTTTTATTCGAGCGGGATTTCGGGGTGCTGCACAGCCAGCGGCATATCCTTCTGTGCGAGATAGAACATATAGAGGATGACGGGCTTGGAGCCGCGGTTCTCGCCATGATGAATGGTATTCACCATTTCCACCACAGCCTCACCTTCGTGCACCACCTTCGTCTGACCGTTCTGACCGATGATGGTCAGTTCGCCCTGCACCAGCACACCATAGTTCATCACCGGGTGGTGGTGCCATCCCAGTTTCTTTCCTGCGGGGAATACGTACTTCACGGCCACCAGTTCAGGACGTCCCTGCAGGTAGTCGGGCAGTTCAACACCGTCCCAGCTCTTGCTCGTACGGATGAGTTCTGTGGACTGCACCTCCGTTGCGGCGGGTTCGTCCTCCTTTGCATTAGCTTTCTCGCAAGCCTCCATGACAACCATGGTGGCACAAATAGCGACGATGGCTGTAACCACCATCAACCAAAGTTTCTTTGAATTCATAGTCTTCAATACCTATAATATAATTATGAATAAGGTCTATGGATCTTACTGTCCGTTTAGCTGCAAGTGAAACTTGAATACCTTACTTTGCCGTCCGGGCGATGTAATCCAAAATCAGGTCTATGGCATCGTCCTCGCTGAGGTTGTCCATAGAAATGACAAGGTGATAGTTTCGGGTATCGTAACGCGATGTCTTCGTACATTCCTTGACGTAGTTCTCCCGCATCTGATCCACGGTTTCGATGGTCTTGATAGCCTCGGCCTCGCTCATGTTCTGCTTGCGCATCACACGTTCGATGCGGTGTGGCATGGAGGCCTGGATGAGGATGCTGAGATGATTGGGGTGATCACGGAAGACGTGGAAGGCGCTGCGTCCCGCAATGATGCAGGACTCATCTGCGGCTATGGCCTGCAGGATTTCCTTCTCGTCGCGGAAGACGGTCTTGGCATCCAGCAGTTCGTGGTAGCCCAGTTGGGGTGCATAGTAAGACTCGGTGGAAGCGTAGCCTCCGAAGTTGACGAGCCGCTTGAATTCCGACCACCATCCGTGGTCGTTGCCCTTGGCCCGTTCAATTTCCTTGACGCTGAGTCCGTACTTCTCCTGCAGCCCCTTGATGACTGCCTTGTCGTAGAATTCTACTCCGAGTCTTTGGGCCAGTTGCCGTCCTACGGTACGGCCACCGCTACCCAATTCCCGATTGATGGTAATGACAAATTTCTCGTTTGTGTTCATATAATTTTAATTTTAGTGGAGCTGGAGGGTGGCTGCGCAGATGAGAACTGAGTGTTCTCATCAGAGCAGACTTCTCAGCGCTCAGAGGGTGCAAGATAGGTTTACCTAATCGCAGCAACCGACGCAAAGCGCGTGAGGAATGACCACAGCTTCGCGAAGTGGAGCTGGAGGGAATTGAACCCTCGTCCAAACAGGGACACCCTGTGCTTTCTACACGCTTATCCCAGACTGAGGTTTTCGAGTGTCGGCAAGACCTGGGCCACCGACCGGCACCTTATCCTCTAAAGTTTCACCGTACGCGCGAGGCCGCGCACGGCTATCCCCAATTTAGCTGCACCACTGAGCCAGAGCGCTTTGGGGCGAGGTAGCCTCTGAGTGATGTCCCGTCTCAGCACCTGGTGCCGAGATAAGCTGATCTACTATACTTCAATCAAGCAGCGAGAGCGTAAGTGTTTTCGCCAGATAATTGTTGAAGACCATGGATTAAAGAGAGCGATCAACGACTCTCTGCGTGCTTACACAACGTCTCATCCTGCTGTCAAATCCATGTCAGCCCCGGTGAGTGTGCTTCTTTTGCGGGTGCAAAGGTACGTCATTTTTTCGGAACTGCAAACTTTTTAGCAATAAAATGTGCTTCCGAGCCCGAAAAAGACTTTTCTTGTCAAAATACTTGCACGAATGAATTTTTTCTTGTTCCTTTGCAATAAAATTGCGTTTCCGGAGTTTATATATATAGTTATAGTACGTGCGCAAGCACTCAAAAATATGATTCAACAAGCCACCGTAGATACCGAAATAACTGATGGCATGGGCTCTGTGCAGCGGGCAGTCAAGCGTGTCTTTGACTGCCTGGCAGCATTGGTGAGCCTCGTTCTGCTGTCACCCCTATTCCTCATCATCGCCATAGCGCTGAAAGTGAAATCCAGCGGTCCCATCCTCTTCCGGCAGGAGCGCATCGGACGCGGAGGAAAACCATTCCAGATCTTGAAGTTCCGAACCATGACCGCAGATACCGAGGAAGACGGAATCCCCATGCTGGCACAGAAAGACGACGAACATCTCACACCCGTGGGAGGATTTCTGCGCGAACACCACCTCGATGAACTGCCACAACTCTGGAACATACTCATCGGTGAGATGAGTTTCGTAGGGCCCCGCCCGGAACGGAAGTACTTCATCGACCAGATCATGCAGCGCAACAGCGACTACAGATACATCTACCTCATGCGGCCCGGTGCCACATCCATGGCCACCATTCACAATGGCTACACGGACACGATGGAGAAGATGCTCATCCGACTGCAGATGGACCTCGACTACCTGCAGCGGCGCTCACTCCTGCTGGATGCCAGAATCCTGCTGACCACCTTGAAATACGTGCTCGTGGGAAAGAAGTTCTGACACTCATCATCCGACATTCAATATGAGACATTCCACATTTCACATTCAATACCTGACATTCCACATTTGACATGAAGAAAATACTACTCCTCATTGTCCTCGCGACGTTCGCCATCAACCTGCCCTCGATGGCTCAATCCATGACTGATGACCAGATCATCAACTACATCCTTCAGGAGAAGGAGAAAGGTACTGACAAACAAATCATTGTGCGCAACCTCACTCAACGAGGCGTCACCATCGAACAGCTGCGGCGCGTGCAGAAGAAAGTCGAAGCCGAGCAGAAGAACCTCGGAGCCAAGGACCTCACAGGCCGCAACCAGCAGCGCCAAGGCACCAACCGCCTGCGCACCCAGCGCGAGCAGACCCAGGACGAGCGCCAGAAGCGGCAGAACTACATGATCCGCTCGCAGCGCGAAGAGCAGGAATGGCGCTACATGACGCGCGAACAGCGCCAACAGATGATAGAGGAAGAGTCCAACTACTTCGACCTCGACTCACTGGATTACTACAGCAGCCTCATCCCCAAGGACCAGCAGGTCTGGGGACGCAACATCTTTAATCAGCCTAACCTCAGCTTCGAGCCCAATATGAACATGGCCACACCCGCCAACTACCACTTAGGAGCCGGCGACGTCGTCATCATCGACATCTGGGGAGCCTCGCAGGAGAGCTTCGAGAGCACTATCTCGCCCGACGGGACGGTGACCATCGAGGGCGTGGGACCCATCAAGCTCGGAGGACTCAGCGTCAGCGAAGCCACCAGCCGGCTGAAAGCCAAGCTCGGGCAATACTACGCCGACTGCCACGTCTCGCTCAGCGTGGGCGAGACACGCACCATACAGGTGCAGGTGCTGGGCGAAGTCGTCATGCCCGGCAGCTACTCCATCAGCAGCCTGGCCACCGCCTTCAACGCCCTCTACCTCGCAGGAGGCATCAGCGAAGTAGGTACACTGCGCGACATCAAGGTCTATCGCAGCGGAAAGCTGCTGGCACGCATCGACGTCTATGACTACCTGATGAACGGCACCCTCGCCGGCAACGTGCGCCTGCAGGACAACGACGTCATCATCGTCGGCACCTACGACTGCCTGGTGGAAGTCCGCGGAAAGGTCAAGCGACCCATGTTCTACGAGATGAAGCCGAACGAGAGCGTGCAGCGCGTGCTGGCCTTTGCCGGAGGATTCACGGGCGATGCCTACACGAAGAACGTACGTCTCGTGCGCAAGGCCGGACAGGAATACAGCATCCACACCATCGAGGAGTTCGAGATGAACGGCTTCACGCTGGCCGACGGCGACTCGCTGTACGTGGACAGCGTCATCCCCCGATTCAGCAACATGGTGGAGATCCGCGGTGCCGTTATGCACCCGGGTATGTTCCAGATGAACGGCAAGGTGCAGAGCGTGCGTGAACTGCTCTTGGCCGCCGAAGGGCTGCGCGAAGACGCCTTCACGGAACGAGCCGTCATGCACCGAGAGAAAGAAGACCTCACGCTGGAGATGATCAGCGTGGACATCAAGGGCATCATGGACGGCAGCGTTGCTGACGTTCCCCTGAAGAAGAACGACGTGCTCTTCATCCCCAGCAAGACCGACCTCACGGGCGAGCAGACCCTGCGCATCAACGGCGAGGTGAACTACCCCGGAACCTACCAGTACGCCGAGAACACCACCATCCAAGACCTCATTCTGCTGGCCGGAGGCCTCACCCGCGCTGCCTCCACAGCCAAGATCGACGTCTTCCGCCGCTACTACCAGCCCGGAGCCAAATCTGCCTCAAAGGAGATTGCACAAGTCTATTCCTTCAATCTCGACCACGGCTTCCTGGTGGAAGACACCCTCTTCGCCCTGCTTCCCTTCGACGAAGTGCAGGTGCGCAAGAGCCCCATCTACGCAGAACAGCAGAACGTGAGGATCACCGGTTCCGTGAACTTCGAGGGCGAGTACGCCATGACCAGCAAGGAGTTTCGCCTGAGCGACCTCGTCAAGATGGCCGGAGGCCTCAGTGAGCTGGCCTACTCCAAGGGCGCTCGCCTCATTCGCCAGATGACCGCCGAGGAACGCGAGCAGCAGGAGACCTCCCTCCGCACCTCGCAGATTGCACTCTATGAGCAGGCACTGGAATCCGACAAGAACTACGACCGCCACTTGGCAGACTCCCTGCTGGACCTGAAAATGAACATCGGCTACAACTACCCCGTGGCCATTGACCTCGAAGAAGCCCTCGCACATCCCGGCGAACCTGCTGACGTACTGCTGCGCGCCAACGACCAGCTCATCGTGCCCCAGTTCTCCAACACCGTGAAGATCTCCGGCGAAGTCATGTACCCCATCAGCGTGAACTACAAGGAAGGCAAGGGACTCAGCTACTACATCAAGAACGCCGGCGGCTACGGCAACAAGGCGCACAAGTCCAAGACCTATGCCATCTACATGAACGGAGCCACGAGCAAACTGGGACGACACGCCAGCAAGGACGAGATACAGCCCGGATGCGAAATCGTGGTGCCCACCAAGCCGAAGAAGGAAGGCATGTCCACCGCCGAGATCTCCGTGCTCGGCACCTCCGCCGCATCACTCACCACGATGGTGGTGGCCCTCATCAACCTGCTGAAGTAGCCCAAATGACAATCCCCTTATAGCTTATGGAAGCAATTAAAATCAGCCATATTTTCGAAGTCGTAAGGAAGAACAAGAGACGATTTGCCATCAATGCAGCTATTGTCTTTGTATTGGCTTGCGCCTATATTCTTTGCTTTCCCCGTTACTACCGTGCCGAAGTACTTCTGGCTCCAGAGACGGAATCATCAGGAACACTGAACTCACTATCGTCTATTGCTTCAACCTTTGGTTTCAATCTTGATGCCGGCCAAAGTTCTGATGCCATTTCCCCAGAATTGTACCCCGACCTTTTCAAGTCCAACAACTTCATTGTCGGCTTGCTCGGGATTCAACTTGATTTAGAAGAACCAGACATCCGAACAGACTATTTCGACTACTTGGCTCATTATCAGAAGCACACGCCGTGGGCACCCATTATCCACGAGATTAAGCAATTCCTTAAGCCCAAAAAGAAGGAGCGTAAACTTCCAAACATCGGAAATGGCGAATCACCCACAGGGCTAAATCCTTTTATGCTTTCAGAGTCTGAGGACGCCATCGTTGAGGCCGTTAAGTCAAACATCAAATGCGCAGTAGATAAAAAGACGGGAGTCATCAGCATCACGGTACAAGACCAAGACCCCGTCATCTGCGCTATGCTTGCCGACTCCACGAAATCCCATCTGCAGGAATTCATCACCAACTACCGCACGAACAAGGCGCGCATTGACGCTGAATACTATTCTCGGTTGTGTGACTCCGCACAGGAAGACTACGAGAAAGCCATCCAGGCTTATGGAAAATATGCAGACTTACACACCGGCAGCACTCTACGTCAGTCCTATGTCACCCGCCGCGACGAACTGGAAGCCGACATGCAGGCAAAACTGACTTCCTTGATAGCCCTACGCCAACAGCAGCAAACAGCTTTGGGAAAAATTCAAGAACGGACTCCCGCTTTCACCGTACTCCAAAGTGCCTCAGTTCCCACCAAACCTGCAGGTCCGAAGCGCATGATTTTCGTGGCATTTATGCTCATCCTGTCCCTCTTCGGGACCTATCTTTGGTTGATTCGTAATAGCATATTTAAAGAGATCGGACTGGACACAGAATAGCGAGTTATGGACAACCACGACAACGATATCACCCTACGATTGCTCTTCTCAACGATGAATGCCCATCGTAAGCAGCTATCTATTGGCGTGTCTATTGCCAGTCTCGTGGTTTTGCTGTTGATGTTGTCTATTCCGAGCTACTACCGAAGCGATGACATTGTCGGATATGAAGAAGAGAGTTCCACGATTGCGGAGGGCCTACGAACTGTGGGACTCAGTCAAGGATTTGACACCGGTAAACTGAGTCTGAACACTGATGCATTCTTCCCACCGCACTATTTTATATTGCTGGAGTCTCATGAATTTCTCGCAGAAGTCATGCAGTCCAGAATTACAACAGAGCCAGGAGATACGATGACCTACTATAGCTATCTCTTGAACAACCCGCAAAAAATGTGGTGGCAGGAAGCATACTCATGGCTGACGACATGGGACGCGCCTTCACAGACAACAGACATCAGTGACATAGACCCCACCCGATTGACACCTCAGCAAGAAGCCGTCTTCGAGAGTGCAGCAAAACACATTCTCTGCCGGGCCAACACCAACAAGAACCTCGTCACCGTGTCGGTCATCGACCAGGATCCCTACGTGTGCGCCACTATGGCGGTGGCTGTTCGCAAATGTTTACAAAGGTTCGTAGAAGTTTACAGAAGAAAGAAAATGGCAGAACAGATTTCTTTCTACAAGAAACTTGTTGCCAGTGCTGATGACCGTTACCAAGCTGCCGCCAGAGAATTCAACAATTATTCCCAACCACATGCCTTCGCCTCTCGCCCCCTATCACATACTTGGGAGAACCACTTGAGACTGAAGATGATGCAGGAAGAAACCATGCTCAACGCCATACGCACCCACCTAAACTATTCCATCAGCAGGCTCTCAGAACCCACATCATTGTTCACTTCTGTCCAAGAGGCTGCCATCCCCTCTGAACCTGATGGCCCTAAACGGCTTGTTTACGTACTGCTCACGGCCTCGCTCACATTCACCCTGATGCTCCTCTTTTTCATGAGGACCTCACTCCTTCAACAGTTCAAATAGTTCTTCCGATTCATGACCATTGTTGACCATCTTATAAAGAAAATGCACCTGTCACCGACTCGCGAGAAGATTATCGGTAATCTTTTCTGGGCTGTATTGGGTAAGCTGGTCACTCTCTTGGGAGGGCTGTTCGTGGGAATTCTTATTGCCCGCTACCTTGGCCCTAAGCAATATGGTCTGATGAATTATGTCATCAGCTACGTCTTTCTCTTCCAGGTATTCTCCACTTTCGGACTCGACAGTATCGAAGTCCGTGAGGAAGCCAAGGGGGACATTCCATACACCCAAATTATCGGCACTGCATTCGTTATCCGTCTATCCATGGCTCTGGTTGTCATTGCACTTACCATCGCCACCGCCTTCTATTTCACGAGCGACACGGAAACAATAGTGTTGATCGCTATCTATTCCTTTTCCATCCTTTGCAACACATTCACCGTCATCAGGAACTATTTCCTGGCCATTGTCCAAAACGAGTATGTGGTGAAATCCGAGATTCTTCGCACACTCGTCGGCATCTGCATCAAACTGACCCTGCTGTGGTTCCATGCCCCGCTCTTGTGGTTCGTGGCAGCTTCGGCCTTCGACTTCTGTCTGCTTTCGGGAGGCTATATCACCGCCTATCGCACTCAGGTAGGACGCCTTCGCGACTGGTCTTTTGACTCCGCATACGCCCGCTTCCTTCTCCGCGAGGGGTTTCCCCTCCTGCTGACCAATGCCTCAGTCATTATCTACCAACGTATTGACCAAGTGATGATAGGCTCTATGATTGACAAGACCTCAGTGGGATACTTCTCCACAGCTGCAAAGTTTGTTGAGATCCTGATTTTTGTCCCTATGATGCTTTCCCAGACCATCAGCCCTGTGCTCGTAGCCATCCGCAAAGAGGACGAGAAAGCCTATCGCCAGAAAGCCCAATTATTCATGAACACCTCTTTCTGGCTATCTATGCTACTCGCTGCCATGCTGTCGGCCTTAGCCTATTGGGTCGTTCTCTGCACATTCGGCTCCAAATACCTACCGGCCGTTGCCGTTCTGCAGGTTCTGGCTTTTAAGGCTCCCAGCGTGGCGCTCTCCAGTGCCGCTGGCAGTATGCTCGTCATCGAGGGACTACAGCGTTGGGCTATCTTGCGCGATGCTTTCGGTTGCCTGGTCTGTATAGTCCTGAACTATCTGCTTTTACCCCGTTTCGGGATAATGGCTGCTGCCGCTGTTGCTATCATGAGCAACATCGCTGCCGGCTATGTTGCCGATGCATTCATCCCTGCTTTCCGTCACATCTTTGTCCAGCAGACTCGAACTCTGATCTGGGGATGGAGTGACCTGATTCACTTCAAACAACTTTTCAAAAAAACGACCGCCCCATGATACTGATACCTTTTATCTTTTTCAGCTTCCTCACGGGCTACTGGTGGCACAAGCATGGCAGTGTGGACATTTGTGTCTATATGTCAGCCCTTTACGCGCTGACATCGCTTCTTGCCATAGTCATCGTTGTATCTGAACTTTTGGGAGAGGGCGGTATCCTGTATGACAACGACAACGGCCACTACGGAGTCATTCCCACCTTCCTTTATTGTGCCTGCATCAGTATCACATTACTGCCATTCTCACTTATCTATGGCAAGGACATCAAGAAGATTACTATCAATGCCCCCTGGGCCGTAGACCTGCTTTCGTGGATGTTCATTGCCCTATCCTTCCTGAACCTTTATTTGGTAGCAGACTCCACATTGGACATCTTGCAAGGCGATTTGGGCAAGATCCGAAGCGATGCCTATGCTGGCGTGGAATCGCCTGCTGCCTTGAAAGCCGAGTCGCTACCCTTCATCTTAGGATTCTTCTATTATTTCAACGCTTCCACCTTACTATCTATTCCTATTTTCTTCTACAATATTTGTTTCCGCAAGAAAGCTTGGTGGTTCAATGGTCTTCTGCTGTTTGCTTCTCTAAGTATGCCTATCGTAGGCATTCAGCAGGCAGACCGCACAGAAATCGTTTTCTATGGTCTGATGTTGCTCTTCTGCCTTGTCTTCTTCTACAGGTATCTCTCCAAGAAAGCCAAGTGGACGCTATTAGCCATCGGGGTTCCTATTGTTGCAGCTTCTGTTGTCTACCTGACAGCCGTTTCGCAAGCCCGTTTCGATGTCAAGAACTCTTCTGGATCGGGTGCTCGTACCATACAGTATGGCGGCCAAGGGTATCTCAATTTCTGCTATTTCTACGAAGAAGGCAAATTCGAGTACTTGACCACCGAGCGCATTTTCCCCTTCACCAATCACTATGTCTATCGCAAGGATTCAAATATGGATCGACGTGAAGAACGCAGCGGTGAACAAGGATTCTTCATGAGCGTCTTTGCCACCTTCATAGGTGATCTAATGATAGACATCTCACCTCTGGGCATGGTTTTCTGGACCATCTCATATTTCCTGGTACTGATGCTCCTGATACGGCGCAGTCATCGCGAAGAATTTGATATTAGCGAACTGATACTTCTCTTCCTGTTGGCCGTTGTGCCGATTTTCGGTATCTTCTACTACCGTTTTTTTTACTTCACGAACACGCTGACCTTTGTGCTTGCCATAGGTTTGCTCTTTGCCTCTCACTATAAATTAGTCCTGAAATGAATATCTTTGCCGTCATAGTCACCTATAATGCCATGCATCGGAACTGGATAGACCGCTGCCTCCAGAGCCTGCGGCAGAGTTCTGTGCCCGTCACTCCAGTGATTGTAGACAACAACTCCACAGACGGAACCCGCGAGCACGTTCCCTCCCACTATCCCGAAGCTGTATGGTTGCCGCAAGATCACAACCTCGGATTTGGCCAGGCTAATAATGTAGGTATCCGATACGCCCTGTCACGGGAGTCGGACTACGTGCTCTTGCTCAACCAAGACGCCACTATTTCATCAGACGCTCTTGAGAGAATGCTATCCGCAAGCGATGGCGACTCCCTGTTGTCACCCTTACATCTGAACGGCGATGGCACCCGCATCGACGAGATGTTTCGCTTCTCGCTACGCGACTCCAAAAATACCATGCTTGACGACCTGCTCATCCGCCACGAACTGGGAGATTGCTACGAGAGTGCCGAAATCTGTGCTGCCTGCTGGCTGATGCCGACAAGCCTCATCCGCAAAATTGGAGGTTTCAATCCTCTCTTTTTCCACTACAGTGAGGACAACAACTACTACCATCGCCTGCAATACCACGGGATAAGAACCATCCTTGTGCCGAAAGCACAAATGTATCATGACCGCAAGTTGCAAGGCAACATGCAGGCTTTCAATCGCAAACGCCTGCGTCGTGACCTCCTGCTCGAAGCTACCAACATTAATCTTTCTTTCGGAAAATGCTGTCTGAGGTGGGGTAAGTTTCTCTACAAGAGCTACGTACAAGACCTGCCACAACACGCCTACATCCCTGGGGCCTGGCTACTGGAGATGTGCTGGCTTACATTCCACACATTCCAAATCCGCAACTCACGGAAGCAAGAAAAGAAGATTGGCCTCACATGGCTATAAACCTATTCTCCTCACCCCCACCCGAATATGAAAGTTGCCTACATCCTCCATTCAACACTCCCCACTGGTGGTGCCACGAAAGCCTTCAAGACCTTGCTCCAAGGACTGATGGAACGTGGCATAGAACCTTTTGTCGTGATGCCTGACAAGGACGGTATCTATCAGGAATTATCTTCGCAGGGGATTGACTGCTATGCAACAACATTTCGTTCTAATACTTACCCTTATTGCAGGAACTGGAAAGAGCTGCTAATGTTCATTCCACGTCTGATAGCCCGCATATATGTTATCAGACGAGCTCGAAAACGCATTTGTCGGGAAATATGTCGGCGCAACATCGAACTCATTCACACCAATGTAGGAGTTGTCGACCTGGGTTTCTACGCTTCGGGCAAACTGGGTATCCCGCATATCTATCATATCCGCGAATACGCTGACTTAGACTTTGGAATGCACTATTTCCCTACAAAACAATGCTTCCGGAAGCAACTGGAATCATCCTATTCCATTTGCATCACGCGAGGCATCCAACACCATCACGGTCTTGATAACTCGCCGCGCTCAAGGGTCATATATGATGGCATCCGTCCGAGTCTGTCCTGTACTCCCACCCATAAAATCGGGGACTATTTGCTCTATGCAGGACGTCTGGAATACACCAAGGGACTGGATATACTACTCGAAGCCTACGCTCAATGCCAAGACAGCGGTCACGACCTACTCCCCCTGCAGATAGCAGGTGGGAACCCACAAGCGGACTTCATGAAGAGAATACATCATTTCATCTTCGATCACCATCTCGAAACCAAAGTTTCGTTCTTGGGCGAGCGTTCGGACATTGAACAATTGATGGCTAACGCACGCGCACTCATTGTTCCCTCACGACACGAGGGATTTGGTCTGTGCATGCCCGAAGCTATGTTCAACAGATGCCTTGTCATAGCACATGACACGGCTGGAACCAAGGAACAGTTAGACAATGGTGCGCAACTATCAGGGCATGAAATTGCCTTGCGCTTCCGTACCATTGACCAACTGGCAAAGCTCTTACTCGACGTATCTTCAGCTGTGCCTGACACCTATGAGGAAATGACCAAGCGCTCCTTCCTCGTAGTAAATCAGCTTTATACTACAGAAGCCACCTCAAACCAGACGCTTCAATTCTATAACGAAATCCTTGGGAACCATGCTTGCTAAAAAAACACCATACGCTCTTGGGAACCTGTGTTCCTACCTTATTCCAAAGAACATAGGGAATTGGTATCGCTCATTTCGCGACCAAGTCTATACGGGCTTTCACGCCCGGGGACCTGCCACTATCGGCAACAACGTGTGGTTAGGAAACAATGTGTGCGTG
Source organism: uncultured Prevotellaceae bacterium (assembly GCA_900318115.1). Lineage (GTDB taxonomy): Bacteria > Bacteroidota > Bacteroidia > Bacteroidales > Bacteroidaceae > Physcousia. The sequence goes on along the minus strand of ONJJ01000029.1, from coordinate 12,551 downwards.
ATGCCTGAAGTCACTATCGGAGATGGAGCTATTATCGGAGCCAACAGCGTAGTAACACATGATATACCAGCTTATTGCATGGCCGCCGGAGTTCCGGCACGAGTTATCAAGCAAATGACATCACCGAAAAATAATTCACAACTATGAAAGCAAGAGTCATCGCACTATATCTGCCGCAGTACCACCCAATACCAGAGAACGACGAATGGTGGGGACCAGGCTTCACGGAATGGAACAACGTAGTGAAGGCGCGCCCCCTCTTCCGAGGTCATTACCAACCCCGCATCCCTGCCGACCTGGGCTTCTACGACCTGCGTCTGCCAGAAGTCAGGGAACAGCAAGCTGAGTTGGCACGCGAAGCAGGCATCGAGGGGTTCTGCTATTATCACTATTGGTTCGGGAATGGCAAGCAACTGCTTCAGCGACCCTTCGAGGAAGTGCTGCAGAGCGGAAAACCTGACTTCCCCTTCTGTCTCTGCTGGGCGAACCATGACTGGACCAACAAGACATGGAAGAAAGGCAGTAGCCTGCGCAAAGACTCCATGATCATGCAGATGCACTATGATTTCGATGACCATATTGCCCATTTTAATTCCCTGCTACCCGCGTTCAAGGATCCACGCTACCTAAAAGTGGACGGCAAGCCAATCTTTGGCATCTGGGCACCTCGTAAGTTCCCTGAGGTGAAACGCTTTATCGCACTATGGAACTCACTGGCAAAAGCAAACGGCATCGAGGGCATTCACTTCGTCGGCTACACGGACAATGTTCGCAAATCGGTACAAGACGAGCAGGGGAAGAAGACCTATTGGGATGTTAACCAGGCTGGCAACATCTATCATGAGATCCTTGACAGCGGCTTTGATGCCGTGATGTCCTCAGGGCTGTATCGTGCAGAAAGCCTGCACAAAGGAAGATTGAGGACAATTCTTTCCTTTATCGGCGAAAACACGTTCCTACCCTTGTCCTTTCATGCGGACTACGCCCAAACGATGAGGAACTATTATGTTCCCGAAGATGCTTGGGAGAACGTCTACCCAACCTTGCTCCCTCAGTGGGACAGGACTCCGAGAGCTGGCAAAAAAACGAATCCACTCGTTGACAGCACACCAGAGAAATTCCAAAAGACGGTTGAAGAAGCCATCCTGTTGATAGAAAACAAACAGCCAGAGCACAGAATCCTCTTTCTAAAGGCTTGGAACGAATGGGGCGAAGGCAACTACGTCGAGCCGGATCAGAAATTCGGGCACGGTTACCTACAAGCCATCAGAAAAGCCTTACAAAAATAGAATCGCCGCTCGCAACACATGGCATTGACACTGCGCAATATCAGGAAATGGTATAGAATGCTCACTGGAACAAGCATTCAGCATGTACATCAGGGACTCGGCACACTGCTGGATCCCCAGGAACTTCTTGGCTACTACAACGACCTTACAGAGAAAGTAATCAAGGCACCTGAACTACTTTCGACCGAAGAGCTGCCACGCTATGGCGGAACTGAGGTGTATTTCCCCGTGGACATTTTTCAGTATGGTTTAGGAGCTTACGATCTTTACCTCCAGACGAAAGAACAAAAATATCTAACCAAGGTACTTTTGTGTGCAGAATGGGCTCTTGCCAACCAATTACCGTCCGGAGCATGGGACAATTTTTCATTCCTTTACCCTGAGGCACCCTATGGAGCTATGGCCCAAGGCGAAGGAGCATCGCTCTTACTGCGCGTCTTCAAAGAAACCCAGCAAGAACGATTCCTCATAGCTGCTCACTCTGCCATCGATTTCATGTTACTACCTCTTGAGGATGGCGGAACCACACGATACGACCACCGGGGCGTGATATTTATGGAATACACTCACAGGCCTGTAGTCATGAACGGATGGATTTTTGCATGGTGGGGGCTGTACGACTACGTGCTAGTAAGTCAAGACAATGGAAGATATCAGGAGATTCTTTATCTTTCATGCCAGACGCTCGAAAAAGAGCTACATCACTTCGCCCGAAGTTTCTGGAGTATGTACGACGAGGGAGGTCGAATTGCCAGCCCCTTCTACCACCGCCTACATATCGCACAAATGCAGGCCATGTACCAACTGACGCAACACACCGTCTTTTCAGACTATGCGCAACGTTGGACCGATAACGATAAGAATCTGATATTCAAGATGAGCGCCTTCTGTATCAAGGCCTGGCAGAAAATCATCGAGAAGGAACATCACGAACCTACAAAAGAGAAGAACAGATGAACACCGTAGCCATATTAGGACATTTTGCATTCGGAACGCAGACTCTGAATGGACAGACCATCAAGACCAAGATTGTGGCTGAAGAACTGCAGCGTGCCATAGGGAAGGACGAAGTCACCCTTGCCGACACCTCAGGAGGATGGAGATTCTTGCTTCGACTGCCTTTCACGATTTGCCAACTGCTAAGCAACAGCCGGAACATCATCATCGCTCCTGCATATAAAGCCATTTTCCTCATCTCACCTATCCTTGTCTTTCTCAATTGCTTCTTCGGAAAAAGGCTACATTTTGTGACCATCGGCGGGCGCCTGCCTTTCATCGCTAACAGGTCTTCTTTCATGCGATTTATTTTAAGTAAATTCAACTTCATTTACGCCGAGACAGAGCTCGTCCGCAGAGAACTTGAATCATGCCACTTGCATAACGTGGTTGTTATGCCTAACTGCAAACATTTGAACATTGTCCAGAAGGAAGACCTGCCCACATCCACGACCATGCCCCTGAAACTCTGCACCTTCTCAAGAGTGTCATTAGACAAAGGTATCGCAGAGGCTATTGAAGCCGTGGTAGAGACTAACAGGAAATTGGGTAGGAAAGCATTCGCGTTAGATATTTACGGACAGATAGATGACCCCACCTGGTTTGATGGTCTGGTGAAATCGCAGCCTGAATACATTCGCTACCAAGGATTGATTCCCTACGACAAAAGCACGGCAACACTCCAATCCTACTTCATTCTCCTCTTTCCAACTTTCTATCCAGGCGAGTGCTTTGCCGGAACCATCATCGATGCCATGGCTGCAGGACTCCCAGTGGCTGCAAGCGACTGGCGCTCAAATAGCGAGCTCATCGACGAGGGCAAAACAGGATTCATATTCAAAGTTCATGACATACGCCGCCTCACCGAAATACTCACCCACGCAGCCAATCATCCAGAGGAAATCTTTGCTATGCGAAGTAACTGTATCCTGAGAGCACAAGAACTGCAACCTGCAAATGTCCTTAAGACATTGCTCTCTAAACTATGAACGACACAGAGGAGTAATATTTAGGAGAAGGACGTGCATTAGAAGCCGACACACACTCTTATAGAATTATAAAGAATCGCGTGCGCGAGGGTTTTCGACACTTTATGCGTATTTTTTTTTGTTGATTCAATTAAAAGCAGTACCTTTGCCGAAAATTTGGCCGACCACCTGTGGATTCGGCTGTAGAATTATGCACGAATGAAACGAATCATGCTTGTCTTCGGGACTCGCCCGGAAGCCATCAAAATGGCTCCGCTCGTGAAGGAGTTCCAGAAACATACAGATACTTTCCTGACGCAGGTCTGCGTCACCGGCCAGCACCGCGAGATGCTGGATCAGGTGTTGCATATCTTTGATATTCAACCGGATTACGACCTGAACATCATGCGTCCGGGCCAAGACCTATATGATATCACGGCTCGAGTATTGACAGGCATGCGCGAGGTGCTGAAAGAAGCACAGCCCGATGTGGTGCTCGTGCATGGCGACACCACCACCAGCACCGCAGCAGCACTGGCAGCCTTCTACCAGCAGATTCCCGTGGGACACGTCGAGGCTGGCCTGCGCACACATAACATCTACAGCCCCTGGCCCGAGGAGATGAACCGGCAGATCACAGGGCGCATAGCCACCTACGACTTCGCCCCCACTCCACTCAGCCGTCAGAACCTGCTCGACGAAGGTGTGGCGGACCAGAAAATCATCGTCACGGGCAACACCGTCATCGACGCCCTGCACCTCGTAGTAAACAAGCTGAATGCTGACAGGCAGCTGGCCATTCAGCAAGTCAGAGTCCTCGCCGAGGCTGGATACGACATCAACCGACTGGAAAACAACCGCCGCCTGGTCCTCATCACGGGCCACCGCCGCGAGAATTTCGGCGAAGGCTTCATACACATGGTCACCGCCATGAAAGACCTCTCGGAGAAATACCCGGATGTCGATTTTGTCTATCCCATGCACCTCAACCCCAATGTCCGCAAACCCATTGGGGAAGTTTTTGGCAACGAAGTCCTGGAGCACAAAGCTGCCTCAACCACAGAGGGATGGGGTAAGGCCCACAATTTCTTCTTCATAGAGCCACTGCAGTATCTGGAGTTCGTCTATCTGATGGAGAAATCCACCCTCGTGCTGACAGACAGCGGCGGCATTCAGGAAGAGGCTCCCGGATTGGGCAAACCCGTGCTGGTGATGCGAGATACCACGGAGCGCCCCGAAGCACTCAGCGCCGGAACCGTACGCCTCGTAGGGAATGATTACGACAAGATAGTGGATTCCGTGTCCCTGCTGCTCGACGATGCCGAAGCCTACCACCAGATGAGCCAGGCCGTAAACCCCTACGGCGACGGCCAAGCCTGCCGACGCATCGTTGACGCCCTAAGATAACAGACAGAAAAGCAAACAGAAAGAATGAAAGCATGTTTCATGGGCCTGGGCTACATAGGCCTGCCCACCGCCATCATAGCAGCACGCCACGGCGTTGAAGTCCTCGGCGTGGACATCAATCCGAAAGTGGTCGAGATGACCAACGCCGGACATCTACACATCATCGAGCCTGGCATGGAAGAGATGTTGCGCGAAGTACTGGCCAGCGGACATTTCCACGCTGCCACTCAGCCGGAAGTCTCTGATGCCTATTTCATCGTCGTCCCCACCCCATTCAAGGACAACCACCAGCCCGACATCTCATATGTCGAAGCTGCCACACGCGCAGTCGTTCCCTATTTGAAGGAAGGTGACCTCTACGTCATCGAATCCACCTCGCCTGTAGGAACAACAGATCTCATGGCAGACCTCATCTTCAGCCTCCGACCCGAACTGAAGGGCAAGCTCCACATCGCCTACTGCCCCGAGCGAGTCCTTCCTGGAAACGTGATTCATGAGTTGGTGCACAACGACCGCGTCATCGGCGGCCGCGACACAGCCTCCACGGAACATGCCAAGGAGTTCTACCGCCATTTCGTCACCGGCACCCTGCACGCCACCAATTGTAAGACTGCAGAACTCTGCAAATTGACGGAGAACAGCAGCCGCGACTCCCAGATTGCCTTTGCCAACGAGCTCAGCATCATCTGCGACCGTGCGGGTATCAATGTGTGGGAACTTATCGAGCTGGCCAACAAGCATCCGAGGGTGAACATCCTTCAACCTGGTTGCGGTGTCGGGGGCCATTGCATCGCCGTGGATCCCTACTTCATCACCGCTGCCTTCCCCGAGGAGGCCCGCATGATTGCCACGGCACGCGAAGTCAACAACGGCAAGGCCGACTGGTGCGCCACGAAGGTGGAAAATACCATCCTGCGCTTCCGACTTGACAACCATCGCAAGCCCGTGGTAGCCCTGATGGGACTGGCCTTCAAGCCCAATATCGACGACCTGCGCGAAAGCCCTTCCATGCAAATTGTCCGCACCATCACCGGGAAGGCTGCTGACGATGCAGAACTGCTCGTCGTGGAACCCAACATCCACAAACACAAGGATTTCCGGCTCACAGACTATCGCGAAGCCTATGAGCGAGCCGACATCGTCGTTTTCCTGACGGCACACACACCTTTCCGCTCGTTGGAATGGTCTGACGAAAAAGTGATTTTGGACTTCTGCGGAATCTTCAAGCGTTGACCTGTATGCGCATCCTGTTTCTTTCCGACAACTTTCCCCCAGAGGTCAATGCCCCCGCCTCGCGTACCTTCGACCATTGTCGCGAATGGGCACGGGCGGGACATGACGTCACCGTCATCACATGCGCGCCAAATTTTCCACAGGGAAAAGTTTACGATGGCTACCGCAACCGCCTTTGGCAAGAAGAACAGATGGATGGAATCCGTGTTATTCGCGTCTGGACCTACATCGTTCCGAACAAAGGGTTCTTTAAGCGCACGCTGGACTATATCAGTTTCAGCATCACAGGCTTCCTGGCTGGTCTCTTCGTAAAGACCGATGTCGTCGTTGCCACATCGCCTCAGTTCTTCTGCGCACTCGCCGGACGGACGTTGTCCTTTTGGAAACGCAAGCCGTGGATTATGGAAGTTCGCGACCTCTGGCCAGAAAGCATCAAGACCGTGGGCGTTGTGCAAAAGGACAATCTCTTCATCCGCTACTTCGAGTGGCAGGAGATGCGATGCTATCGGGCTGCCAGCAGGATTGTCGTCGTAACAGACAGTTTCCGCCGACGCCTCATCGAAAAGGGGGTTGAAGCCGCAAAAATCCATGTCGTGAAGAACGGAGTCAATAAAGATCTCTTCACACCTCGTCCCAAGGACCAGGCCCTGATCAACGAACTCGGCCTGCAGGGGAAACGAATCATAGGATATATTGGCACCCACGGATTGGCACACAAACTGGACTTTATCCTCCGCAGTGCCAAAGCCATGGAAGGAAAGAACAACTACCACTTCCTCTTCATCGGTAATGGAGCTACCAAGGACGACCTGCTACGGTTGAAACAGGAACTGAACTGCACAAACGTCACTATGTTGGATTCGGTGCCCAAGCAGGAGGTGAGTCGCTACATCAGCATCCTCGACGTGTGTCTGATAAATCTCCGCAAATCTCCGCTGTTCACTACAGTCATCCCGTCCAAAATCTTTGAGAATGCCGGAATGCAGATACCCATTTTGATGGGTGTGGAAGGTGAGGCCCAGGAAATCGTGGAAAGCTATGGTGCAGGCCTATGTTTCGAACCGGAAAACGCAGAGGACTTCAGCAACAAATTGGAACAGTTGCTCCAACCAGAAACCTATGCTTCATGTAAGCAAGGATGCGCACGTCTTGCCGCGGACTTCGACCGCAAAGTACTGGCTGGAAAGATGCTGGAAGTTATTTTGTCCACAAAAGATTAGCACGTAGCAAGTCAATTCGTTTTAGGACACAAAGGCATGGAGTCACAGAGTTTATATATATCCTCTGTGACTCTGCGTCTCTGTGTCTAAAATGTAAATGCACTTTGGGCCGTATCTGTCCTCTTTCTGCTTTTTTTTCGCAAAAAAATTGTATAAAAGGGGATTTTTGTGTTACTTTGCAGCCGAAATAAAAATACAAGCGAAATACAAGCGAAAGTAAATAAAAATATCAAGAAACTATCGAGGTGGACTGCAGTCTTCAGATATATGTAATATAGAGAAGATTAAGATAAAAAGATATAAACCCGAAAATGTCGTTGATGATGACAATACGATTATCCCTGAAGCACATTCTTTGGTGCGCTTTGCTGGTCGTGGTGGTCGGTTGCGGCGAACAGGCTCCCAGCTCTGCTACGCAGCATTATAAGACGATGACTGTGGCGCGGCAGGACTATACGCAGTGCCGCCAGTTCACGGCAAGGATCGAGAGCCAGCAGAACATAGACGTCTTTCCGCTCGTCGCCGGAATCCTGAAGAAATTATACGTGCAGGAGGGTGCCCGTGTGAAGAAGGGTCAGCCGCTGTTCGTCGTGGAGCAGGCTCCCTTCATCGCTGCCGTGGATGCCGCCAAGGCGCGTGTCGCCACAGCCCGCGCCGCGCTCTCCACGGCACAGGTGAATCTGGAGGGCAAGGAGAAACTATATGCCCTGCAGATGGTGGGCGAGTTCGACCTGCGCAGGGCCCGCCATGCCAGGGACGAAGCGGCGGCGCTGCTGGAGACGGCCGAGGCGGGGCTGGCTACCGCGCGCACCGACCTGGACTACACCACCGTCACCAGTCCCGTGGACGGGGCTATCAGCATCATGAACTTCAGCGAAGGCGAGCTCGTGGCTCCAACGGAGGACATACCTCTTGCAGTCATCGCCGCCAACAAGCATATCTACGCCTACACCAGCCTGTCGGAGAAGTTGTTAGCCGACTTGCTGAAGGAGTATGGCTGCAGCACTTCGGCAGAACTGATGTCCCGGTTGCCGGCCGTGGCGCTCCAGACCGTCTGGGGCGAAGAGCTGCCGCAGAAGGGGCATCTCGATGCCGTCAGCGGCGATGTGGATATCTCCACGGGAGCCGTCCTCCTGCGGGCGTCGTTCGAGAATCCGTCGGAGCTCTTCCGCAACGGCAGCAACGGCTACCTCTTGCTGCCGACCACGAAGCATGGTGTCTTTGTCATTCCTCAGGATGCCATCCTGCACATTCAGGACAAGTGCTTCGTCTATCGCGTCGTAGAGGGCAAGGCGGCGTTCACGGAGGTGAAGGGCACGGCTGCCGATGACGATGAGCACTTTGTGGTGACCAGCGGCCTGGGAGATGGCGATGTCATCGTCGTTGAGCATGTAGGCCTGGTGACCGAAGGGATGGCCATAGTCCCCTCCACAGAAAAGAAAGGATCCAAATAAATGTCAGTTATGCGTCGAGGATTACACCTTATAATATATATAGCATCAGTGCTGGTCTGGCCGATGCTCTGCACGGGTTGCGGCGAGGAAGCTTCGTCGTCTGCGAAGGAGTGCTTCCGCACCCTGCGCGTGGAACGGCAGGATATCACGCTGAAGCGTGACTTTGCCGCGAAGATCGAGAGCGAGCAAAATATCTACATCAGGCCGCAAGTGAGTGGTCGGCTGATGAAGATCTACGTGCAGGAGGGCGCCCATGTGAAGAAGGGTCAGCCGCTGTTCGTCATCGACCAGGCTCCCTACATCGCCGCCGTGGATGCCGCCAAGGCGCGTGTCTCCACAGCCCGTGCCGCGCTGGCTGCGGCGCAGCTGAACTTAGAGGGCAAGGAGAAGCTCCATGGTCAGAAGATGGTGGGCGAGTCTGACCTGCAGAGGGCTCGCCATACCGCGGAGGAAGCTCGCGCACAGGTGGAAACGGCCGAGGCGGAGCTGGCTACAGCGCGCACCGAACTGGGCTATACCACCATCAGCAGTCCCGTGGACGGTGTCATCGGTATGGTGAAACACCGCGTTGGCGACCTTGTGGATCCCAACGGCGAGCCCTATCTGACGCTTGCTGCCGACAATAGCCACATCCGTGCCTACGGCGTGCTCTCGGAGGAAGCCCTTTCGGAACTTCTGCGTGACTTCGGCAGCAGCTCCTTCGACGAGCTCCTGGGCAAGCTTCCCGCCGTCTCGCTCTACACCAACTGGGGCGAAAAGCTCTCTGTGGAGGGGCATATCGATGCCATCAGTCCCATCGTGGAATCCCAAATCGGAGCCACCTATATCCGTGCGTCCTTCTTCAATCCCGCAGAATTGTTCCGCAACGGCAGCAACGGCTACCTGGAGCTGCCCTACGTCATGCACGGGGTCATTGTCATCCCCCAGGAAGCCGTTGTTGATATCCACGACAAATATCTCGTCTTCAGAGTCGTTGACGGGAAGGCGGTGGAGACGGAGGTTACCGTCATGCCCTACGACGACGGGCAGACCTTCGTGGTGACGGGCGGTCTGGAGCCGGGCGATGTCATCATTGCCGAAGGAGCCGGATTCGTGACCGACGGAATGGAAGTCGCAGAAATCAACAATGAGAAAGGAGGAGAGCCATCATGATCAGTCGTTTCTTCATCACACGTCCCATTTTTGCCTGCGCCCTCTCGGTGCTCATCCTGCTGGCTGGCATCGTGGGCTACCTCAACCTGCCCGTGGAGCAGTTCCCCAATGTGGCTCCGCCCGTGGTCACCATCAGCACGGAGTACACCGGCGCCAGTGCCGAGGCCGTGATGAAAAGTGTCGTCACGCCCATCGAGGAGGCCATCAATGGTGTGGAGGGAATGGAATATATCACTTCGTCGTCCACCAGCAGCGGCCAGGCCACCATCAGTGTCACCTTCCGCTCAGGAACGGATCCCGACCTGGCTCAGATACGCATCAAGAACCTGGTGGAGGAGGCCGAGGGCTACCTGCCCTCAGAGGTGCTTGACCTGGGCGTACAGGTCAAGAAGGAGGAGCAGGGTATGCTGCGCATCATCGCCCTGGAGTGTCCCGACAATCGCTATGACAATGCCTTCATCACCAACTATTTCAATATCAACGTGCAGCCACGCCTGCAACGCATCGCCGGTGTTGGCAATATTCAGTTGATGGGCAATGTTTATAGCATGCGTATATGGATGGACCCGAAGATGATGGCATTGTACCAACTGAATCCAGAAGACATTATCAAAGCCCTGGAAGGTCAAAACGTGGAAGCTGCCATCGGTACGTTGGGTGAGGATTCAAAGGGTACCTACCAGTACACATTGGTATATAGGGGGCGCTTGGAAAATCCACAAGATTTTGAGGATATTGTCTTAAAGACCGATGGCTTTAACGACCTGCACCTGAAAGATGTGGCTCGCGTAGAATTGGGTACGGTAACCTATGCCTGCGATAGTTGGGTGAACTCCCACAATGGCACGATAGCCATCATCACTCCTGCCACTGGCGCCAACGCCCAACAGGTGAACCACGAGATAGATCGGCTCATGGAAGAACTGAAACCACACTTGCCGGCAGGGTTGGAGTTCAAGGTACTCTTAGACACCAACGACTTCCTCGATGCCTCCATGAACGCGGTCTATAAGACACTGTTTGAGGCCCTGTTGCTCGTCATCCTCGTGGTGCTACTGTTCCTGCAGAACTGGCGTGCCACCATCATTCCGTCAGTGAGCATCATCGTCTCGCTCGTGGGCACCTTCGCCTTCATGTATATAATAGGCTTCACGCTCAACCTCATCACCCTCTTCGCACTAGTGCTGGTCATCGGCACCGTGGTCGATGATGCCATCGTGGTGGTTGAGGCAGTTCAGAAGAAACTGGAAGACCCGACGACAACAGCCAAGAAAGCCACCCACCAAGCGATGCACAACATATCGACAGCCATTATTACTACCACCATTGTCTTTATGTGTGTGTTTATTCCCGCAGCTTTCATGGGTGGACTCAGCGGCGCCTATTACCGACAGTTCGGTCTGACGATGGCGGTGGCAGTAGCTATCTCTACCTTCTGCGCCCTGACGCTTTGTCCGGCGCTGTGTGCGTTGTTGATGAAACCACGCTCCCCGGAAGGTGTTGAGGCTGCCGGCTCTTGGTCAGTACGCTTTCGTCATGCTTATAATAAAGCGTTCGATGCGCTGTTAGGAAAATACAGTAGGGCATTGGGCTGGTTTTTCCGTCATCGCTGGCTCGTGGGCTCATTGACGGCTGTCAGCATTGTTCTGTTGGCCTGGATGCTCTATAGCACGCCTACTGGTCTGGTGCCCGACGAGGACACAGGCATCGTCTTTGTAGATATCACCACACCATCAGGTTCTACATTGTCGCAGACACAAAAGACGGTGAAGGAAATGTCAGAAATCTTGGAGAACGACCCCGATATGCGTGGTGTTGGTTCGGTGGCCGGCTGGAACATTCTGGGTGGCGATGGTCCTAACACTGGACTGGTGATAGGGCGCCTGAAGCACTGGGACGACCGTCAGGACGACGGCCACGACATCTTCAGCATCTACGACCGTATAGAGGCTGCCACCCATCAGGTGAAGAGTGGTTCGATGTTCGTGTTCCTGCTACCTACCGTCTTCGGCTATAGCTATAGTAACAGTGTGGAACTGTATGTTGAAGACTATGGTGGCGGTTCCATTACCAAGCTCAAGGAGGTGTCCGACGACTTCATGAAGGCGCTGGAAGCACGACCTGAGATAGAAGAGGTATACTCACCTTACGAAGTGAACTATCCGCAATACACCGTCACGGTGAATGCCTCGTTGTGTAAGCGTTACGGTATCGAGCCTGCCAGCGTGCTCAGTGTGCTCAACGGCTATATCGGCGGTAACTATGCCTCACAGTTCAACAGTTTCGGAAAGCTTTATCACGTCATGCTGCAGTCAGATCCCAAATTGCGCATGAACAAAGACGCCCTGAACAACATCTTGGTTGTCACGGAGAAGGGTGCCTACACGCCAATCACTGAACTCATCACGCTGAAGAAGACCTATGGTCTCCAGTCAATCACCCGCTTCAACCTCTTCCAGGGTATCAGCGTAGAGCTGACGCCTGCCGAGGGTTACACCTCGGGCGATGTCATCAATGCCGTAAGCGAGGTGTCGACGACTACGCTACCTAAGGGCTATGGCTATGAATACACTGGTACGGCTCGTGAGGAGGCTGCTTCGTCATCATCCACAGCCTGGGTGTTTGCCATCAGTCTGCTGCTCGTATTCATCGTGCTCTGCTGTCTCTACGAGAGTCTGCTCATTCCTATGGCCGTCATGCTGAGCGTGCCATTCGGACTGGTTGGCAGCTTTATGCTCATCAATCTCGCAGAACTGGAGAACAACATCTATATGCAAGTGGGTATCATCATGCTCATCGGCCTGCTGGCCAAGACTGCCATTCTGATAACGG
>ONJJ01000027.1 GCA_900318115.1 uncultured Prevotellaceae bacterium | reverse complement strand
GCTCTTCAGCATCATTTGCCTCGTCATCACCCTCATCGGTGTCTTCTGCCTGACGCTCTTCGAGACGGAGTACCGCCGCAAGGAGATTGGCATCCGCAAAGTCTTCGGCAGCACCGAGGAAGCCATCCTGCTGATGCTCAGCCGCCGCTACGTCCTACTTATCCTCGTCGCCTTCGTCCTCGCCGCACCTCTCGCCTGGTACATCGGGCACCAGTGGCTGATGAGCTTCGCCGAGCGCACTCCCATCTACTGGTGGCTCTTCCCGTTGGCCCTCCTCGCCGTCTCGGTCATCACCCTCGCCACCGTCGGCATCCAAGGCTGGCGCGCCGCCACGGAGAATCCGGTGAACAGTATTAAGACGGAGTAAAAAAGACCCACCCCTCCCAAGGGAGAGGAGAAGGCTGGCGCGTAACTTTCATGCTGAACGAGACGCTCTCCTTATAGTAACTTTTATTTTTCATTATTCACTCTTTCATTTTTCATTCATAAAATGCATCCATTTGCCAAGGGCCAAGGCGCCTTCATCAAGATTACCTCGCTCACCGTAGGTCTCACCGTGGGCCTCGTGTTGCTGGCCAAGGTGCAGTTGGAACGCAGTTACGACCGCTGCATCGTGGACAAGGAGCATGTGTATGAGTTGCAAGAAACGTTCCAGCGTGCGGGCGAAGAACTGCAGCAACACAGCGCCACGTCGGGCGGCATCGCACCTGTGCTGGCGCAGGAGATTCCCGAGGTGGTGACGGCCACGCGCTACACCGCACAGTTCGGCGACGAGAAGCTGACGCTGGAGGACGGCAGTCGGCACTCCTTTGAAGAGGCGGTGTTTGCCGATTCCTGCTTCTTCAACATCTTCGCCACAAGGACGCTACTGGGCGATGCCAAGCAGATTCTCTCCACAGCCGGGCAGTGCATGATCAGCCGTCGGCTGAGCGAGAAGATAGGCGGCGAGGTCGTCGGCCAGACGTTCTGCTTCGCCTCGGCACCGCAGAAGCCGATGACCATCTGCGGCGTCTATGAGGACTATCCCGAGAACTCCACCTTCGCGCGCTTCGATATCCTCATGTCGATGCCCTCCGTCGGCACCTACGCCTGGGACGGCACCGCGAACCTCATCGGCAACGACCGCTACCATTCGTATGTACGCTTGCGTCCCGATGCCGACATGGACATGGTGCGCGGCGAGGTCAAAGAGCTGCTGCAGCGCATTCTCCCGTGGAATGACCTGAAGCAAGTAGGCTACACCGACGCAGGCATTGAGATGGTGAGCGTCACGGGGCAGCGCATGAAGGACACCACCGTGCGCACCACCTGCATCATCCTCGCCGTGGTGGCGCTGGTGATGCTCTTCACGGCGGTGATGAACTACATCCTCGTCGTCATCAGTTCGCTGGTGGGGCGTGCCCGTCAGGTGGCTGTGCGCAAGGTGCTCGGCGCCCCCAATCGGGAGTTCTTCCTCGGCTCCATCGGCGAAGCAGCCCTTCACTTGCTGGCTGCCCTCATCTTGATGACGCTGCTGCTCTATGCCGGGCAGGACCTGACGCGCGACCTGCTGGGCGTCAGCGTCCAGGCACTCTTCTCGCGGCAGACATTCGCGGTGCTGCTCACAGTCTGCCTCATCGTGCTGCTCTGCTGCGGCATCCTGCCAGGCTTCATCTACTCGCGCATCCCGCTCACCTACGCCTACCGCCTGTACAGCGAGAGCAAACGCGTTTGGAAGCTGTCGCTGCTGGCCTTCCAGTTCGTGCTCTCCACGATGCTGCTCTGCGTGCTCACCACCATCTATCGGCAATACAGCTTCATGCTCCATACGGACATGGGCTATCAGTATGACAAGGTGGCTTACGTCAACGTGTCTGCCCTCCATGGCGACTCCATCTATTCGTTGGCCCGCGAAATAGAGAACCTGCCGTGCGTCGAGAGGACCGCTGCTGCCTACTCGCTCTTCTGCAATCTGCAGAGCGGAGACAACGTGCTCGTGCCCGGCAATCCGCAGGAGCTGTTCAACTGTGCCAACATGTTCTTTGCAGAGGGTGGACTGGTGGAAACGATGGGCCTGCAGATTGTGCGCGGCCGCGACTTCGAACGCCTGAACCATCAAGGCTGGCAGCCGGAGATGCTGGTGGACGAGCACTTTGCCCAGAAGATGAAAGAGGTGGCGGGCATCGACGACGTCGTGGGGCGGCAGTTCATCAATTCCTCGTTAGGAAACCAATACCCGTTGACCGTCGTGGGCGTGGTGAAGGACTTCACGTTAGGCTCGTTAGTGTCACGCGAGGAGCGACCCATCATGGTCGTCAACGGCAATGTCTTCACGCACTATATCATGATGAAGCTTCAGTGCGTCACACCCGAAAACATCACAACCGTGCAGCAACTCTGCGACCGTCTTTACCCCGATGCCGAGCTCACTGTGAAGCTCTATTCCAACGAGATGGCCGACCAGTATCAGGAGACGCAGCGCACACGTGACCTCGTCATGATTGGTTGCATCGCCTCGCTGCTCATCACCCTCATCGGACTGATAGGTTATGTCCGCGACGAGGTGCAGCGCCGCTCGCGCGAGCTGGCCATCCGCAAAGTCATCGGTGCAACCATGAGCGAGGTCCAGCTGCTGTTTGCTCGCAGCATCGCCGTCATCGCCCTGCCCTCCATTGCCGTCGGCGTAGCCTTGGGGTGGTATCTGAGCACGCTGCTCATGCAGCAGTTCGCCTACAAGGTGGCGCTCCCGTGGACGGTCTTCGCCATCGACGCCCTCTTCATCATCCTCATCATCGCCGCCGTCGTGTTCATCCAGACAAGGCGCGTGGCCAACGATAACCCGGTGGAGTATTTGAAGAAGGAGTAAAAAAGACCCACCCCCTCCCCCTCCCTGGAGGGAGGGGAGTGAGGTTACTTTTCAAGAATAGTTCAGATTCAATAGAATTTAATTAATCTTTAACCCATAAACAATGACCCTTGTGCCTCTCTGAAGACAAATACATTCTACTCCCCTCCCTAAGGGAGGGGCAGGGGGGTGGGTCCGCTATTATGATTAAACTACAGAACATCAAGAAGGTCTTCCGCACAGACGTTGTGGAGACCACGGCCCTCGGGGGCATCACACTGGAAGTGAAGGACGGCGAGTTCGTCGCCATCATGGGTCCTTCGGGTTGCGGCAAATCGACGCTGCTGAACATCCTCGGTCTGCTGGACAATCCCACAGAGGGAGAGTACTGGCTCGACGGCAAGGAAGTTGGCCACCTGAAGGAGCGCCAGCGCACCTTCACGCGCCGCGGCGAGATCGGTTTCGTCTTCCAGAGCTTCAACCTCATCGACGAACTCACCGTGGAGGCAAACATCGAGCTGCCGCTGAAGTACCTCGGCGTGCCTGCCAAGGAACGCAAAGAGCGCGTAGAGGAAATCATGCGTCGCATGGCCATCAGCCACCGCGCCCAGCACTATCCACAGCAACTCTCCGGCGGACAGCAGCAACGCGTGGCCATCGCCCGTGCCGTTGTGGTCAAACCCAAGCTGGTCCTCGCCGACGAGCCCACAGGTAACCTCGACACCAAGAACGGCAAGGAGGTTATGGACCTGCTCACACAGCTCAACGCCGAAGGCACCACCGTCGTCATGGTCACCCACTCGCAGCACGACGCCTCCTTCGCCTCACGCACCATCAACCTGCTCGACGGTATGGTAGTGGAGAAGACGCTATTATAGTGCTGTCAGTCATTCCCCTGTCCCGTCTCTTCCACTGCGATTCTATCGCAGCACAACGATATTACCTGCTTCATCATGCTTTGATGAAGACGCTGGGCGGCCGTCCGTGAGGATAGCCGCCCAGATTTAATAATGGTGTTCAGGCGAACGACAGCCTAAACGTCACGGTGTAGCCTGTCTCGGGTTGGTCCATGAGTTCGAGGTCGCCACCCTGCCGCACCATGATCTGGCGGGAGAGGGCGAGGCCGATGCCGGTACCTCTGTGCTTGGTGGTGAAGAAGGGGATAAAGATGCTGTCGCGGTCGGCGGCGGGGATGGGAGCGCCGTCGTTGGAGATAAGCAGAGACTCTCCTCCCGCCTTTATCCTCCTCGCTCCTGCCTCCACAGCATTCTTCACCAGGTTCACCACCACCTGCTGAAGGAGCACGGGGTCGGTGTGTACGATTACCTCGTCCATGCCTACTACATCCCACGTCAGCTGCGGATAGAGGCGTTGCACTTCGGCGAAGAACGTTTCGAGGCGGACGTCCTCGGGCTTCGGCTGTTGCAGTTGGGCGAGCTTGCGATAGCTCTCTACGAACGTGATCAGGCGCGTGGCGGTGGTGTTGATGCTGCGTATGCCTGCCTCGAGAGGCGTACCTACGACGTCATCACGACGGAGCAGGCTCTGACTGATGCTGGCGATGGGAGCTGTGGAGTTCATAATCTCATGGGTCAGCACACGCGTAAGGCGTTCCCACGACTCCACCTCGCGCTGGTTCACCTGCTGATGAATGATCTCACCCAAGTCGTTCATCACCTCCTGCATCGCCCGCTCGCCGCTGGTCAGTCCCTTAGTGTTGAGCCGGAACGACCAGTCGCGGTTGCGGATGGCTTCACGCATCAGGTAGGCACGCTGACGAAGCGAGCGCTGGTGGCGAACAAAGAAAAGAAAGAGAAGAACAAAGAAAACAGAAAAGCCCACCCCCAGCCCCTCCCAAAGGGATGGGAGATTAAACAGGCTGAAAGAGGAGGCTAACAAGTCTATTACTAACATAATCACTTCTTGAGGATTTGAATTTCCCTCCCTTGGGAGGGGTTAGGGATGGGCTTTCAACTTGTTGTACAACGTCTGCCGGGTCAGGCCCAACATCTTTGCCGCCGCAGTGAGGTTGCCGTCGGCACGATCCACGGCACGGCGTATGTGCTCCATCTCCA
The DNA here is from genome assembly GCA_900318115.1 of uncultured Prevotellaceae bacterium. Taxonomy (GTDB): domain Bacteria; phylum Bacteroidota; class Bacteroidia; order Bacteroidales; family Bacteroidaceae; genus Physcousia. The sequence continues at coordinate 41,910 of ONJJ01000027.1, read as the reverse complement.
CCTCATCCAGTGGTGCCAGTTGCTGCTGAGCTTCCAGCACGTTGAGCAGTTTGGCAATGAGTTCGTCGTTGTCCCATGGCTTGGTGATGAAGTCGGCAGCACCACTCTTCAGGGTGCGCACAGCCAGCGGCACGTCGCCATAGGCTGTGAGCATGACCACGGGCACGTCGGGGTGAGCCTGACGTAGCACTTGCAGCCAGTGCATCCCCTCGCGACCGCTGTTGGTGCCGAGGGAGAAGTTCATGTCCAGCAGCACGATGTCCACGCGCTCAGCAGCCATCGTGCGCAAGAGCTCTTCGGGCTGTGTCAGCGTCAGTATGCGCTGGAAGGTATCTGCCAGGGCATACTGCATGGCGGTCAGAATGCCGGCGTTATCATCGCAGACGAGGATGGTTCGTTTCATTGGCTATGCTTTTTTCTTTTGTTGCTGCAAAGATACAGATATTTTACGATTTGGCACCTTGCAATCTGGCATTTTAACTCTTGCCTGGTACGAAAACGTAAAAGAATTAGACGTTTTTCATCTTGGAGGTGCAGTTTACGCGGTTGAACCGTTGGCGGGAATGGTCAGAAAGTAGTACTTTTGTGGCCGAGAAAATCTATTTACGTCATGTCACACCTACAACTCTCACATCTGCAACACCCGCTTGGACGCATCGTCCTTTGCTGCGGACTCCTCCTCGCCACGGGCTCGTCGGCCTTGGCGCAGGCTATGGGCGTCTGGGACTGCATCCACTACGCCATCGCACACAGCCACGGCCTGCGCCAGCGCGAGCTCTCGCTGGACAATGCCGAAGCCAGCCGTCTGCAGGCGGCAGGAGCTTTCCTGCCCAGCCTCAGTGCCAGTTCCAGCGTGCAATGGAACTTCGGCCGAGCCATCGACCCGGAGACAAACACCTACACGAGCGTGAGTACCTTCAATAACGGCTATGGACTCTCCACCTCCCTTCCCGTATTCGATGGCTTTGCACGTCTGCACGCCCTGCGAGCCGCACGGGCCGACGTGCTCATGCAGAAGAACGCCTTGCAAGCCGACCGGGACCAGGTGGCGCTGGACACCTACCAGGCCTTCACCAACGTCGTTTACTATCAGCAGACCGTGCGTCTGGCCACAGAGAAGCTGCAAGAAAGCGAGCTGCTGCTCAGGCAGACACAAGTGATGGAGGAGGAAGGCCTGAAGAGTCCTGCCGACGTGGCACAGATGCGCGCACAAGTGGAGGCAGACAAACTTACGCTGACACGGCAGGAGAACCAGCAGGAGAGCGGGATGCTGAAGCTGAAGGAGGTGATGAACTGGGAGGAAGGTCCCCTCTACATCTCCCCACTTGGGGGAGAGAGTTTCTCATCCTCTTGTGGCGACAGCATCATTGGCTTTAAAGCCCTCCCACCCACGGGAGGCACAAGGAGAGGGGTTGCCACGGGGGGCACGACCGCTCTTCTGCTTCAATCCTATTTTAATATGGAGTCGGCCCGCCACGCCTTAGGCATAGCCCGCTCCAACTTCTACCCCTCCATCTACCTGAATGCAGGCGTCAACACTTCCTACTTCCGCAACCTCAGCGCCAGCAGCACCACAGCCTACGGGCGACAGCTGAAGAACAACCTGGGTGAATACGTGTCGATCAGCCTGAGCATCCCGCTCTTCAACCGGCTGAGCAACATCACCACCCTGCGTCGTGCCAAAAACAACGTACGCATCGCCCAGGAACAATATGCCGCCAGGCGGACAGAACTGGACATCCTACGCACACAGGCTCGACTCGACGTCAGTGCCTACCGGCAGGAATGCAACCAAGGTGCAGCCAAGGTGGCAGCCGACAGCATCGCCTACGAACTCGTGCGACAGCAGTTCACCGAGGGCCTGGCATCGCCCATCGACCTCCAGACCTCCGCCACCACTCTCCTCCAGAGTAGAGCCGCACTACTGCAAAGCCAGCTCATGGTGGGCGTGAAAGAGATGATGGTGCGATACTACGAAAACGAATTAACCTATTAAAGAAGTATCGATCAAGACTAACGACAGGCCGGAATCTCGAAATATCAAAATAACATTCCAAAGAAATAACTTTCTAATATGGACAGAATCATAGAACAGAAACGGGGCTTGCAGCGAAAGCACCTGCCCTACATCGCCCTCACCGGCATCATCCTCGTCATCCTCGGATGGATCCTCTTCGGCAACCACAGCTCCACCATGCGCGTCGCGGCCGACGGCCTCACCATCAGCCAGGTACAGCAAGCAGAGTTCAAGGACTACGTGCGACTCTCGGGGCAGGTGGTGCCCATCCAGGTCGTACAACTCTCGCCCGAAGAAGGCGGCATCGTCACGGAGCGCGTGGCGGAGGAAGGAGCCATGGTCAAGAAAGGCGACGTCATCATTCGCCTGCGCAACAGCAACCTCGACCTACAGATCCTGAATGCCGAGGCGGAACTGGCCGAGAAACAGAACCTGCTGCGCAACACACAGGTGGCCATGCAGCAGGACCGCCTCAACAACCAGCTAGAGCAGGCACAACTGGCCATGGACACTGAGCGCAAACTCCGCAGCTACCGACAGCAAGAAAGGCTCTACAACGAGAAACTCGTCAGCCGCGAGGCCTACCTGCAGGCCGAAGAGGACTACCAACTGGCACAACGCAAGCAGGGACTCATCAGCCAACGACTGCGGCAGGACAGCATCTACCGCAGCGTGCAGATGGACCAGATGGAAGACAACCTGGCAAACATGCGCAACAACGTGGTCCTCGTGCGCGAGCGCAAGAATAAATTAGAGGTACGCGCGACCATCGACGGCGAACTCGGGCTGCTGGACGTGGAGTTGGGGCAGAGCGTGGCCGCCGGGCAGAAAATCGGACAAATCAATGACCTCAGCGACTACAAGATTGAAGCCCAGGTGGACGAGCACTACATCGACCGCGTGAAGACGGGGCTCATGGCCTCCTTTGCCCGCAGCGAGGAGACCTACACCATGGCCCTGCGCAAGGTCTATCCCGAAGTGCGGCAGGGCAAGTTCCGCGTGGACTTCGTATTCCACGGCCAACGTCCCGAAAACATCCGCAGCGGTCAGACCTACTACCTCAACCTCGAGCTCGGTCAGCCGGAGGAGGCGGTGCTCATCCCTCGCGGCACCTTCTTCCAGACCACGGGCGGCAGCTGGATCTACGTCCTCTCAGCCGACGGCCACACCGCCTACCGCCGCTCTATCCGCATTGGCCGACAAAACCCGCAGTACTACGAGGTTCTTGAGGGGCTGGAGGCTGGCGAGCGCGTCATCACCAGCGGCTACGAAGTCTTCGGCGACAACGAACGGCTGGAAATCCGATAGTCTGAAGCCCTGTTTCAGAAAAGTTTGGTGCAAATTATTGGGCGCGTTGCACAAAAATGACTACCTTTGCAGCGCAAACCTATAAAAATCCTAATCTGCATGAACATCCTCCGCCCTGCCCTCCTCGGCCTGCTCACCCTGCTCGCCCTCGCCAGCTCCGCACAGGACGCGCCCGCACCCCTTCCTCCCCTGCCCACGCCCCATCAAGTGGCCTGGCAACAGATGGAGACCTATGCCTTCATCCACTTCGGCCCCAACACCTTCACCGACCGCGAGTGGGGCTACGGCGACGCTCCCGCCTCCTGCTTCAACCCCACGCACCTGGACTGCGAGCAGTGGGCACGCACCCTCAAGGCCGCAGGCATGAAAGGCGTCATACTCACCGCCAAGCACCACGACGGCTTCTGCCTATGGCCATCGAAGTACACCGACTACAGCGTTCGCAACAGCCCCTTCCGCGATGGCCAGGGAGATGTCGTGGCCGAACTCGCCGCAGCCTGCCGCAAGCATGGGCTGAAGCTGGGCCTCTACCTCTCACCCTGGGATCGCCATCAGGCTTCCTACGCCACCCCGCTCTACGTCGAGTACTACCACGCCCAGCTCCAGGAACTGCTCACGGGCTACGGTCCCCTCTTCGAGATATGGTTCGACGGAGCCAACGGCGGCGACGGATACTACGGCGGTGCCCGCGAGACACGCCACATCGACAAGCGCACCTACTACGACTTCCCGCGAGCCCACAAACTCGCCTTCGCCCTTCAACCCCAGATCATCATCTTCAGCGACGGAGGGCCCGGCTGCAGGTGGGTGGGCAACGAACAAGGCCACGCCGCGGCCACCAACTGGTCCTTCCTCCGGCAACAGGAAGTCTATCCCGGCTACGAGCAACACCAGGAACTCACAACGGGCCACACCGACGGAAACGCATGGGTGCCCGCCGAATGCGATGTTTCCATCCGCCCGGGATGGTTCTACCACCAGCAGGAAGACCAGCAGGTGCGCACGCCCGACAACCTCGTGGATCTGTACTACCAAAGCGTGGGACGCAACGCCACCCTGCTCCTGAACTTCCCCGTGGACCGCAACGGCCTCATCCATCCCACCGACTCCGCCAACGCCGCAGCCTTCCACCAGCGCATCGCCCGCGAGCTCGGCGACAACCTGCTGACGAGAGCCACCATCCATGCCAGCCACCAGCGCGGCAAGGCGTTCCCCGTCAGTGCCCTCGCCGACGATGACTACGACACCTACTGGGCCACGCCCGACGGCGTCACCTCCGCAACGCTGACCTTCACCTTCCGCCGTACACAGTCCGTCAACCGCCTGCTCCTGCAGGAATACATTCCGCTGGGACAGCGCGTGGCACAGTTTGTGGTGGAGTACCAGTCGGGCAGGCAATGGCTACCCGTGGACCCCCGGGAGGAGACCACCACCATCGGCTACAAACGCCTCCTCCGTTTCCCCACCGTCCGGACCCGCTCCCTGCGTGTACGCTTCCTCGAGTCCCGTGGTCCCATCTGCCTCTCTGCCGCAGGCCTCTTCTTCGCGCTATAGGCCACACCCTCTCCCCCGGCTCCACTATCCCGCACAAGTGGCAGTGCAGCAATCAGGAGTCCGGGACAGAAGCGGATTCGGCGAAGTGTGCGGGGGGAGTGGGAGCGGTCAGAAGGCGTCTTCCGTGAGGATACGCTCGAGGTCCTCTGCCGTGACGTGCAGCTGGAAACTGCCGCGGAACGCGATGCTGATGTTGCCGGTCTCCTCGCTGACGACGATGGCCAAGGCGTCGGTCTCCTGACTGATGCCCATAGCAGCGCGATGGCGCAGTCCGAGTTCTTTGGGGAGGCTGAGGTCGTGACTGACGGGGAGGATGCAACCGGCAGCGGTGATGCGTTTGTGGGAGATAATCATACCGCCGTCGTGGAGAGGTGAGTTCTTGAAAAAGATGTTCTCGATGAGGCGCTGGCTGATGCGGGCATCAATGAGTTCGCCGGAGCGTACGAAGTCGGTGAGGGGCAGGGAGCGCTGCATGACGATGAGGGCTCCGACCTTCTGCTTCGACATCGACAGACAGGCCATAACGATGGGCATGATGTCCTCGCGGGTATGGGTCTGCTTCTGCTCACCACTGAAGAAACGGACAGCTGCGCGCACGCGCTCGTGGGTACCTATGGTGGAGAAGAACTTGCGGATTTCATCCTGAAAGAGGATGAGAAGGGCGATGGCGCCTACGCTGACGATGCGGTCGAGCAGGGTGCCGAGCAGACGCATCTCAAGGATCTGGGAGACGAAGAGCCAGAATACAATGAAGATAAGCACGCCGAAGAAGATGTTCAGCGAGCGCGATTCCTTCATAAGGCGGTAGGCGTAGTACAGCAGCGTGGCCACCAGAAGGATATCTATCAGGTCTTTGATGCCGAAGGAGAGGAACACGGAGGAGAGGATTTACAGATTTACGAATCTACGAATTTACGAATTTCACTTTAACGTATCACTCTTAACATTTTCCATGATGCGGACGGCCTGCACGGCCTCGCGGACATCGTGGACGCGGAGGATGTGGGTGCCGGCCTGCAGGGCGAGGGTGTTGAGGACGGTGGTGCCGTTGAGGGCCTCGGCGGGTGTGATCTGGAGCAGACGATGAATCATGCTCTTGCGGGAAATGCCCACAAGCAGGGGCGTGGCGGGGAAGGCGGTCATGAGCTCGCGGAGGTGACCGAAGAGGATGTAGTTCTGCCGCAGGGTCTTGCCGAAGCCGAAGCCCGGGTCGAGGATAACGTCCGCCACTCCCTCGGCGTAGAGGAACTGCAGGCGCTGGGCCAGGTAGCGGGCAACAGAGGCGAGAAGAGTGGGAGCCGACGTGAGGTCCTCGGGCAACTGGGAGGCAGGGGCTCCGCCGTGCATGAGCACGTAGGGGACGCCCAAGCGGGCCACCGTGGCGAACATCTGCGGGTCGGGCTCGCCGCCGGAGATGTCGTTGATGATGTCGGCGCCGTAGTCACGCACGCTGCGCAGGGCTATGGAGGCACGGAAGGTGTCGATGCTGAGGGGCACGTCGGGCAGAGCTCTGCGGATAGCCTCGAGAGCGGGCTCCAGGCGCTGCCACTCCTGCTGCTCACCGACGGGTTCGGAGCCGGGGCGGGTGCTGCAGGCGCCCACATCGAGGATGTCGGCTCCCTCGCCGACGAGCTGCCGGGCTCGCTGAACCACGTCCTCCGGTGTGGCAGCGCGGCTACCAGGGAAGAAGGAGTCGGGGGTGACGTTGAGGATGCCCATCACGCGCGGCCGCGAGAGGTCGAGGAGGCGTCCGCGGAGGTTCAGAGTCAAATTCGTTTCCATAGAGTTCATTCCGGAGCCTTGGAGCAGGGTGCACACAGGCCTTTCGGCCGCAAAGATAGTGCAAAAAGGCTTCCACTCCAAGAAAAAGGCAAAAAAAATATGGCGCTTCGAAAGAAAAGGTTTACCTTTGCAGGCAAAATGCAGAAAGCGATACACACGTATGACAATAGAAGAAATCTATAAGGTATTCCTGGCCCACCCGGAAGTGACGACGGACAGCCGCCGCTGCCCCGCAGGAAGTATGTTCTTCGCCCTAAAGGGCGAGTCGTTCGACGGCAACCGCTTTGCCGCCAAAGCTCTGGAACTGGGAGCTGCCGTGGCCGTGGTGGATGATGCCACCGTGGTGCCGGAAGGCGACCTGCGCAAGACACCGCAAGGCGAGGGACGCTACGTGGTGGTGCCGGATGTGCTGCGGACTCTGCAGCAACTGGCGGCCTACCATCGGCAGCAGTTCCACGGCCCCGTGCTGGAGGTGACAGGCACCAACGGCAAGACGACAACCAAGGAGTTGTTGGCAGCCGTGCTCGGACGGAAGTATCAGGTGCTGTACACGCAGGGCAACCTGAACAACCACATCGGAGTGCCCCTGACGCTGCTGCGCCTGCGCACGGAGGCGATGGCGGCCACCGGGGGTGACCCTGCCCATGAGCTGGCCATCATCGAGACGGGAGCGAACCACCCCGGCGAGATTGCCTTCCTGGCCGACATCGTGGACCCAGACTACGGACTGATCACCAACGTGGGACGCGCGCACCTGGAGGGCTTCGGCAGTTTCGAGGGCGTGAAGCGCACGAAGGGTGAACTCTACGACTACCTGCATGCCAAACCTGGAGGACGCATCTTCGTCAACGAGAGCAACTACGACCTGCAGGACATGCTGGTGGAGCGCGACATTGACATCGACACGCAGGAGTGCATCACCTACGCCCGCGAACAGGCGCTGACGATGACCTGGGTGTGCGAGGGCGACGTGCTGGAGTGCGACCCGATGTTGCGACTGTGGTGGCGTCCGAAGTACGAGGCACAACACGTCGTGCAGACACAACTGATCGGAGCCTACAACGCGGACAATGTGCTGGCTGCCGTGGCTGCAGGACTGCACTTCGGAGTGAAGCCCGAGGAAATCTGTGCCGCACTGGAAGAGTACAAACCCAGCCTGGGGCGCTCGGAGTACCGGCAGACGGAGCACAATGAACTCATCGTGGATGCCTACAACGCCAACCTCACCTCGATGACAGCCGCCTTGGACAACTTCGAGCACATTCAGCAAGCACACAAGATGGTAATCCTTGGCGACATGAAGGAGCTGGGAGAGGCCAGCGCCGAGGCTCACAGGACGGTGCTGCAAAAGGCTCTGGCATGCGGGGCAGAGGTTATCTGGCTCGTGGGTGAAGAATTCAAGAAAGCTGTTACCGGGCAAGACAGCAAGAACATAGAAATCAGGAACTTCGACGACGTGGAAGCCGTGAAGTCCGCCATCATCCAGGAGCCGCCTAAAGGTCGCCTCATCCTCATCAAGGGTTCCAACAGCACGCGCCTCCACCAACTGCCGGAATTGCTATGAAGATAGTCTGCGACGACAAGATACCGTACATCCAAGCGGCCCTGCACGAGCTGGCCGACGAGGTGGTGGTGAAGCCCGGACGGGACATCACACCCGACGACGTACGCGACGCACATATATTATTGGTACGCACGCGCACGCGATGCGACGAACGGCTGCTCGGTGGCTCGAAGGTGTTCCTCGTGGTGACAGCCACCATCGGCTACGACCACCTGGACACCCACTGGCTGGAGTCGCATGGTATCGCCTGGGCGAACTGCCCGGGCTGCAACGCTCACAGCGTGGCGCAGTACGTGCAGTGCAGCCTGCTGCAGCTGAAGCGCCAACGGGGCGTGGACCTCGCCCAGAGTGTGCTGGGCATCGTCGGAGTGGGCCACGTGGGAAGTGCCGTGCTCGAGACCGCAGCGAGGATGGGACTGAAAAGAATCCTGCTCTGTGACCCACCCCGCCAGGCAGCAGGCGAGGCGGCACCCGAGGGGATGGAATGGAGCACGATGCAGCGACTGGAACAAGAGGCAGACATCATCACCTTCCACACGCCACTGACCAGCGAAGGCCCCTACCCCACCCTGCATCTGGCAGACGAGCGTTTCTTCCAAGCCCTGGGCCAGCGACCTGGCAGGGTGATCATCAACGCAGCCCGCGGAGGTGTGGTCGATGAGGCGGCACTGCTCCGGGCCATGGACGAAGGTGTGGTGCGCGAAGCCGTCATTGACACCTGGGAGGGCGAACCTGCCATCCGCCGCGAATTGCTGCAGCGCGCCTTCATCGCCACACCACACATTGCCGGCTACAGCGCCGACGGCAAGGCCAACGCCACGCGCCAGACGCTGCGCCATGTCTGCCGGATGCTGCTACGCCCGATGACCTTCGAGGTGCACGCTCCGAGCCTGCCCGCCGACTTCCACCCCAGCGCCGACCCCGAGGAACTGGCACTGCAACTCTACGACCCGCTGGCAGACACCCAGCGGTTGCGCACCTCGCCGGACGACTTCGAACGACTCAGGGGAGACTATCCACTGCGCAGAGAGTATGCAGAAATGGCCAAATGAGTGTCATTTTTGCACAATAGGCATTTATATGTGCACTTTTGTGCACTTTTTTAGTTTTTTCTTTGGCATATTGAAAAATTTGCCTTACCTTTGCCCCCCGAAAAAAAGGTTTTGAAATATTTATCATCATTTTAACACAATTAGAATTATGTCTGAAATTGAAAGCAAAGTAAGAGATATCATCGTCGACAAGCTCGGCGTTGATGCAGCAGAAGTTAGCGCAGAAAAGAGTTTCACCGGCGACCTCGGTGCTGATAGCCTCGACACCGTGGAGCTCATCATGGAGCTGGAGAACGAATTCGGAATCGCTATCCCCGACGACGACGCTGAGAAGATCGCTACCGTCGGCGACGCTGTTGCCTACATCGAACAACACCAGTAATCATCACAAATCCCTGTTGACGAGTTGACGAGTTGACAAGGTGGCACGTATAGTTTCCTCCTCCGCGGGGGCAGATACTTGTCCACTCGTTTACTCGTCAATTCGTCAACTTTCTTTTTATATCTCTATGGAACTTAAAAGAGTTGTCGTAACAGGCCTCGGTGCCGTGACGCCTCTGGGCCTCTCGGCCGAGGAAACCTGGAAGAATCTGCTGGCAGGAGTCAGTGGAGCCGCCCCCATCACCCTGTTCAATACCGAGAAGTTCAAGGTTCAGTTCGCCTGCGAGGTGAAAGGCTTCAACCCCGAGGACTTCGGCATAGACCGCAAGGAAGCCCGCAAGATGGACCGCTACTGCCAGTTCGCCATCGCCGCCGCCAAAATGGCCATCGAGGACACCGGCATGGACCTCGAGCGCGTGGACAAGAACCGCGTGGGCGTGGTCTACGGCGTGGGCATCGGAGGCATCAAGAGCTTTGAGGAGGAGATCCGCAACTATGAGAAGAACGGCGAGCTGCTGGGTCCTAAGTTCAGTCCCTTCTTCATCACCAAGATGATTGCCGACATCGCCGCCGGCCACATCAGCATCCTCTACGGCTTCCATGGCCCCAACTACGTGACGACCTCCGCCTGTGCCTCCAGCACGAATGCGCTGGCCGACGCCTTCAACCTTATCCGTCTGGGCAAGGCCGACGTCATTGTCAGTGGTGGCGCCGAAGCAGCCATCACGGAAGGTGCCGTGGGCGGATTCTCCGCCATGAAGGCCCTGAGCACCCGCAACGATGAGCCGGAGAAGGCCAGCCGCCCCTTCAGCGCCAGTCGCGACGGATTCATCATGGGCGAAGGTGCCGGATGCCTCGTGCTCGAGGAACTGGAGCACGCCAAGGCTCGCGGAGCCAAGATCTACGCAGAGTTCGCCGGCGAGGGCATGAGTGCCGATGCCTACCACATCACCGCCTCCCACCCCGAAGGACTGGGAGCCAAGCTGGTGATGCAGAACGCACTGGACGACGCTGGTCTCCAGCCCGAGGACATCGACTACATCAACGTCCACGGCACGTCCACACACGTGGGTGACATCTCCGAGGCCAAGGCCATCAAGGACGTCTTCGGAGACTGGGCCTACAAGCTCAATATCTCCTCCACCAAGTCCATGACTGGTCACCTGCTCGGAGCTGCCGGCGCCGTAGAAGCCATGGCCAGCGTGCTTGCCGTGAAGAACGACATCGTTCCCCCGACGATCAACCACGAGGACGACGACCGCGACCCCGAAATCGACTACGACATGAATTTCACATTCAACAAGGCCCAGCAGCGCACCGTGCGTGCCGCACTGAGCAACACGTTCGGATTCGGAGGCCACAACGCCTGCGTGATTTTCAAGAAGTACGAGGGCTGAGCGCCAGCACACACACGTCTAACGACCTAAAAACGCACACGACCCCGTGTTCCTGAAACTGAACTTCATCGACCGCATAAGGCTCCCTTTCCGCAAGGACAAGGAACTTTATGCGGCTCTCTTTGAAATCCTCGGGTTCTTTCCCCACCGCATCAAGTTCTACAAGCAAGCCTTGCAGCACAAGTCCGTGGCCAGCCGCGGACGAAAGGGAACCGAGGAGCACAACGAACGGCTGGAATTTCTGGGAGACGCCATCCTTGAAGCTATCTCCAGCGACATCCTCTACCAACAATTCAAGGGACAGCGCGAGGGATTCCTCACCAACACACGCAGCAAGCTCGTGCAGCGCGACACCCTCAACAACCTCGCCCGCGAGATTGGACTGGAGCAACTGATACACAGCAACAGTCACTCCACGACCCACAACAGCTACATGGGCGGCAACGCTTTCGAGGCACTGGTGGGAGCCATCTATCTGGACCGTGGCTACGACGCCTGCATGTACTTTATGCGAAAGCGCATACTGGGACAGCTGGTGAACATCGAGAAGATGGCAAAGAAGGAGGTGAACTTCAAGTCACGACTCATCGAGTGGTCCCAGAAGAACCGCGTGGAGCTGGAGTTCCGGTTGCTGGAGGAACGTCGCGAGAACGGAGCATCGCCCGTGTTCATCACGCGTGTGGTGCTCGAAGGCCTCGACTGCGAGACCGGACGAGGCTACTCCAAGAAGGAGAGCCACCAGCAGGCAGCACGCGAGACCCTGAAGCTGCTCAAGAGCGACAAGGAACTCACGCGCGCCATCTTCGAGGCCAAGTCCAGGCGAACCGCCCAGGAGGAAGAGCCCGTGGCGTTGGTGCCCGAAAACTGATACTTACACATACTTAGCATGAGTATAACAAACATCATACGCCCCCTCTTTGCGCCTCGCTATCGGAAGATAGAGACGTTTGCCACAGAGGCTGAAGCCCTGCAGATGAAGGTGCTTCGCCGTCTGCTGCATGAGGCCAGAGACACCGAATGGGGACGCACCCACGACTTCGGAAACACGAACACTTATGAGCAGTTCGCACAATCCGAGGTCAATGACTACGAGGCACTGAAGGGTGCCATCGACCGCATGCGCCACGGCGAACGCGACGTGCTCTGGCCGGGGCTGGTGCGCTGGTACGCCAAGTCCAGCGGCACCACCAACGACAAGAGCAAGTTCATCCCCGTCTCCAGCCAAGCCCTGAAGGACACCCACTACGCCGGAGGACAAGACTCTGTCACCTGCTACCTCCATCATCATCCCGACAGCCGCCTCTTCGACGGGCGGGCTCTCATCCTCGGAGGATCCCACGCCCCCAACTACAACGTCCACAGCTCACTCGTGGGCGACCTCAGCGCCATACTCATAGAGAACATCAATCCGTTGGTGAACTTTATCCGAGTGCCCAGCAAGAAGACCGCCCTGCTCAGCGACTTCGAACAGAAGCGCGAACGCATAGCACGCGAGGCTATGAACCGCCACGTCACGAGCATCAGCGGCGTGCCCTCGTGGATGCTCTCCGTGCTCACACGCGTGCTGGAAATCTCCGGATGCGAACGCATAGACCAGGTCTGGCCCGACCTCGAGGTGTTCTTCCACGGAGGAGTGGCCTTCACGCCCTACCGCGAACAGTACCGCCGCCTCATCCAGAGCCCACGCATGCACTACCTCGAGACGTACAACGCCTCCGAAGGATTCTTCGGAGTACAGAGCGACCCCGCCGACCCCGCCATGTTGCTCATGCTGGACTACGGTGTCTTCTACGAATTCATCCCCATGGACGAGTTTGAGAGCGAGCACCCCAGCGTAGTGCCCCTCTGGGGCGTGCAGCCTGGCCGGAACTACGCCATGGTTATCTCCACCAGCAGCGGACTCTGGCGATACCTCATCGGCGACACCGTGCGTTTCACCTCCACCGCCCCCTACAAGTTCGTCATCACCGGGCGCACCAAGTTCTTCATCAACGCCTTCGGCGAGGAACTCATCGTGGACAATGCCGAGAAGGGGTTGCAGGCCGCCTGCCGAGCCACTGGAGCCGAGGTGCTGGAGTACACCGCTGCACCGATCTTTATGGACCAGGAAGGACACTGCCGCCACCAATGGCTCATCGAGTTCTCGCGGCAGCCAGACGACCTGCAGCACTTTGCCGCCGAGTTGGACACGGCCCTTCAAGCCATCAATTCCGACTACGAGGCCAAGCGACACAAGGACATTACCCTCCAGCAGTTGGAACTCGTCAGCGCCCGCCAGGGACTCTTCAACGACTGGATGCGTCAGCGAGGCAAACTCGGAGGACAGAACAAAGTCCCCAGACTGAGCAACAGCCGCGACAACATCGAGCAACTGCTGAAGATGAATAGCAGAGAAGGTAAAGAGTAAAGAGAGGAAATAAGGGGAAAGATAAAAAGTGGACCCGGAATAATTAAGGTACGCATTATGAGCAGCGCAAGAAAGGGACATACAGAGTTCATCGGCAAGCAGCAACAGCGCGGCCGAGGGCTGCATGCCATCTTGTATTTCCTACTCAGCATCGTACTCGTGTCGGCCTGCGCCAGCCTGGGAACACCCGACGGAGGCCCCTACGACGAAACACCGCCTCGAGTGGTGCAGGCACAGCCCGAGAACCAAGCCACCAACGTCAACCGCAAGAAAATCAGCATCCTCTTCGACGAGTACATCAAGATTGAGAATGCCAGCGAGAAAGTCATCGTGTCGCCGCCACAGACCGAAATGGCCAACGTTCGCGCCGACGGCAAGCGCATCAAGATCGAGCTCTTCGACACCCTCCGGCCCAACACTACCTACACCATCGACTTCGCCGACGCCATCGTGGACAACAACGAGAGCAACCCGATGGGCAACTTCACATACTCCTTCTCCACTGGCGACGAAATCGACACCATGGAAGTTTCCGGCTACGTACTCAACGCCGCCGACCTCGAACCCATCAAGGGAATACTCGTGGGACTTTACGAGGTGCAGGCAGACAGCCTCACAGGCGACTCGCTGGTTCCCGACAGTTTCCTGCGCACACGCTCCTTCGACCGCGTCAGCCGCACCAATGGCAGCGGGCGCTTCGTCATCAAGGGCATAGCACGCAACCGCCGCTATCGCGCCTTCGCCCTGCAGGATATGGACAACGACTTCCGCTTCAGCCAGAAGAGTGAACTCGTGGCCTTCGACACCGCCCTCTTCGCCTCCACTTGCCGACCTGACATCCGCCTGGACACCGTCTGGCGCGACAGCACCCACTATGACAGCATCCAGCCCATGCGCTACACCCACTTCTTCCCCGACGACATCGTTCTCTTCGCTTTCCTCGAAGCCGGGCAGGACCGCCACCGCCTGAAGGAAGAACGACTGGTGCCGGAGCACTTCACCTTCTACTTCACAGCACCCGCAGACACGCTTCCTCGCATACGAGGCATCAGCTTCGAAGGCGACGGAGGATTCATCGTAGAACCATCGCTACAGGGCGACACCGTGGACTACTGGATTACGGACACCACCATAGCCTACTGCGACAGCCTGCAGTTCGAATTCTCATACCTCGAGACAGACACACTCGGACAGCTCATCTGGACCACAGACACCGTGGAACTGGCGCCCAAGGTCACCCGAGCCCAGCAACTCAAGGAGATCCAGGAGCAGACCGAAAAATGGGAGAAGGAACAGAAAAAGAAACAGAAACGCAACAAGAACCTGCCACCAGAGGAGAACCCGTTCCTCGTCACTTACATTGCACCCGACATCAAGCCGGCAGGCTCCGTAGATCCCAACCAGGCACCCCTACTGACCTTTCCCGAACCCATCCTCGACATTGACTCCTCCGGCATACACTTCCAGCTGAAAGTCGATACCATCTGGCAGGATGCTCCCTTCGAGCTCCTGCGCTCTGAACTCTCGCCACGCCGCTTCCAGCTCTACGTCGATTGGGAATTGGGACAGCAGTATCGACTCATCATCGACAGCGCCGCCGTCCACGGAGCCCTCGGCCATTGGAACCGGGAGATCAAGCAAGACTTACGGGTGCGCAAGGAAGAGGAGTATGGAGCACTCTTCATGCACGTCATCACACCCGACACTGGCGTCGTCGTACAGCTGCTCTCGGGCGCCGACGCCCCCATCAGGACCGAGCGCGCCAGCGCTGATGGTCGCGCCGACTTTTTCTACCTTCGCCCCGGCGAATACTACGTCCGCTGCTTCGTCGACCGCAATGGCGACGGCGAGTGGACTACCGGACACTTCGACTCCGGTCTCCACCCCGAACCCACCTACTATTTCCCCAAGGCTATCAGCGTGAAGGCACAATGGGAACTCGAACAGGACTGGGAACTCAGGGGGATAGCGCCCATGCGCCAGAAACCGGCCAAGATCACGAAGCAGAAGCCCGACAAGGATCGCAAGGTCAAGGAGCGCAACAAACAGCGCGAGGCCGAGATGCGCAAACGTTCGAGCAAGAAGCGTTAAACCCAGAGCCTTCACACCTGTCCTATAACCAAGAATCAATCCCACAACCAACTGCGCAACTACTATGAAAACGATACCCATCCGGCTTCTCACCTCCTGCACCGCCAGGCTGACCACCTCCGCTGTCGCCCATTTGCTGGTGCGCAGCACACTGCTGATGGCTCTGTGCTTCGGCAGCATCGCTCTGCATGCTCAGTGCCCCCTGGAGAACACCGCCTTCCAGGCAGGCGAGAATCTTGAGTACCAACTCTACTTCAACTGGAAATTCATCTGGATCAAGGCAGGCACTGCCAACCTCAATATTTCACAGCGCAAGTATGGCGGTCAGGACGCCCTGCGCTGCCACCTCATCACCACCGGCTCACGCCGCACAGACCGCTTCTTCATGATGCGCGACACGCTCATCTCATACATCCGCCCCGACCTCGTCCCCCTCTACTACCGCAAGGGAGCCTTCGAGGGCAAGCGCTACAACGTCGATGAGGTCTGGTACTCATACCCCCACGGCCGCACCACCCTGCGCCAACGCTACCTCAATCCCCGCGGCGAAGTCCTCGACACAGCCTACGCCTCGGGCGAGTGCATCTACGACATGATGTCCATGCTCCTGCGCGCCCGCTCCTTCGACCCCACGCAGTTCCGCGAGGGACAGCACCTGCAGTTCTATATGGCGGACGGACGCAAGGTCAAACTCGAGACCCTCATCTACCGCGGGCGTAAGCGCTTCAAGATGGAAGAGACGGGCATCGAGTATCGCTGTCTTGTCTTTTCCTTCGTAGAGTACGAGGGCAAGAAGGAGCACGAGGTCGTCACCTTCTACATCACGGACGACCAGAACCACATGCCCGTCCGCCTAGACCTCTTCCTCCGCTTCGGCACCGCCAAAGCCTTCCTCCGCCGGGCTGAGAACCTTCGCAATCCGCAGACCTCCATCATCCAGTAGTTTGTTAAGAAACGCATTTATTAGTAACATATTTTCCCCATAAACAGTAAAAAAAGTTTAACGCTGCGCTCCGCCACCAAAATAAACATAATCCTCTGGCGACCCTCTCGACCAAAAAAGCTAATTTTGTGGGCAGAAAAAAGCACAATTATTTTCTTACTACTACAAAAAAACAAAAAATGAGGGAAATTAAGCAACTAACAAAAGCAGAGTTCCAGGTGATGCAAATCCTCTGGAACCTCCCCGGCCAAGGTGGGTTCACAGGCGACATACTGGCTGAATACGAAGACCCCAAGCCCGCCTACACGACCTTGGCAACATTCCTGAAAATTCTTACGGGCAAAGGCTTCATCCGCTGCCGTAAAAAAGGCAACAAGCTCTACTACACTCCCACCGTCAGTCAGAAAGATTATGCCGAGGTTTACTTCGCACCTGTCAAGAGCACTTTCTTCCACGACTCCTTCCAGGAGATGATTCGCTTCCTTTTCAATCGCGAACACCTCTCCGAGGGTGAAGTACGCGACATCATCGACATCATCCACGAGAGCCAGAAGCGCTGATCGCCCCCCTCCTTCCACCTCTTCAGACAACGAATCAACCGAATTATTCGGATTCCCCAGCCCCAGACACGCTATTCGGGCTCGGGAATCCGAATAGTTTTTTGTCCTTCCCCGCACAACCTAATAACCAAAAAGAAAAAGATGCGCCCCCAAACAGGGGACACATCCTTCTCCGATTCATATTTCGTCGGAAAGAGGCGACTCGAACGCCCGACCCCTACGTCCCGAACGTAGTGCGCTACCAACTGCGCTACTTTCCGAAAGCAAGCGAGAGGACATCTTATTCGGCAGTAGAAGAAAACTGCCCGAAGTGCAAGAATCTCTCATTTGCGGGTGCAAAGGTACAACTTTCTGGGCAAACGACGAAAGAAAATGCACTTTTTTTCGTCCAAAGTGAAGATTTTCTGCAAAAATGTTGCAAGATTCAAATAAAACACGTACCTTTGCACCCGCAAAACGAAAGGAACGCCTCCTGCCGCACTTGCAGATGCCCCTTTCGCCACCGCGATGGTGTCATAGCTCAGTTGGTAGAGCAAAGGACTGAAAATCCTTGTGTCCCCGGTTCGATTCCTGGTGACACCACTCCGCAAAATCCCTAAGCGCTACAAAGTCAAGCGTTTAGGGATTTCTTCTTTTTGCAAAAATCAAGTTTTTCTACCACCTTTCTACCACCTCACCAAAACAAAACGCCCTACCTTGGAGGTCGGTGGAGCGTGGTTCGTAACCATGAAGAAGGGGCTCATTATTATGATTAAGCCCGGACGTGCTTCTTTCGCGGCTGGGTGTGGGTGGTGTAGTCGCCGCTATTTAGCTTTCGTTTATAGAAGACGTCCTCCGCTGGGCGCTCGCCGAAGCGGGTGCATATATCAGAAAAGAGCTCCGCGATGTCGGCCTGCATCACTTCTTCGGCGGAGGGCTGCTGCTGCTGGACGATTTCGCGGAGGGTTCCGACGATGGAGATCTGCTGGCGGTTCTTCATTTCGGCCTGCAGGGTATGAAGCAGGCGTGGGTCGGCGGAGGCGAGGAAATGAGTGAGCATGGTGTCTAAGTTGTAGTCTTCCCGCCATCCTCCTTTCCCGTCTGGGGAGATTGCCAGCAATTGAGGTTCCCCCGCCGCAGGCGTTCGGACGAAAAGGATGGCGCTGGCCACCTGGTGCTGCTGGCGAGTGAGGATGGTGAGGGGGTTGAAGCTCTCGCCCTGCGTAGCGGCGAGAGTGTGCAGAAACTCCTCCAGCATAACGCGGTGTTCATCGGTGAGGGAGCTGGGTGCGTCCCACAAGCGGACGCACACAAGGGCGAAGAGTTGGAAGAGCTGGTACCTGGATATGCCAAATCGAGCCGCGAGGCGGTTCAGTTTCTCTTTTGTGTCGGCGGTTACTTTAGTGGTGACCACCTGAACTTTTGAGGTCTGCTGGTTCATAACTCAGGGGTGGTGTGTATCGCATTATAGAACTTCATGAGGGGGTCGCTCTCTGCGTCTTTCCTCGTGGACTCCGTGACCTTGGCGGGTGTGGTGTTGTAGTTCAGTCCGAGGGCTGCATATTGGAGGATGAGCGTGCGCTGGAGCTTGTCGTAGTGCGTGAGCAAGGGGTGTGCATCACGCTTTTGCTGCCCCATCGAGCCGGGAAGGGTCAGCAGCAGGGAGGCTTCGGCCTCCAGCTCCGCTTGGATCTTCGCGAGCATAACGCGATTTGCGGCGGTGGCTTCCAGCTGAGGTCTCAGCCATTCGTCAAAGTTGCCGTTTCTAGCTTTAATCATTTTGATAATTTCCAGCTCATAAGCATGAGAAGTTTTTTGTCTTGCCATAACTGAAAGAAGGGGGTGGTTACACTATCCGAAGACAAAGGGAAGGGAGTATTACCCGCGGAAAGGTTGCCGAAAGCGAGGGCTGGCAGGCATAAGCGAAAAAAGGAAGCTGGGAGAGTGTATTTATATACTCTCTCCCAGACTAACTTGACTTGGCGAGGCCTCTCTATTTAACCGAAATTAAGAAAATTAAGACAATCCAGTATAATTTAGGCATAATTCAGCATAAAAGCAGGCACGGGTCAGTACAAATAAGCAAAAACTATTTCCTTCCGCGATTGTGGAACTTGATTTGGAGCTGACTCTGCATCTCCAAGGGCACGCGGCACTCAGTGAAGACTTCGGTGCTTATTCCTAAACGACGAAGAGGGAGGGTCTGCCAGGCGTCCCAGCGCGAGTCGCAGGGGCGGCGGAGGGGGTGGCGTTTGTCTCGTTCGCTGGCTCTCACGCGCGCGATACGGGCATTGAGAGCATCCAACGTGCCGCAGCAGACGTGCGTCTCTTTAGAGCCTGGTTGGCGAAGGTGTTTGGGTACTAGCCCCAGCAGGGGGCACTCATTGCAGCAGTCAGGCTTCATGGCCGGCAGCTGGATTTGAACAAATTTTCTTTTTGGCATTTTTCAAAAATTTATAAATGTTTATCGTGGGGGATTGTCTTAAAAGATAGGCGTTTCATCCGTGGAAGCCTCCGCAGCGGGCGTAAGAAAAACGAGAATTTGAAATTTAGGACTCTTAACGCGCATCAGTCGAAGTGGATTTGGGAAGAAGAGGGTACGGGCGAAAAAAACTCGTCCGCGGGGGTATCTCGCAGGGAGAGGCAGGCAGTGGTCGCCCCTCGCTCCTCTCAGCAGGGAGAGGCAGGCAGGGTTGCCGTCGCGCCTCGCAGCAGGGAAGGGGGAGCGAGGGATCTGCTGGTGCCGTGCCGGGGGTAGCCTCATCAGAGAGAAGGATTGGCGGGTTGCCGGAGCGGTGTTGCTCCACGTCGAGAGCGTCTGGTATCTCGCAGGAAGAGGCAGGCAGTGGTCGCCCCTCGCGCCTCGCAGCAGGGAGAGCCAGGCAGGGTCGCCGTCGCGCGCCCAGTGACCTTGCGGGAGGGATAGTTGAAGCCCTCAGGCGCCAGCCTCTGAATGCCGAAAACTGCCTGCTGTGGCAAAGATATGAAGATATATATTTATATATATCTACACGCGCACGCACGCGCGCACGCGAGAAAAAATAGAGCTCTTAGAAGGGCGGGGCGCGGTCAATCGGAGGCGGGAAGGGGAGCGAGGGATCTGCTGGTGCCGTGCCGGGGGTAGCCTCATCAGCGAGCGAGGACGCCGGAAAGTGGGCAGGATTTAAGTAAAGTCGCGCACTCTTTTGCTTCGCTGGCATTTCAGCAGGCGTCTGACGCAGCAAGAAGCCTCGATTTATCGCCTTATCCACACATTCCTTTTGGTCGCCATCTTCTGCAACGCCAGCTTTCGCGAAAAGGGCACGGACGTCCCGGAAGGTGGCTGGCCACGTCAGCGTGCCGCCATATTCTTTCAGCCACGCTGAAATCTTTTCGGGCGTGTAGCGGTCGCCGTGTCCATTTTCGGCGATAGTTGGCGCGAAGACGGGCGCGGGCACCCAAATCTCAGGCGTGCGCTGCTGCATAACGAAAGACCAATTTTCCATAGGCGCCCGGCCACGGCCTTTCAAGTCTGACACCTCATATGAAAAGACACCTGCGGGATCCTTCACGCGTTTTACTGCAAAGATGTCGTTTGCTTTTCGTTCATGCAGGCTTCCGAGGTGCCCGGCCATCTTTTCGTTTGCGTTTCTGATTGCGAGAGGGTTCTGATGATTTACGTCGATAATGCAAACATTATAAGCAGACGCAAGCTTCATTAGTCGGAACACAAGAGAGGTGGCTTCGGCGAGGTCGTTGTAATCGGGGGTCAGGTCAAGGACTCCGTCTATTATAGCAAGTGTGGGCTGGTAGTCGATAACAGCCTTGAACGCTTTAAGTTCGCGCTGTTTTGCATCATCTTCTTCCCGTAGGCGCACAATATGGAACGCACGCTTATCATCGTCAAGCGGCCAGCCGTTCATGGTCTGCACCCGATTCTTGAAAGCGATAGTGTCGGGCTCGCTTTGCTCGGTATCGATGTAGAGGACGCTGCCGCTGTCTTCGCCTCCCGGGAGGGCAAAACGCATATTCCCATACTCCCCCGATAGCACGGCGGCAGAGCACATCGAAAGAAACATTGTTTTCCCGTGCCCCGCTTGACCCGTGACCACGTTGAGGCTCCCCAGCTGAAGGCAGCGCGCGCCGTTAATATTCAATATATACGGGGCAGGCGTGAAAGGCTTGGTGAAATCTAGTATCTCGCAGGGATCAAGGGCGACGTTCCCCACCCCCGGGAAGAGTGAGTACTTTAGTACGTTCTCGCGCTCGTCGTCCAGCTGTTGGCGGATTTCTTCTTCTTTGCTCATAACCTACACCTTAAGCAGCTCAACGAAATCTTTTTGCACTCTCACAAGACCTAAGCCTTCCAGCCTCTTAACGAGGTCTTTCAGGTCGCGCGCGGGCACGCTTGTGCGCCCCTCCAAAGAGGTGGTGAACCACTCGCGGCGGGTCTGCCTCACCTTAAATCGTTGCCGGAACCACTCCACGAAGTCGCGGAGGTCAGTGTCGGTGATGTCGGTGGCGCGTCTCATTTTATACCTCCTTTCTTCGTCCATGTTCCCTTCTTGAGTGTGCCTGCGGCGATTCCCTCTTCCACAGCAGCAGCAGAGAAAAGCACGCGGCCTCCTAAACGCTGAGGCGTCAGTGCTCCAGCGTTCATCATCGCGTGGATTGTGGGGAGGCTGACGTGTAGCAGCTCGGCCACTTCCTGCCGTGAGTAATAACGCGGTTTTGCCTCTTCTTGGAGCTGACGCACGCGGTCGGCGACTTTCTGCACGAAAGCGTCCATCAACGGCGAAAAGAGGTTCATAAGTGAGGCCAGTTGGCCGTCGGTAAGTGTGAACGTTGTCGTTCTCATGTCTTGCGTGGCTAGCACGCTAGGGCTGTGCTCATTTGGCGAAATTGCCTACCTTGCAGCCTGCGTGCTGGCGGGACTCTGCCGCTTCGGCCATGAGCGGGGCGTGGCGGTGTTGTCGGTGCAAAGGTACTACTTTTTTTTACTCCCCGCCATCGCTCCCTTGCAACAAATCATCAAACGGAATTAAAAAAGGGACAAGTCCTCGCAAGCTATCCCTTTGGATTTTAATATGTTAAGAAAAGAGTACGGGACACATTTTCGTTTATCCCTGGGAAGTTCCTTTTTTGCTATTTCTGCGCCTCCTTAAACAGCTTCTCCCGCTTGTTCACGTATCCCTTCACCTTCGCTCCTATCAAGGGCATGAGGTCACGCCACAGCCGCGCCCATGCTTGGTATTTGGGGAGGAGGCTCTTGAGTGAGAGACGGACGTGCATCGTCGCAGCGCACATGGCGAGAGCCCTGTCCTTCTCGCCGTTGTTCGCCAGCTTCTCGAGGTTTGCCACGAAAGCCTCCGCCTTCTTCTGGCTCTCGCGATCAGGCATGAACATCGCTTTTATTTCCTCGCCTTTTATTACGCGCACGCTCTGAGGTGCTGAGGCTTCCCCGCCTTGTGCGTCTGCAGTTGAGGCTTCCCCGCCTTGTGCGTCTGCTGCTGAGGCTTCCCCGCCTTGCGTGTCTTCCCTCATATTCTGCACCCAAAATGCGATGTTCTGCTGTATTTCCTCTACATACATATTTAGCAGATTAAAGCGAGACTGCCAGCCGTGCAGAGGTGATGACAAAGGCCAGGTGCCATGCTCTCCCATCATGATCTTCTCTGCCATTTCTCCCAGCTCACGAAGTCGCTGAAGCCGCTTGGTGTCTTTCGTGTCCGCCACATACTCGCACAGCGCCTTTGCACACACCACCGCGTGCTCACCTTGCTCACATGGGCGTTTGAGCGCCTTCGCGGTTTCGCGTGCATCTCCGTCCTCTCCCAAAACGAGCTTCACTACACCCAGGAAAGCCTCTACTTTGGCCATAGCCCTTATCACTTCAGACTCTTTCATTGTTGCCTCCTTTCTTCTCAAAATAGGTTATTACTGCCCATCTTCTCCGCTATCTCTTCCGCCATCTCATCGCCGCTTAACTTGATATAGTCGCGGAAGGTCTTGGCTTCCTTGTGCCCGCTGACGTGCATCATCTGGAAAACATCAAACTTCCCGGAGAGATAGAGGTGGGTGATTCCCGTGCGTCGAGCTGTGTGCGAGGTGACTAATTCGTAGCGATGTTTCAAGGGGCGGTTATATTCATCGCGCGGCCAGCAGGCCTCCCCACGTTTCTCCATCTCCCTCTCCTTCATGGTGAGGATGGTGGGCAGCTCTTCCGCCAGGCTGGGGACTGTCTCAGAGAGTTCCTTGCAAATCTCCTTTATATAACGATTCAGGACAACATCGAAGTTCGTGGGCAGCTTTGGCAGGCGGTAGTCGTAGCGCTCCATGATAGATGTCAGCTTATCGTCGAGGATCGGGATAGTAACAAAGTTCCGCGTCTTCTGCTGCCGTATCTTTACCACACGCGTGCCCCTAGCGGTGGTCACAAAGTTCTCTTTTCCTATACGGGTGTAGTCGCTGACCCGCTGGCAAGTGCAGCAGCCTACAATGAAAATGTCCCTCACAAGTGCTTTCTCTCCCTTCAGGGGCATTTGGTAGAGGGCATTCAGTTCGTCCGCTGTGAGATAAATTTCGGTGGCTTTTTCGTCTTCCTCCACGGCTGGACGTGCGAAGAAGTTCACGGCCTCCCTATTCCCGTGCTTCCCGTCCCGGAGGGCGCGGTTTATCAGCGCGACAAATTGGCTCATGTACTTATTTGCGCTCTTCTTCATATAGCCCTCCTTCTCCAGCCATACGCGGAAGCGGACGGCGAAACGCTTGTCTATATCCTCCCATGTGAAGGGGCGCACCTGATAGAAGCGCTCTATTATGCCCGCGAGGGTGTTCCACATTTTAATCGTGTTCGGGGTGTAGCGCTCGCCCTGGTTCCGTCCCCTGCCCTCTATTCGCGCGGAGCCGTCCTTCATTCCCCGGATAAGGTTGGCGAGGTAAGCGCGCACGTCAGCGTCTGCCTTGGCCTTGGCTATTCTCGCCGCCTCTTGCTCTTCTTGCAGCTGCCTCAGCGCTTCCTCTTCCCGCTGCCGTCGCAGTTCCCTCTCTTCTCGGAAAACAATATCGTCCACCACCTCCTGAACACTCTCGCGCGTGAAGTCGCGGGTCAGCGCATCATCAATCGCGCGGTCAATATCTTGTGCCAGGTGTTCCACGTCCTTGCATCTGGTGGTCTTGGCGTACAGCTGCAAATCTTCGTAAGCCTTCCGCCACGCCGTGACGTTTACGCTTATATGCGTATTTATCCAAAAGTCTACATACGGGGACTTCTTTCTTATTCGGGTGTACAGCGGAGCCTCTCCCCCGCTTTGGGTTGTTTTGATGAAGAATTTTCGCATTTTGGAGGTCTTAATTTTGATTTCGCGGCAAAGGTACTGAATAGATTTTTATCTACCACCTTTCTACCACCTTTCTACCACCTTTTTTAATCTTATTTAACTATCAAAATTAAGAAACGCCTAATAATCAACCATTTGCCATTTTTGACTTTTCTGCGAAAATGCGAAAAAATCAAGTTTTCGATTCCTGGTGACACCACTCCGCAAGAAGAAAGGCCCTGATTGACGAACGTCAGTCAGGGCTTTTTCGTTGCTGCTCCATTGTCTGTTTAACCCAAATCCGTCATTAGGATTTATGTCAGATAAGTATTTGTTTTAAGCAGTTAGGTTGCTTCAATATCGAAGGCGTCGGGCTAATGACCGAATTTCGATTTAATCCAGAGCGAAAAGAAAGCAGCGATTCCCTATGTGGGACAAACCATTGGCCTTGCAGGGCACGAAATATGCAAATCCCGGTCGAAATCTGTTTGGTTCGAGGCAGATTTTGCACTACTTACATAATTTTAACGGCAAAGCGCATCAATACTGGAAAACTTTATGTAAATTTGCAGCGTAATTCTCCAGAACGACTTGACTCCGGATTGGGCAGAGACTATGGAATTACCGATGAAAGAAATAAAGAAACTAAATATACTAAATCTACCCTCTATGAAGAAAAGTATCATAAGTATAATTGCACTGGTATTGCTGTTGGCGGTGCCGGTAACCTCCACGGCCCAGCGCCTGCAGCAGAAGACGGGGCGCAGTGTGGTGGCAGTGAATCGTACGGGCGGTCGCTCCGTGACCTCATCGGGTGGTCAGGGCAGCCTCATCACTTGGCGCAAGCTGGCAGAGGAACCCGAGGGCACGACGTACAACGTGTACCGCCGCGCGGCTGGTGCCACAGACTACACGAAGATGAACTCCACACCGCTGAAGGTGACCAACTACAAGCCATCGTCGCTCACGAACAACACCGAATATGCGGTGACGGCCATCACACCCGACGGCGTGGAAGGCCCGCTGTCGGCACCTTTCCTCTATAAGTCACAGCCGTGGCCGAACGTGTGGTTCAACTTCGACTTCGACGACAAGGTCATCCGGCGCAACGACTACCGCACGAAGTACGTGTGGCCCATGGACCTCGATGGCGACGGCGAGTTCGACGCCGTGGTCTGCGATCGTCTGTTTGCCGGAGCCACGGGCGGCGACGATGCCGAAGACCAGGGCGACAACACCGCCACGACGACCCACAAGATACAGGCCTACCGCCTGACAGGCGAGCTGCTCTGGACGGTGGACATGGGACCAAACGTGAACATCTGCGCCGGACAGAACGACATGGTGCTGGCCTACGACATCAACTGCGACGGCCGCTGCGAGGTCATCATCCGTTCGAGCGACGGCACCCGCTTCTGGAACAAGGCCGGCAACACCTGGGGAAGCTACGTCGGCGGCAAGGCTACGGCCGACACCGACGCCGACGGCATCACGGACTATCGCACCCAGAACCGGCGCAACCCGCCGTTCTACATCTCGGTCATCGATGGAGAGACGGGTGCCGAACTGGCATGGAACGAACTGAAATACGCCGAGCTGTCGGAAGGCAACGGAGGCGACAATTACAGCCGCAACAACCGCTCGGACTACATGAACTTCGGCTACGGCGCCATGGAAGGACACTATGGCATCGCCTACCTCGACGGCCTGCACCCTTCGCTCGTCATGGAATGTGAGGACCGCGACACGGGCGGAGCCCACCACGGCTACGTCCTCTCGTGGGACTTCGACTGGCAGGGCGGCAAAGCCACGAACTGGCACCACAGCCACACGTGGGTGCGCAACCCCAAGCGCCCCTGGTGCGCAGAGTTCCACCAGATCCGCATCCTCGACAGCGACGGCGACGGCTGCGACGAGATGTGGGCGGGCGGCTACGGCGTGAATCCCGCACAGAACCGCTTCACCTCGACCGGTCTGGGGCACGGCGACCGCTTCATCATCAGCGACATCGACCCCGACCGTCCCGGCCTGGAAGGCTTTGCCATTCAGCAGTCGTCACTGCTGGGACAGTGCCTCTACGACGCCGCCACGGCCGAGCGCATCAAGGAGTGGTACCTGCCATCGGTCTACGACGTGGGTCGCGGTGCATGCCTCGACTTCGACGCTTCCCGCAAGGGCTACGAGATCCTGAGCTATGCCGATGAATTCGTCTATGACTGCAAGGGCGAGAAGACAGGACAGACACGCTCCGGCTCGATGTTCGAGGGCGTGTGGTGGGACGGCACCCTGCAGCGCGAATGGCTCAACTCGCCCGGCGGCTCCGGCTGGGGCACCAACATGATGATTACCAAGGTGCTGGGCGACCGCCTCGTGGAGTTCTCGCAGGAGAGCGGATGGGCGGCCGAGGGCGGCACCGGCACGCGCCCGGCGTTCATGGGCGACATCACCGGCGACTGGCGCGAGGAGATTATCCTGGCCAAGCAGAGCGCCGACCACAGCACCGGCCTCGTGGGCTACACCACGGCGATGCCCACCAACTACAGCATCTACTGCCTGCAGCAGGATCCCCACTACCGCGGCGACTGCACCACACGCGGCTACTACCAGCATCCCAACACGGGCTTCTACCTCGGAGGCGATATGCCGTTGCCGCCACTGCCTCCGGTGTTCGTCAGCGACCTGCGCTGGCAGGGAGACGGACAGTGGACGACGTTCGACATGACCGCCCCTGCCGCCTACGCCGACGGCAAGAGCCTGATGTTCGACATCGCAGGCGACAACTCCAAGTACATCGAGGTGGATCAGCCCTGGAACGCCAGTGCTGTTTATATAATGAATCCGCGCGCGCATGACTACGTCTTCCTGAGCAAGCACATCGGAGCCGCCAACGCCATCATCACCACGGGCTCGGGCCAGCTCATCAAGTCGATGCAGGGCAAGGCGCTGATTGCGGGAAATCTGCGCCACACGGGAAAGACCATCATCAGCGAAGGGACGCTGGAGGTGAACGGCGAGATAGCTGGGCCCGTGGAACTGCGAGCAAAAGGCACCCTGAGCGGTGGCTGCACGCTCCGCGACACCATCACCTTCGAAGGTGCACTGAACTACGAGGGCTGCCGCCTCATGCCCGGTAATGGTGATGAGCCGATGGGACAGATAACCTTCAAGAAAAGCATGACCCTGCCGGGGAATGTCTATATCCAGATTTCGGCTGGCTTCATCGGCAACTCCGACGGCGTATGGCCCGTATGCAGCACCATCCGGGTGGAGGGCGACCTCACCTTCAAGGGCACCAACTACATCACCGTGAACCTCCTTGCCGAAGGGCAGGCAGCCGAGTATGTCATCGCCGAATGCACCGGCACACTCACCTGCGACCCCGCGAAGCTGAAGACACGCGGACTCGAGGGCATCAACTACGACCTGAAGGTGGACGGCAAGCGGCTGCTGCTCGTCATCAACGAGACGCGTCAGGCGGCCGACGGAGTGGTATGGACCGGAGCCGAGAGCGGCGTCTGGGACTACAAGGCACAGAATTTCATCACCGATGACGCCACCGCCTTCGTGCCCGGCGATGCTGTGGTGTTCACCGACGAAGGTCAGCAGAAGAGCATCACCCTCAACGAGCTGCTGCCCACCAACGGCGTCACCTTCCAAAGCGGCAAATACACGCTGACGGGCGACGGAGGCATCAGCGGCACAGGCGATGTCGTGGTGCAGAAGGATGCCGACGTGACGTTGAACATGAAATACAGCGACTACACCGGCAAGACCATCGTCAATGGAGGCCGGCTGACCGTGCCCAACTTCTACGACGGTGGCCAGAAGAGCGCCCTCGGAGCAGCCACGGCACAGGAAGGCAACCTCCAACTGAACGGCGGCACACTCATCCTCGCCCAGGACAACATGGGCACCGACCGCATCATCACCCTCACCGACACCGCCACCATCAGCATCAGCAAGCAGAACAGCGCGCTCTCGCTGAAGGGACAGGTCAAGGGCACCGGCTATCTGGTGAAGGACGGCCCCGGACAGCTGAACTTCACCTACGGCGGCACCAATAACTTTGCCGGCATCATCGTCAAGCAAGGCATCGTGGCACAAGGAGCATGGAACTCCACCTTCGGACGCGCCGGCAGCCCCATGCTGCTGGCAGGCGGCGAGGTGCGCCTCCTCGACGTGAACAGCAGTTCCACCATGCCCACGCTGAACCATATCATCACCGTTCAAGAGGGCACCACCAACACCATCGTCGGCACCTCGCGAGGCAAGATCAACGGCTCGTTCCGCGGCAACGGCAACCTCACCATCCGCACGAAATATGTGCGCTGCGACGTCGGCGCCGACTTCTCGAAGTTCGAAGGCCGGCTGACCGTGAAGGGCGAAGGCGGTAACTTCCGTCTGATGTCGAACGTCACCGACATGTCCAAGACCCGCCTCGTCATCGATGCCGGCACCTACGTCGCCCACAACACCAGCGGAGGCAGCGGTGAGGTGGCTGCCACAACGAAGATCGGTTCCCTCTCGGCCACAGCCACCGACGCCACCCTGGGCGGCTCGCAGAGCACCTGGTCGATAGGCCACCTGAACGAGAACTCCGTCTTCAGCGGACTGCTCACCGCCAGCCGTATCAACAAGGTAGGTACGGGCAAGCTGACGCTGAAGACCGCAGGCCACACGGCTCCCATCTACGTCGCCGAAGGCACCTTGGAGCTGCAGGGCTCTGCCTCCACGGCCATGACGACGGGTGCCATCACCGTGCAGAACGGCGGTCAGCTCTTGGGAACAGCCATGGCGAGCGCAGTCACCGTGCAGCGTGGCGGCATCATCACCGGCGGTCTCGAGGCCTCCTCCTCCGGTTCCCTGCGTGTGAACGGAGCGCTGACCCTGCAGGCCGGCTCCACGGTCAAGGTGCGTCTGGGACAGAGTTCCGGCAACACGACCATCGCCGCCAAGGCCACCATCCGCCACAACAACGACACCATCCTCGTGTGTATTCCCGCAGGGCGCACCCTCAGTGTGGGCGATGAGCTGACCGTGTTCGCCTCCGGATTCACCTCCGCCACCGGCACTTTCCTCGTGAAGTGCGAGGCCGAGGACGGCAGCGTCTATGAGTTTGACAGCTCCACCCTGCTCACCGACGGCAAGCTGCGCGTCGCCAGCGTAGCCTCCGGCATCTCCCCCACCCCGACTCCCGAGACCCTGGTAGATGTCTTCGACGCCGATGGCGCCAAGCTCCGCAGCGCAGTCCCCTTCCGCCGAGCCCTCGACGGCCTGCGCCGCGGCATCTACATCGTCGGAGGTCAGAAGATTTCCAAGAAATAGCGGCTTGCCCGACCAACTATAGTTACTCCCCTACCAACTATAGTTTCCTTTATCAGCCATTCCGTCCGTCACCGTCCCCAGCATAGAAGTTTTGCTGGGGACGATTGATAAGATGTGACACATCTTGCCTTTCGAACGCTTTGCCACCACGGTGCATGGCACTTAGAATCAAGTCGTATCCTTTGTCGACCCAAGGGGCGTCAAAGGAAACATCAGGATCTTTCGGCCGTTACATCTGCATCTTTTGCTTGACGACCCAAGGGGCGTCAAAGGGAAGACCATGGTCTGCTTTTCTGCCGCAAAGGGAGTCATGGTTTTCTGGACGGCCAAATTTTTCAGTCATTTCTTGCTGCATACTTCCGTGAATCTCCTTATCTCCTTCACATTTCCTTTGCCATGCAACAGCGCAGACACCTGGCGGCATTAATCTGACGGTAACAGTAACAGTAAGTAACAGTAACTTTTCAACTTTTCACGCGCGCACGCGCAGGAACTTTTAATTTTTCAAATTACATTTTACATTCCTGTATAAGTAAACTTCCGAAATCTACTGTTCCTTACTGTTACTGTTACCATCTTCCCCCTTTCATTTTGCTTTTTATACGTAGATGAACACCATTGGTTTAAAAAATATAAAAATATAAAAATGAAAAAATATAAAAATATATTTCCTCTGTGCCTCTGTGTCTCCGTGTCCTAAAAAGTTTATTTAGTCGTCCGCTCGGCGCTTGCGACGCTTGACCCTTCAAGAATCAACGTCAATCTATGCGTCAATCGACGTCAATCCGACCCATCCGACCCATCCAAATCATACAAGGCCTGGAAATCCGAGCGGGCACTCTCAGATTATCGACTCAAAAGTGGCTGGATTGAACCGCTCCGACTGGGTGGACATGCTCCGTTTTCGCCACAATAAAACGCCCGACTTTTTAAAGTGGACTCAGTTAATATATATTTGCCTTTACCCACACACGCCACCTCTGTCATTGCATTGAGCAAATAAACCAATGAATTTGCAGGAGGAATTTCTATATTGAAATCTCTACTAATAATATTTGCGATGGCGACAACTGTAAGTCCCCTTTTGTACTTAGCTAAGGTCTTCAACATAAGGTTTCTTAAAAGAATATCGTTTGTCAAGACATCCTTGGTATTTATATGATTTTCTGGTATTAGTTTCTTATTTGCGCGTGCCAAAGAGCCATGGTTGTGAATAGCTCTTGGTTTTTCTTAAATCTTATTCTTTGGTCTGTGAATCTCTTTCAAATAAAAACAACCACTATTAGTCCGTCCGACACTATCTATTTCTTCAAGAATGGCTTCTATAATATGTGGCTTGACGAGCAACCCGTTGTACTTCCCCGTCAGCTCAGCCTCTGGCAATGGATGTCTGATTATTACCTCTGCTCCATTGGCGAAGTCTTCAAGGCCGCGCTGCCAGCAAAGATGAAGCAGATAAAAAAGAAACAAGGGAAAGAAAAAGAGAGCCTTGTGCAATCGAGTCTTCTCCCTCAACTCTCTTCATCTCTATCTGATAATCTTCCCACCCTCTCCACGGCCCAATCCACCGCCTTGGAGGCCGTGAAACAGCAATGGGAGCACCACGCTGTCTGCCTTCTTCATGGCGTCACCTCCAGCGGCAAGACTGAGATCTACATCCATCTTATCGCACAAGCTATCGAACGTGGGGAACAGGTGCTGTACCTGCTGCCAGAAATCGTGCTGACGAGTCAGCTGACCGACCGGCTGAAGGCAGTCTTTGGCAACCGCCTCGGAGTCTATCACAGCAAGTTCAACGACACCCAACGAGCCGAAGTATGGCAGCGCCAGCTCTCCGAACAGCACTATGACATCATTGTAGGCGTGCGTTCCAGTATCTTCTTACCCTTCAATAAGCTGGGACTCGTCATTGTCGATGAGGAACATGAAGTGAACTTCAAGCAGCAAGACCCGGCGCCCCGCTACAACGCACGCAATGTCGCAATCCTCATGGCCACTCGTGCCAAAGCTCACGTGCTCCTCGGCACGGCTACTCCCTCGCTCGACAGCTACTACAACGCCCGGCTCAGCAAGTACGGCTACGTCCGCCTCACAGAGCGCTACGGCCAGGTGCAGTTGCCGGAAGTGGAGATTGTAGATATGAAAGAACTGCGGCGCAAACGTCTGGTCAGCGGCACCTTCTCGCCCCAGCTTCTGGAGAAGATGCGCCAAGCCCTCAGCGCCCACGAGCAAGTCATCCTCTTCCAAAACCGCCGCGGCTACGCCCCGCACATCGAATGCCGCGTCTGCGGCTGGGTGCCTCGCTGTCCGCATTGCGACGTCTCGCTGACACTTCATGCCCGCACAGGTCGCATGACCTGCCACTATTGCGGCTTCACCACAGACATTCCTCCCCGGTGCCCCAACTGCGAGAATCCTGAGCTACACCAACACGGCTTCGGCACAGAACGCATCGAGGAAGACATACAACACGAATTCCCCGAGGCTCGTGTGGCGCGCATGGACCTCGACACCACTCGCACCCGCGCAGCCTATGAACAAATCCTCGAAGACTTCGCTGCTGGAAAGACAGATATCCTTGTCGGCACACAGATGGTCACCAAGGGACTGGACTTCGAGCACGTCAGCGTCGTTGGCATCCTCTCTGCCGACACCATGTTGAACCAGCCCGACTTCCGTGCCTACGAGCGTTCCTTCCAGATGATGTCGCAGGTAGCAGGACGTGCCGGTCGCCGCCAGCAGCGCGGACGCGTCATTCTTCAGACCATGGATGCCGCCCTACCCCTCGTCCGCCAGATCGTCGATGCCGACTACGATGCCATGTACCAGGAGCAGATGCTCGACCGCCGTCAATTCTCGTATCCTCCCTTCTGCCGCCTCATCTTCATCTACATGAAACATAAATCCTCCGACACCGTCGAACATCTTGCACGCGAAGCCATGCTGCGCCTCAAGAGTATCTTCGGAGTGCGAGCACTCGGACCCGACGAGCCGCCCGTGGCCCGCATCCAGAGCCTCTATATCCGGCGCGCAATGCTGAAACTGGAACCCACTCTGCCCATTGGCAAAGCCCGTGAGTATCTGCTTCAGATGAAGACAGAGCTATTGGCCATGAAGCCCTATAGCTCTGCACAAATCTATTTCGATGTCGATCCCCTCTGAATCGCAACCCTATTCACACTTCACCACCACCTTCTTCCCATCCCTAATATACACTCCCTTCCTCGTCGGCGGAGTAGAGACGGAAGTATCACCTCCTGAGCCGACGTTATTTGATTGAGGGGGCTTACTTTTTCAAAAACAAGTCCGCAATGCCTGTTTATCGGCACTGCGGACACATGTTTTTTCGCTTTTCAACTTTTAGCGGACAGCAATAAATTTCAATTTTGAATTTGGCAATCTCCTTCCCAACTCCATCTCCCTTGTCCATCGCCTTCTGCATGACAACGAAGAACTGTCCGTTCTCGCGTTTCACGCCTACGAAACCGTAGCGGTTCTGGAAACAGAAGAGGCCTGCCACGTCGCCGTCTTTCATCTGTGAGTAATCGAGGAGTACTTCGCGCAGCCTGGCGCAAAGTGCATCGTGGTCGAGACCATATAATATGTGTCGCCCACGAGGATGATGTCGTGGTCGGGTACGTCGGCGAACAACATCGGGTTTTGGAACTGTGTGCTGACTGTCAGCCAATAGCCAACAGCTAATAGCCAAAAGCCAAATAGGATTCGTTTCATTTCACAAAAATCTTTTGTCCGTTCTTGATATATATTCCGTGTTGCGGATTCGCCACTCGGCGCCCCTGCAAGTCATACACCTCATTGTTCATTTTTAATTTTTCATTATTCAGTCGCACAGCGCCGACGCCCGTCGTTCCCTGTCTGTAAAGGTGGTACTCGCCGCCAGGCACAGTCTGCAGGTCGTATTCATACACCTTTTTCACCGAAAACTTGGGCTTCGAGGTGAGCGACTTGGCCAACAGCGGCTCCTTAATCTGCGCAGGCGCAAAGAGCGCATTCGGACATTCGCCCTCGGCTGGCTGCAGGCCCTCGCCTTCGAGTTCTACGTAAGAGCGCACTCGCAGTGTGCCGCCGATAGTAGAGCGCACATGTGCCGTTTGGAGTTTGCCGCCACTCCACTCCTCATCGACCTCAAAGCCTCCACGGGCGCGCAGGCCGGTGATGGCTCCGGTCTTCCACGAAGCAGGCAGGGCGGGCAACAGATGTACGGCGCCGTCGTGACTCTGCAACAACATTTCTGCGATGCCAGCCGTAGCGCCGAAGTTACCGTCAATCTGGAAGGGCGGGTGGGCGTCGAACAAATTAGGATAGGTGCGGCCGTTGGGATATTGTGATGTGACATCATCCGACGGTAGCAGCTTCAGCATATTCTTCAGAATGGTGAGGGCGTGGGCGCCGTCGAGCATTCGTGCCCAGAAACAGATCTTCCAGCCGAGACTCCAGCCGGTAGCTTCGTCGCCGCGGTCGGTGAGTGTCTGCTTGGCAGCGGCAAAGAGTTCGTTGTGGCTGTAAGGCGAAATCTGGTTCGAGGGAAACAGGCCGTAGAGATGTGAGATATGGCGGTGGTGCATGTCGCTGCCGTCGGCGTCAACGAGCCACTCCTGCAACTGCTTCCTACTTCCTATCTGCATGGGAGGAATCTGCTCCAGGGCTGAGGTGAGACGGCTGATGTATGCTGCGTCCTCATCCAAAATCTCTGCCGCTCTCAGCGTGTTCGAAAGAGCATCGAACACAATCTGGTTATCCATCGTACAGCCAGCCGTGACGGACGTCGACTTGCCGGCGGGACCCTGCTCAGGACTCACGGAGGGCGCCACGACGAGCCAGTTGTTGTAGTTGGGATGCGGCACCATGAAGTCGAGGTAGAAGTCGGCCGTACCCTTGATGACCGGATACCACTCGCGCAGGAACTCCTTGTCGCCCGTATAAAGATAGTGCTGCCACAGATGGGTGGCCAGCCAGGCACCACCGTTGGGATACATGCCCCAGAAGGCGCCGTCAACAGGACCGGCAATGCGCCAGAGGTCGGTGTTGTGGTGAGCCACCCAGCCACCGCAGCCATACATGGTTTTGGCTGTCGTGGCACCCGTAACGCTCAAATCGCGAATCATCTGGAAGAAGGGCACGTTGGTCTCTGTGAGGTTACACACCTCCGAGGGCCAGTAGTTCATCTCGGCATTGATGTTGATGGTGTACTTCGAATCCCAGGGTGCATCCTGCTTGTCGTTCCACAGTCCTTGCAGATTGGCGGGCTGTCCGCCAGCCTGCGACGACGATATAAGCAGATAGCGGCCATAGTTGAACAGCAATGCCACCATGCCCCAGTCGCTGCTGCCCGAAAACTTCTGCAGGCGCTTCTCGGTGGTCAGCTTGGCGTTGGCGGCCACCGAAGGCAGGGTAAGGCGTACGCGCTGGTACTGCTGTTGATAGGCCTCCAAGTGACGGGCCAAGAGCGTGGCATAGTCTTTCTCGCGGGCAGCCTTCAGCCAGTTCAGGCTCTTCGCCGCCTGCTTGCCTGTCACGTCCTTGTAATTCACGTAGTTGGTGGCGGCAGAGATAAAGACGGTGGCTGTCGTGTAGTCCGTCACCTTTACCACGCCACCCGCCTGATAAGTCACCTCGCCATCACTCACAACGAAGTAGCGCAGGGCGGCTTTTAACTTGGCATCTATGCCTTCGTGGCCAACGCCCTGAATGGTGGCTATGCAGCCGTCAGCATTCTTGCTGTAGGATGTGGAGTAGGGGGCGGAATGTTTCAGCGTCACGGTAGAAAGGGTGTCGGCCTCCAGACGGATGACTATCACGCTATCGGGCATTGAGGCGAAGGCGGTGCGCTGGTAGTGGTGCCCGTCCTGCTCAAAGGTCACTCGCGACAAGGCCGTCTGCAGATCCAGTTCCCGCACGTAGTTGGTCACCTTCGACGTGGTGATGCCCGCGTGGGTCATCTTCAGACTGCCCAGCGTCAGATACTTCATGCCGTGAGGACCCTTGATGAACTTCTGGTTAATCAGGTCCTCGGCCTCCTGCTCCTTGCCTTCAAATATCAGGTTGCGCACCTGCTCCAGATTCGACTTTGCAGAGGTGCTGTTGTTATTGTGAGGCCCGCCGCTCCAGAACGAGTCTTCGTTCAACTGAATCTCGTCCGTCTCTGGGTCACCATAGACCATTCCGCCCAGTCGGCCGTTGCCAATGGGCAGAGCCTCAAGCCAGATGGTGGCCGGCTTGTCATACCAGAGACGTTCGGTGTTGTCGCCGTCCTGTGCAGAAAGCTGCGCAGCCGACAGCATT
The DNA here is from genome assembly GCA_900318115.1 of uncultured Prevotellaceae bacterium. Lineage (GTDB taxonomy): Bacteria > Bacteroidota > Bacteroidia > Bacteroidales > Bacteroidaceae > Physcousia. Next base: position 5,949 of record ONJJ01000027.1, on the reverse strand, counting down.
GTCAGCAGTAAAAGGATTAGCTTCTTCATTATGTATATAAATATCTCATTCTTGTTTCGGTTGTAGAAAAAAACCTGAAAAACCCCTCTTTCGATGTTTTTATGTTTCAACACCGCAGAATCGCCAACGCCCCTCGCATTCCTCGGCTACGTGTTTTTCATCAGTTCATACAGATACGCTGGACTTTGAACGTAGAGTTCGCCCTCTTCGTCCTGCAGGGCTGTCATCAGTGATGAGTTATATACACGCGCCATCGCCTCCTCGATGCTGCAGCCCGTGTCCTCCATCACGTATTTCACCAACTCGCTCAGGGCATAGTCGGTAAGATAGTTCGCTATTTGATGATGTGTGGGCTGGTTCATACGGTTTCTACATTGATTTTGTGGAGGAAACGCACGGCGCGCTCAGTTCCGAAGTAATACTGCTGGTCGAGGTAACGATCCTGAAGCAGGCGGGCTGCCTCTTCGGGAGAATATATTCCCTCGCGGTAGTTTGTCAGTTGTAGAACGACGCCATCATTAGCTATCGGGCCGATGACAATGTCGTAGTCGTGGATGGGCTCAGTGTTCTTGCGGTCTCGGTTTGCATCCACAAAGAGAAACCACTCCACACATGCCTTTTCGGGGAAGCGCTTAATCTTCAGGTCGGACTGCAGGAAAGCCTCATCCAGTTCATAGGTGATAAGCGTAGGCGTGCCGCCAAAGAGCCTTGCCTTCTTCTGTGCCATGCGGACGGCAGTCTTGTAATCGGGCGTCAGGTAGAAGCCCCAGCCAAAGTCCTTGTATCGCAGGCCAATGGTGAGACTAATACGGTCGAAATCTGCGTTGGTGCCGTGATAGAGTGTCATGCCAGTGTCCCTCCGTTCTTTTGGCAGACAATGAGCAGGTCGTCAATCGTCTCGTCCATCGACTGCAGGTGCTCCACGTCGAAGAATTCGATGAGGAATGCCAGCCCTTTGTGCTTTTGCAGATAGCGGAACGCCGCCTGCCGAGTCATGGAGAAACGCTGGGCGAAAGCCTGAATGCTGGCCGTGAGATAGGGAATCTCGTACTTGCTCATATTGCTGCTAAGTTGTGAATTATCTTTTGTACAAGGCTGCGGTCATTTCCGACCTATTAGTCGCATACCCACAGCCTTTCGCATGTTTTTGCGTGCAAATATACATATTCTTTTTCATTTGTTGTCTCTTTCCTCTGTTAAAGATGCAAAAAGCGGGCGAAATAGAGTAGATATGGCAACGAAAAACAAGCGAATTGAATTACAAAATGGAGAAAAACGGTTTATTGACGTCACCTTTTGTTATTTTTAAAGAATCCGAAGCCAGAAATGAAAGAAAAATAGTATCTTTGTGCCGTTGTTCTTTAAAAATGAATCTTTATCCCTGATAAAATGAACGTCATAATCGTCAATACCGAACAAATCGCCCACTACATCATTAAGGAATACTGCGGGCTGGTGACTGCGAATCAAGTGGTGGGAGCCAACTTGTTTGCAGACATGTTTGCTGGTCTCACAGACATTGTGGGTGGCCGTTCAGGAGCCTACCGCGAACGACTTGATGACCTGTATAAGGACGTTAAGAAGCAACTGTCAGACAAAGCCCGTGAGCTTGGAGCCAACGCCGTGGTAGGCTTCCGCATTGATTTCGATGAAGTGTCTGGTAAGGGAAAGAGCATGTTCATGGTAACCTGTATCGGAACAGCTGTTGTAATCGAGCCCGACCGCTACGAAATATACGAAAAGCTCCATAAACTCAATGCTTACTTGAAGGATGGGTTGCTGACGCAGGAACAATTCGACTTCGAAAGAGAAGAGATAGAAAAGAACAACGAGAACTTCCTTGCCAACGATGCAAGGAAATGGGCCGAACAGATCGCAGAAGAACAAGCCTTGCAGGAGGAAATACGTAAACGCAGGGCTACGCTCTCAGCAGAGGAAGCCTATATGCAGGAAGTCATTTCAGCCAAACGTGAGAATCTCTGGATGATGTCAGCTCAAGGCATTGAAGAGGCAGAAGTGCCATATACATTGAAAGGCAACACGATGGATGAGGTGATTATTAACCTTATTGCTAAAGATAAATTCAATGAGGCAGGCAGATACTATATGGACGAGACCGGACTTGATGCCGAATCAGCTTATGACTATGTGTATAAGTTGTTTGAGAAAGAATCTGGGCGATAACACAAAAATGTTATATATTGAGTCCACTTTAAAAAGTGCCATTTTTGAAGCTGCTTTCAGAAGCGCTTAATGTCAGCAATGGCTCTTTGATTTTAATCGTTACAATATAACGTTTATTACAAAATGAAAGGTAAAATCTTTACAAATACTTTTTAAAGTGGACTCAATCAATTTATTTGTAAACAGAGTATAAAGTGCCTTCTATTTTCTAAAAACAGCCTAAAATGGAAGTATTTTATCCACTTTTACCACTTTTTTCTTCATTTTCGGCTCATAATAGTCAAGTTATTATGCAAAAAAATGTCCCACCCTGGTCTGCTGGCCTTGCGACGAGAAGCGTGGTGGGATTTGTTGGTGCAAAGGTATTGCTTTTCACTGATAGTAACTAATATTTTGAAAACATACGCGCGCGCGTGATAAAAGTTTGAAGAAATCAACTGAATCTACTGCAAATGGACGCAATCTATTGTATATATGGATGTTATATTGCAGTAGATTTTTTGTAATAGATGCTTTTTGCAGTAGATTTATCTGCTTATAAACTCGGATTTATATGCATTTGATGACAATTTTGTAGTGTCGAAGAGGAAGAAGGGGAGTGGAGTTCCAGAAAAATCCGAGGGTGGAACTCGCGAGTTCCACTGGTGGAATTCCAGAGTTCCACTACTGGAAGTCGTGAGTTCCACTGATGGAACTCGTCAGTTCCACTGCTGGAACTCAACTTCGCGGCTATAAATAATTCGAACGCAAAGAGACGAAGTCTCTAAGAAATCATTTCCCTCTCCGGCTATGGCGGAGTTAATACATACATAAGTAGGTGAACAAAATTATTTAACTAATTTTGAACACCTACTTATAAAAAATCTACTGCAAATTGTATATGTTTTGAAAAATCTACTGCAATATATATTATTGACTTAGAATGTATTATGGAGATTTGCAGTAGATTCAGTTCATTTTTTCATGTTTTTATCACGCGCGCGAAGAGAAAGCCCCTGCGGGGCTTAATAGAGGTTCTTGAAGTGTCAAGCGTCTCTTCGAGCCGAGCGGCCAGCCATTTCAATGGCTGGTACCAAATGGCAACGAATATGCGTGCCTTTAGGTACGCGACATCAATTCCCTATCGCGTACCTAAAGGCACCGACCGACACAAATCTGCTTGAAGACGGCAGCCGTCATGACCACAAGTGTCTGCAGGCTGCCTTCAAGATGTCCGAGCAGCAGAAGATGATGTTTGAGGAGGGTGTCCGCACGTGTGCCGACCGCATCATCAGCATCTATCAGCCTCACCTGCATCCGATAGTCCGCGGAAAGGCCAAGGCCAAAGTCGAATTCGGCGCGAAGACAGGAGTAAGCATTGTAAATGGCTACACCTACGTTGATCACCTCAGCTGGGAAGCCTACAATGAGAGTTCAGACCTCAGCCTCCAGACGGAACTGTACAGGCAGCGCTTCGGTATTCTTCCCAAAGAGGTTCAGGCAGACAAGATATATCTCGGAAAGGACAACCGGAAATATATCCGGGAAAAGCACATGGACTGCTTCTACCATCCGCTGGGCAGGCCTCCGAAGGAAGAGAACGATGTACATCTCGAGGACAAGAAGAGGGCCATCGGGGAGCGCAATAAGGTAGAGGCCACCTTTGGAACCTCGAAAAGAGTATATCGGGCAAACAATATCAGGGCCAAACTTGACGAGACCGCCGACACATGGATTGGAGCTTGCTTCTTCGCTAAGAACGTAATGAAGTTCCTAAGGGGACTTCTGCGTCTCATTTTCGGAATCCTTGGTCAGAAGCCCTTCATGGGGCAATTATACAACAACGAGGTCTGCCTCGTACCTGTTTGTGACTGGCATAGACAATGGCACATGCCAATAAATTAGCGAACCCTAATTATATGACCGAAATCGAACTACAGCAATACCTGCTCCGCGAGTACCCACAGGAGAATGCTCGGTGTGAGTGGAAGGAATTTAAGAATTTGAAGAACTCGTTCTGTGGGGACGAGAAGGATGATATGATTTCCTATGTGTCGGCCATCGCTAACATGGAGGGTGGTTTTCTTGTGGTGGGTGTGCATGACAAGACACTGGAGATTGTCGGCACAGACACCTATAACTATGGCCGCCAGAAGGCAATACTCCGATTGACGGAACGTTGCACGAATCTGTCGAGCGAGGGACTGGACATCGAGGAGTATATCACAGAAGACACCCATAAGGTGGTGTGGGTGATTCATATCCCTAAACATCTGCCCAAGCGTCCTGTCTATGCTCACGATAAGGCTTGGCAACGGATAGAGGACTCTTTGGTGGAGCTGACACAAGAACGGTTGAATGCCATCTTGGATGAGCCTTTGTTCACAGATACCGACTGGTCAGCCGTAATCGTGCCCAATGCCACGATTGATGATTTGGATGAGGTGGCCATCGCCAAAGCAAAGGTGATGTTCAAGAAGGTACACAGCCGTATTCCTGCAGCAGAGGTGAATGCATGGTCTGTAGAAGAGTTCCTGAGTAATGCAGGAGTAATGATTGACGGTGGAATCACTCGCGCCGCCATCATTCTGCTGGGCAAGCCTGTCTCTGTGTTCAAACTCCGCCCTGCCGTGGTGAGGGTAACTTGGTCACTACGTGATGAACACGAAGATGTAATTGACTATGAGCACTTCACTGCACCGTTCATCTTGACAGTTGACCAGATACTTGCCAAAGTGCATAACCTGACGATGCGTGAGATGCCAGGCGGCACGATGTTCCCTGATGTGATGCAGCAATACGATGACTATTCCATGCGCGAAGTGCTTCATAACTGCATCGCACATCAGGACTATACCCTGCAAGAGAGAATCAATCTTGTGGAGAATCCTGGATTCCTGTATTATGCCAATGGTGGTAGCTTTATTCCGGGCTCTCTGCAAAAGGCTTTGGCTACACATGGCCCACAGCGCCACTACCGCAACGAGTGTCTTTGTAATGCGATGGTGAACTTCAATATGATTGACATCGTTGGCCGTGGCATCCGCAAGATATTCAATGAGCAGTGGAAACGCCATTTCCCCATGCCGGACTATGAGATTGATGCAGCCAATAAGGAGGTTGCCGTCCGTCTGTATGGTAACGCCATCAATGAGAAGTACACCAAACTTCTGAAAGAGAACAAAGACTTGTCATTGGAGGATTGCATCTTGCTTGATGCTGTGCAGAAAGGGCACCGACTGAATGAAAGTGATGCTCAGAATCTTTTGGAGCGTGGCTTGGTCGAGGGTGAATATCCAGACCTGACCATATCCCTGAGCATTGCAAGGCAAACGAAACAATTGCCAGAATATACCAAGGTGAAAGGACTTGAACGTGACAAGTTAAAACAGATGGCTTTACAGTTCATCCAGAATGCTGGAGAGGATGGCGCAAAGAAGAACTCCTTATTAGATTATCTCAAAGATGTACTTCCCCAAAGAAACAGCCAAGAGCAAAACCTTCGTTTACTAGGGAATATCCTTAGCGAAATGAATACTGAAGGCTCTGTCGTTCTTAGAGGAAAGTTATGGTTTGCATGTAAATGACTAGAAAATGACTAAAGAATGACTAGCAAAAGGATAAATGACTAGAAAAAGACTAATAACGACTAGAAAATGACTAATTGAAGGCTTCTAGTCGTAAATGTATGCTGAAAACGGATGATATCCACCCACCCAAAACGGGGATATCCGTTCACTTTTCTGACTTTTTATCCTAATGGCGATGCAAAATTAGTCATTTTTC
>ONJJ01000064.1 GCA_900318115.1 uncultured Prevotellaceae bacterium | reverse complement strand
TTTGATGAAGTCGGCGGCACTGGGGTCATGACCCTGCGCAGTAGCATTGAATCCTAAACATAGGAAAGTGATAAGGGAAATAAAGAATCTCATTGTTTTAATGTATTATTTAACGTAATAGGATTTATTTGTTATAAAGCAAGGTGCCGTCTTTGGTCTGCCCTTCGGCTTCCACGCTGACGACGGTGGTCTGGCTGTTGTTGAAGAGGGTGACGTGGGCCTTGCCTTCGGCATCCAGCTGGAGATCGGGGTTCCAGTAGAGTGTACGGCGGTAGTCCTTCTGCCCCTCTGCAGGCGGATTGCGGCGGTAGTCCGGGTGATAGAAGTCTTCCTGATAGGCGAAGCCGTCGAGGACGTAGCGGCGGTCGCGGTAAGTGACGCGGCGACCTTCATCGGGCAGACGGCGGAGATCCACGGTGACGGTGGGCTGATTGGCCTGTGTGAAACGCTCATCGCCTTCATTGCGAGGCGAGTAGTCTGTGTAGATATACACTTTGTCGAGGTTATAGAGGTAGTTGTAGGCCTCCCGGTCTTGGTAAGAGACAAGGGCCGAAGGATTACGTCCCTGTAGTCGCTGTTCGAGTTCGTAGCTGCGGCTGCTTTGCATATCACCAATATAATACCGGGCAATCTGAGATGTGAATGTGTTTTGTCCTACATACCAACCTTGATTCAACCCTGCATCTGCCACCGAATTAAATGCAGAATAGGCATCCTGCACGAAAGCAGGTTTGCTGGCATCGAAATGGCGGAGGCCTCCGTGGCGCGAACGTATGGTCATGGGCTTCAAATCCTGAACTCTGTCTTCTGAGTCTGTTCCATACCAGATGCTTTCGTCCTCGTCTGTTGTAACCTGGCGGGTCTGATAGTAAGAATAGGGCTTGCAGAAATGCGGATAGGGCCAGGAGATACGTACAAAGAACTCCGGATAGTGCTCCTCGTCGGTATCTACCCAAACAGGTGCCTGACCTTTCTTCCACAGGGTCGTATCGCTTGCTCCGAGATAGAAAAGGCATTGTCCTTTGAAATCAGGAACTTGCAGTTGGAAAATCCCACCGCGAGTATTCATATCGCCTTCGAGGGCATCGCTTCCAGGTTGCACAAATTCCGCATGAATCCTCACTTCCCGCTTCAGAGGGCTTAGCTCCTTGATGCGTTCACTCGCTTCTTTTGCCGTTTGCGTGCTGGTTTCCGGTCCGACTAATCTGACCTTCCTCAACTCGTTAGCCTGCTCAGCATAGGAGGATTCAGCTATCGCCCCCATACCAGCATCTTCAGTGTCATGCGGGTTTTGAGTCTGTTGCATTGCATCCTGAGACTTCATGAGTGCCGCGTACTCCTTTTCCAGTTCATCGGCTTTCACGCTTCCGAATGTGGAAGTCAGCATTTCTGAGATTATATTATAGTCCATACCCATATTCATGAAATGTTGCATATAGTCGCCAGCGAGCAGCTTATTTTCTTTAATAACAGCGTAATATGGCATGACTTGCCCCGCCAGTATCTGTGTCTGTTCTGCGGGATGCCGGAGTTCGAATGCTCCTTTGACGGCCATCTCCTGCCAGTTGAAGCGTCGCCATCCCTGTGTCATCATCAGCAGGTCGAGTGCCATTCGGTGCTCTTCGTCATCCTTCTCGAAGAAGTATCCGGGGTGGGGGACGAAGCCCTTGATTTCGGAGGCCAGCAGCATCTCGGTCAGGATGTTGCCGGAGTCGAAGGTGTTGTCGGAGTGGGCTGCATTGCGGACAGCAAGGGAGATATGCGCAGGCTCTCCCTCTGTCCTCTCTGACATGGAGGTGGCAGCCACCTTCAAGTCGATGGCTTCGAAGGGGGCATACTGCTCCTTGATGCCGGAGATGGCGAGGGTGGGGGCTGAGAGGGCGGTGTCGGTGACGAAGAAGAGGCGGTCGGCATGGATGTGCCCGTCGGCATCGAAGACGGTGACTTGATGGACGCCGGAGGACGTCCCCTCTCTGGCAGAGGCGGGAGTGAAACGTACTTGCGTGGCAGAGTTACTACTTGTTCCGATTTCCTCAAAATGCTTCAGCACCCCTTCGTGCATGATGGTCATTCCCAGTGGCTGCCGGGCAGGCTTTCCTTGTGCGTGTACCTTAATAGTATAGGTGTCGCCCTCCCGGTCAACGGAGAGTGCTACGCCGTCCTCCTCTGCTCTCGGCAGGGTGGCTTTGATGCTGCGTCCGTCCTTGGCCGTGAAGATGGCGGTGTACTTCCTGCCCGCTTCGGGTGTGAAGGTGAAGATGCCGCGACCGCGGTTGATCGTAGCAACGCTGCTGACGTGCCGGCCCAGGGCATTGTCCATCGTCCATTCCTCATTTTCCTTTTTCAGCGAAAGCGTCCCTTCCTGGTATTCCCCTTCAGTGGTTGCTGCCTCGAAGGCCACGCGGCAGGGCACTCCCGCCACCAGGTTGCCTCCTTCAGGGAAGAGGGAGAGGCGGAGTTCGCTGGGTTTGGCGTCATCCTTGAAGTAACGGCGCAGGGGTCGCAGGGTCATGTCGTGGTAGTATTCGCCCTGGGCCTTGGGCTTGTCATAGACGGGGAATACCCGGCTGTAGAGCTTGTCGTAGTCGCGGTAGTACTCCTTGGCCATCGCCTTGCTGTAGAACCAGAGCTCTGAGGTCCACTTGTGCGGGTGTTCCGTCTGTCCCCAGTTGAGTTGCCAGCGGGTGTAGGCTCGCAGCTCGTAGAAACCTCCATACAGGGTGTCGGGCAGTTCGAAGAAACCGCTGCCGCGTCCATGCTTCATCTCTATGAGCTTGCGCTCCACGAGGTAGCCGTCGTGGTTCCACAGCTCGGCATAGAGCACGCGTGATATGCGGCTGGGATGGTCGTTGTTGGTGCGGCGCGTGTAGGCCGCGAACCAGATGGTGTCGCCGAGGAAGTAGGAGGTGTTGTCGAGGTGGACGTACACCTTCTCCTGCGGTATGCGCTCGCCGAAGAGGCGCAGGCGCTGGGAGAGGCTGTCGAGGCGAGTGTCGGCGTTGGCCGAGAGCGTGCCGAGGGCTGCAAGCAGTAAGAATAGTTTCGTGCGCATAGTAGTTGTCTTTTGGGGGTTGATTTCGGCGGCAAAGGTACGGCCTTTTCCGCAACCCTGCAAGCATTGGGTGTGGAAAAATGCGATGGAGGATAGAAAGGATAACGAACTGGTATTTATCATCTTAAATAACTTCGTTCAGAATACGGGTGTGGAAAAGTGGCTATCCGAAGGTCATCTTTGATGTAATTTCAGACATATTGGCATCACGAATACCAGTGCCAAAATGGAGAAAAGCAGACCACCAGTGGATCCCACAGCAAAGGAGAACCAGAACGAGCCCCAGTCATCATCGATGAAGAAGGGCACAAGGCCGAGTATCGTGGAGAGAATGGTCAGGAATACAGCCGTTATCTTGTGATTTATAGTCTTCTTGATGCCACATAGGGTTAAGCTGTTTTAGGTTCCGATTAATTTGTTAACAAATTACTAGCTCCTTTGCCTGCTGGGCTACTATTGCACCATAGAGACCTGCACCGATGATGATAAGGTCATAAGAATTCATTTTTGTCACAAGTGTTTTTATGAGAAACGGACGTTGGATCTTTATGAGAAACGGACGTTGGATCTTTATGGTTCCTATTATTTATAACGGGGGAACCAAAGCGAATGGGCAATTCCATCTCCATATTCACTACTTTCCCGTCTTTTATGGCCGGATTCCACTTGGGCATCTTTCTTATTAAGCTGATAACTGCATTCTCGAGGCACGGGGCCGGGGCTCGTACTATCGTTGGATTACAAACTTTACCGTCCTTTCTTATTACGAATCTGACCAAGACCACACCGCCAATCCTGTTCATCCTAGCATACGCAGGCAGATGCAGACTCTCCTGCAGATACATACCTAATCTTTCTTTTCCACCTGGGAACGTAGGCAGCGTGTCAACTATGCGTTCTGTATTCGTGTCATTCAGACTGAAATCGTAGCCGTCATCCTCGTCTATGTCAGCAATCTTGAATTTTCTGCCTTTCTGAAGCCGTAGGCGTACTTCATGCTCCATCTCTGTTGCCCCTCCATAATCCGAGGTATAGGAGAGCAGATACCACTGATTCCCCTCATCGATTATTTTCAAAGAATCGATGTCAGAAGATGTAATTCCCAAGCAGCCAGTGAGCAGTTCGCAGTGTCGTTCTGCGCTCATCCGCTTGATCTTGGTTCTGCATCTCCGTTTAAAATAGCGCTTTGCTTTGGAGGGATTGGAGCTTAGCATTTTTGTATAAACGTCTTTGATGAAGTCGGCGGCACTGGGGTCATGACCCTGCGCAGTAGCATTGAATCCTAAACATAGGAAAGTGATAAGGGAAATAAAGAATCTCATTGTTTT
>ONJJ01000023.1 GCA_900318115.1 uncultured Prevotellaceae bacterium | reverse complement strand
CATCACATCGGCCAGCGCGATGAATGCCCACTGGCAGTTGCGCTCATTGCCTTCGTAGGGGATGTCCCAATAGGTTCCCCACGTGATATCGTCGACTGCCTTGGTCTCATGATTAGTCTGTATGCCGAGGTATTCCTCCGGCACGTAGTCTGCAGTAATGGTCTTTGGCACCTGCAGGGTGAAGACGTTCTCCAATCCCTCCACCTCTGCGAACTGCCACCAAGCGTTCTTGTCGCTCAGGCGGCTTTCTGCACCGTCGATGAAGCAGGACTTGATGCCACTCCCCACCTTGCTGTCGGTCTGCGAGCGGAAGAAGAGGTGGTTCTGGTTCGGGGTGTCGTTGCTGTAGAGGTAATAGACACCCGCTGCCATGCTTCCCTGACGACGGATCTGGTAAACATATGGTTCGCTACCTACCACAGCCTGAGTGCCATAGGCTTCACCGCCGCAGAGATACTTGCGTGTGCCCACGTTGTAGAGGTATCCGTCGGTGTTAAGGGTGATGGGGGAGTACTTAGGATAAGTGCGAGTGCGCACCTCCACGATGTCGCCGAACTTGCTCCAGGGCTGCAGGGCGGCATAGCGTTCCTTGCACCCGATGGGCACCTGCAGGGTGATGCGTCCCAGTCCCAGTCCTGTAAAGGCAGACAACGTCACGTCAATGGTCTCCGGCTCCGGATTGGTCATCGTCAGCGTGCGCAGTCCCGAGCATCCTTCGAAGGCGCCTGTGTTAATGGTCACCACGTACTCAGGCAGGGTGACGGAAACCAGTTTCTTGCAATCCTTGAAGGCCTGCTTGTCGAGCGTCGTCAACGATGTGGGCAGCTCTATCTTCTCCATGCTACTGCAGCCCTGGAAAGCATTGCTGGGGAGTGTGGTCAGGTTGGAGAAGTACTTGATGATGCTGAAGTCCTTGACCTTGCCCAGATTGGCGAACTTATTACTGAGGGAGGTTATCATCTCCGCCTCCGACTGGCTGAACTCGCCGTCGCCGTCGAGGTCCCAGTTTTCGAGACAGATGTTCATTAGCGTCTCCTCGTCGGTGGTGATGAATCCCAGTTTCTTGCGGACGGATACCTGAGCGTTCATCACATCGTCATAGGTGGCGGTGAGGTCGTCCAGGACGCGCTGCTCACGCTTGACGTCCACTCCCTTTGCCACGGCCGTCTTCAGCAGTTCTTCCAACTTGAGTGCAGCATCGTAAACGCCGTAGGTCTCAAGGTAGTCCACGAACATCCACTGGCAATCCTCCTCATGCCCTTCATAGGGGACATCGTAGTAGGTAGCCATGGTGCTGCTGCCCTCCTCGAGGTAGTGGTTCTCATGGTCGAACTGCACGCCGAAGTAGGTAGCCGGGTCGTAATCCTTGTAGCCCTCAGGCACCTGGAAGGTGTAAACGCCGTCGGACACCTTCTTGACGGTCCAGTAGCAGCTGGTAGAAAGGTTGGAGTTGACGACGGTGTACTTGACGTCGGCGCCGATGGCAGCCGTTCCACTGCGGCGTCCGGTGTACTTGTAGTTCGTGGTGACGTCGGGCGAGTAGATGTAATAGAGTCCTTCCTGCTCCTCCTCGCCTTCATAGATGATGAAACGCATGGGCTCCTCGCTGAGTACGTTCTGGTAGTTGTTCATCTCGCCCTGAGCGAGGTAACTCTTCTTGCCCACGTTCCAGAGATATACGGGCCGTCCCGGAGTGAGTTCCATGAACTTGTCCTCGCCGATGACACGTGCGAAGTGCAGGTTTCCGAACTCCTTCCACTGGTCCGCCGTCTCGTAGAACTCGCGGGTACCCTGCATGGCATTCAGGGTGGCGCCGCTGAGATCCAGTCCCTCGAAGACGTTGGCACCCAGCTGGATGTTCTGCGGAGCCTGGCTGTCCACGCTGACGGTCTTCAGCTTGGTGCATCCTCCAAAGGCTTGTTCGCCAATGCTCTTGATGCCTGCGTGGATATTTATCGAGGTGAGGGCGGTACAGCCTTGGAAGGTGCGTGGTTCGATGACGGTAATCTCGTCGTTGATGCTGAATTCAGCGAGCCTGGTGCATCCGCTGAAGGCAGCCTCGCCGATGGCGGTGACGGCCGTCGGCAGCTGGATGGAGGTAATCTTGGTGCATCCGCTGAAGGCGCGAGCGCCTATGCTCTGCACGTTCTCAGGAATGATGATGGAGGTCAGAGCGCTGCATCCCATGAAAGCCTCGTCGGCGATAAGTCCCAAACGGGTGAAGTAGCGTAGCTCGTTAAAGGTCTTGATGCGCAATCCCTGGAATGCTGTGCCGAGGTCGGTCACATCGGCAGCCTCATCGAAGCTGAGTTCGCCGTCGGCGTTCTTGTCCCAGTGCTCCACGCATACTTTCTTCACTGCGGCGTCGGAGAAGAGAACTGCCTTCTCACCGAAGTCAGCAGGCTCCATATTGATGATAGCATAGAGACCGGAGCTGTAGCCGAAACCGCCATTGCCGCCGATGCCCTCGCTGCCGGGAGTCAACTTGGAGAGAAGGTAGTAGCCGTCGGGACCACCGCCGCCCCAGCCCCAGTTGATGTGGTAGTAGCGGTCGCCGTGGTAGCCGTCGCAGCAGTAGGAGTGTCCCCCTCCAGCCATCTGCATCACGCGTCCGTGGGCCAGTTCATTATAGATGATAGCGTCGAATTCTACGGCAGACATATTAGAGCGATAGACGCCGCGGCAGTCAGGATTGTAGCCGAAGTACTTGATACAGGAACTGGCGGCGTAGGCCGTCACAGCTCCCGAGCCGCTGTTGGTGAAGTTCATCCTCACCATGGCTCCGGCGACATACATGAGCTTTCCCACCGCCTGTTTTGCCTTCAGGGGTTCGCTGCCAGAGTATGTGTCGCGGCAGTTCTCCCAGTCAATGACTGTTCCCGCCGGCACTCCTTCGTTGTGCAGCACCTCTCCCGTCTCGGGGTCTTTCGTTCCTCCGTCCCAGGCAGGAATGTCTTCCAGCACCACGTTTGTGCTCTTGGCTCTGTTGTAGTAGAGGACCTGTGCCAGTGCTGTCGCCACGCATCCGGTGACGCTCTTTCCTTGGTTGAAGAATTCCGGACTGTAGTAGTTATAGGGGTCTCCTTGGTTCCACTTGGTGGTCATCAGCGGAGCCACTGCAGGGTGTGTGGGTAGTGCTGCAGCCGCCTTGGCTCGGGGTGCGCTCTGCAGGTATCGCAGTTCCTCGGCATAGCCTTCCAGCCACTCCTTCATGGCATCTGGCAGGCGGTCGTAGTCGAAGCTGCCCTGGTCGCAGTAGCCCAACACAGGTTCCGTGCGGTCGTCGCCGGAGACGATGATGAATCCCTCGTCCGTACCGCGGTCGAAGACGTAGTAGAGGTCCGTGGCATTGGCGGGTGCGCCGTGCCGAGGCGACAGGCGCTTGCGGTTCTGCACGGGTGCCAGTCGCTGGGCACCCTCACGCCCCTGCAGGAATTGCGCTGCACGCTGCAGTGCCTGTTCCCGGGTGATGGGGTTGGCATTGGCACTGATCGTGAGCGCGAGTGCCAACGCAGCAAATAGGTACTTCTTCATATTCCTTGCTTTTGATTAGTTTGTTGTTTTCTTTGACTACCGGACGCTCACACGCTTGCCGCGAGTGACGTAAACGCCACGCTGCCGGGGCACCACGGGACGTCCGCTGAGATCGTAGTATTGCTGCCGGCTCTCCTGGCCTTCCTGGATGGTGCCCACTCCGTCCGGTGCCGTAACTTCGAGCCTTCCGCTGACGTACTCGAAATCGTAGTTCGCGGCCTCAGCGCCGCTGAACGTTATTTCATACCTTCCGGCAGGGCTGTCCTTGGTCGCCTCGCAGACGGCCACAGGCTTCTTCGTCAGCACCTCCTCGGTCTCCTTGTTCTTGAATCCCTTGATGGTGTACTCGAATTCGGGGTTCTCCTCGCCCTGTTGGCGGCTGTAGCTCTTGGCGGTCACGGTCAACATGGCAGGCACCACCTTGTAGATACCGTTCTTGAACTGCACGCCAGGCGAGGTGACGTTTCCGGCCTCAATGGTGATGGGGTATTCACCTACCTCGGTCTTCAAATTGATTTCCGTAGCAAGTTCGGGAGTTCCATTGATGGGGGCACCTTTCACGCTGAAGGTCAGCGTGCTGTTGCCTGCACCGTAGGCACGGCTGAGGGTGTCGGCCATCACGATGGGAACGCCCGTGTACTCCTCGAGGTTGAAGTATGACCAGAACTCATGCGCGCGATAAGCTGTCAGGGAAACCTTAGGCACGAAGATCGTGGCTTGGCCGTAGATGTCCAGGCCATCGGTCTGCACGCGTGTGGTAGGATTCATCAGCACCATATACCTCAGATTGCGGGTGGTGGCGAAGGCGTAATGGTTGAGCTTCTGCACCCCGGCGGGGATGTAGATGGACAGCAGCTTCGAGCAACCCCGGAAGGCATTCTCAGGTATCTCCGTCAGCCCCGTGAAGTACTGCAGCTCGTCCAGCGTCACGATGTCCGTTTGGGCACGGAAGACCTCTCCCAGGTCTTTCACGGCAGCAGCCTCCTCGTAGCTCAGTTCGCCGTCGATGTCCTCGTCCCAGTTGTTGATGCAGACGCGCTTGGCAGCGTCGCTGTCGAAGCGGATGAGATGCAGCTTGGCGCACAGGGTATCCAGGGCTCCGCGGATCTCCGCAGGCGTGGCGTCGAGGTTATCGTACACCGCCTGCTCCTCTGCTGCCTCCACGCCGCGTTCGCCAGCCAACTGCAGGTAACGTTTCAGTTGCGCCACCTGGCGGTCGAACTGCTGTGCAGCCTCCACGTCCGCCATGCTGACCCATGCCCAGAGGCAGTTCGCCTCGTTCTCCTCGCGCACCACGTCCCAGTACAGCCCCAGCGTGGAGCCGCTGACGGCATTGGTTTCGTGGTTGACATCGATGCCCAGGTACTCGCCCTCGACATACGCAGCCTTCAGCGAGGCAGGCACCTGCATAGTGAAGCAGGGGTCGTTGCCCTCCACATATTCCACGGTCCAATAGGCACTACGGTCTGTCAGGCGGTCGCTGCCGCCGTCGACGAAGCAGGTGCGGATGCCTTTTCCCACCTTCGAGTCATCCTCAGAGCGGAACAGGTTCTTGTTGTCCCTGCCCGTCTCCTCGGAGTAGAGGTAGTAGCATGGCTTGCCACTGAGCGTGGTGCGTCTGAACTGGTAGATCATGCCCGTCGGTGCCACCACGGCCTGTGTGCCGTATGCCTCACCGCGGCTGATGTACTTTCGCGTACCTATATTATATACGTATCCGTCCTCGTTCACGTTGAACTGCGAGAACTTCGGGCGTGTGGTGGAGCGCATCTCCCGAATAGAGCCGAAGTCCTTCCACACCTCTGCCTCGGCAAAGAGTTCGCGCGAGCCATGAGGCACATACAGCGTGGTCTGGGAAAGGTCCACGTCCTCGAACGCACTGGCGTCCACCTCGATGTATTCCGGACTGACCACATGCAGGCGCACCGTCTGTAGCGCGGAACATCCGCTGAAGGCGGAAGTGCCGATCTCCGCCACGTAGGCTGGCAACTCCACCGACTGCAACGACGTGCAGTTCTGGAACGCCTTGCTACCGACGGAGGTGACAGCCTCGGGCAGCACGATGGACTCCAGCCTGCGGCATTCGCTGAAGGAGCGCGAGGGCAGGGACTTGACGCCCTTGAAGTGCTGGAACTCATCGAAACTCGTCATCTTACAGTTCTGGAAACGCGTGGACACGCCGGGCACACCGCCGATCTCGTAGGCCGTCAGTTCGCCGTCGTAGTTCAGGTCCCAGTAGTCCAGGCACACCTGTCGCACCTCATCGGAGGCGAAGGTGATGAGGCCCAATTTCTTGCGCACGCGCTGCTGAGCCAACTGCAGTTCCTCCACGCTGGCATCCATGTTGTCGTACACGGCCTGCTCCGCGCTGACATTCAGCTCCGCAGGAGCCATCGCCAGCAGGTTGCCCAGCACCAGTGCTGCTGCGTGTCGGGCGGCAGCCGTCTCGTCGTAGGCGATGAACATCCACTGGCAGTTCTGGGGATTATCCTCGTAGGTGATGTCGCTGTAGACGCCGTCCGTGGGCGAGGCAAAGTTCGTGGCGTGGTTGCGGTCGGTGCCCAGGAACTCGCCCTCGGCGTAGCCCTTAGCTTCGGCAGGGGTCTGCAGCGTGTACACACCTTTGCTCACCTCCTGCACGTTCCACCATGCGCTCATGTCGCGGGCGCTGATGCGTGTGCCGTTGCCGTTGAGGAAGGTGGCTTTCACGCCCGAGCCCACCTCGCTGCTGGTGTTCAGGCGGTAGAAGTAATGACTGGCGCCGCTGATCTCCTCGGCGATGAGGTAGTAGGTGCCGTCCGGCATGGCCTCGGTGTGTCCCAGGCGGAAGCGCATGGGCACTGCACTGACCGTTCCCTGCACGTCCGACGCCTCGCCGGCGGCGAGGTAGCGCTGTGTGCCTACGTTATAGAGATATACCACTTGTTCCTCTGCCGGGGCCACCACCTTGCCACTGGCCAGGTTGCGCTCCGTCGTCATGTTGCCGAAGGCATTCCAGGGAGCCGTGGCGCGGAAAAAGTCATCGTTGCCCTCGGCCACAGCCAGTCGTGTTGCTGCCAGATCCACGCCGTCGAAAAGGTCCTTGCCCGTCTCCACACCCTGCGGCTGCAGGCTCTCGAAGGTCACGCTCGCCAGCTTCGTACACCCCGCCAGTGCGCGGTCGCCGATGCTCTTCAGGGCTGCGGGCAGCGTCAGTGCTGTCAGCGCCTTGCAGCCTTCCAGGGCGCTGGCGCCGAGGACGTCCACACTCGTCGGCAAGGCGAAGTTCACCAACTTGGCACAACCGCGGAAGGCGGCTTCGCCCACCTGCTGCAGACCCGCCGGCATCTCCACGGTCTTCAGTGCCGTGCATCCGTCGAACGCGCGATCGCCGATGCGCCTCAGCCCCTTGGGCAGGCGGATGGCTGTCATGCTGGTGCAGCCCGCAAAGGCATCGGCCGGCACTTCTTTCAACCCCGTGAACCAGTACAGCTCGTTGAACGTGCGCAGGGTCACACCTTTGAACGCATCGCCCAGGTCCATCACGGCAGCGGCCTCGCCGTAGCTCACTTTGCCATCGCCGTCGGTGTCCCATTTCTCCACTGCCACAGCGCGCACACGGCTATCGCTGAACGTCAGCGTCTTCGACCTCCAGTCATCCAGGTGCATACCCACGATGGCCGTCTGCCCGTCGCTGTATCCGCCAGGTGAACCTCCTATGCCCGGCGAGCCGGGTTTCAAGTTCGCCAGCAGGAAGTAGCCGTCGCTGCCGCCACCCCAGCCCCAGTTGATGTGGTAGCAGAGGTTGCCGTCATATCCGTCGCAGACGAAGGCATGGCCTCCCGAGCCATTGCTGCCGCTGAGGTACACAGGGTCGCCCTTGGCGAGCTCGGCATACACCGACTCGTCAAACTTCTCCTCGCTCACGTCTGAGTGGTTCACGGCACGACAGGTGGAGGGATAGCCGAAATATTTCTTCAGCGCATCCGGCACATCGCTGCTGTAGGCACCGCTGCTGCTGCTGGTGTACATCATCCTCACCGCCGTGCCGCAGTAGCTCATCAGCTCAGCCACGGCACGTCGTTGCTGCGGAGTGGAGTTGGCGTTGTAGGTCGGTTGCATGTTGTCCCAGTCGATGGGCGAGCCTGCGGGATAGCCCTTCACGTGAAAGTCGCCGTAGGTCTCGTGGGAGTCTTCCACGGTGTAGTCCGGTATTTCGTCCAACAGCTCCCGCGGAGCGTTGGCACGATGGTAGTACAACACCTGTGCCATGGCCGTTGCCACGCAGCCCGTCACACTCCTTCCCGTCCGGAAATAGTCGGGACACAGCAGGTTGTAGGGGGGCCCTTGGTTCCAGCGGGTCTCCACCAGCACGTCGATGGGGTCATGGGTCTTCAGTGCAGCCACGGGCAGCTCGCTGGCTGTGTAACCCGCCTGCTGCACGTCGGCAATCTGTTGGGCGTAGTTATCCAGCCACTCGCGCATGTTATCGGGGATGGCACTGTAGTCGAAGCTGCCGGCGTCGGTGTAGCCCAGCACGGCAGGCGTCTGGTCGTCGCCCGAGACGATGACGAAGCCCTCGTCCGTGCCGCGGTCGAACACGTAGTAGAGGTCCGTACCCGTGGCAGGCTGCCGGTGGCGCGGAGCCAGACGTGCGCCGCGCGTGACGGGTGTCAGCCGCTGCGCGCCCCGTTTGTTCTTCAGGAATGCTTGTGCCCGGTCCTGCGCCTGCTCCCGCGTGATGGGACCAGCAACGGCAGAGGCAATGCTTGCAAAAAACAGCACAGCCACCGCGCCCATGCGCAATGCCGTGCGTAAGTTCTTCTTGAGGTAACTATTCAGGCTCTTCATAGTAGTATGCATAAGTTTTTGCTCATTTTCCGGTGCAAAGATAAGCATTTTCCCCACAACCTGTACGCGCCCGTACCTTTTTTTTCACCCTGACCCTCAAAAAACATACATTTCGGTCCGCGCAGGGGGCTCTGTCTCCCGATTCTGCAAAATCAATCCGCCACAGTTTCAGTGGTAATCAGAATGATAAATCCCCGCCGGCCTACGAATGAGAGGGCGGCGGGGATGGATGTTGTTAGCGGATGGCGGAGGACGGGATACGACGGCGGGGAAACCGCCGTCCACTCGACCCTTCGGGAGCAAGGGAGGGAATGTTTACTTCACGGTGACTTTCTTGCCATTGCGGATGAGGACTCCACGGCGAGCGGAGGTAACGGGACGTCCATTGAGGTCGTAGAGGGTGGTGGCGGAGGTGTTGGTGTTGATGCCGCGCACACCGACGGGATCAATGATGGTGAGTACGCCGGGAACGTAGTCGAAGACGTAGTTCTGGGCCTGGGCTCCGCTGACGCGTATCTCGTACTGACCAGCGGGGCTATCGGCTGTGGCATCGCATTCGATGACGGCTTCGTGGAGGAGCACGTCCTCAGCCTTCTCGCGGTTGCGGAATCCGGAGTAGGTAACGGTGAACTCGGGGTTGGGTTCGCCGATGTTGCGCTGGAAGGACTTCGCAGTGACAGTCACGGATGCGGGGCTAATGGTGAGGACGCCTTCCTTGCACTGGAGTCCGGGGGTGGTAACGCTGCCTGGGAGAAGACTGATGATGAATTCACCGACGGGTGTGCTGGTGTCTGCATCGACGTCGAGTTCCGGCGTGCCGTTGATGGGTGCTCCAGTGACGGTGAAGGTGAGCTTGGGATTGGCTCGTCCGTACTCGCGCTCAATGCTGTCTGCCTGGATGGTGGGTATGCCGGTGTACTCACTGACGGTGGCTCGGTTCCAGTCCTCGCTCTGCTGGTAGTCGGCAACGAGGTCTGCGGGCACGAAGAGGGAGAGAGTGCGGGGTGTGAGTGCGCTCTCGCCGAGGGCCAGCACCTGGGGCGTCAGGAAAGCGGCATAGCGGAGGTTGGTGCATGCGGCGAAGGCGTTCTTGCCCACGGTGGTGACTCCTGCAGGGATGTAAACGCTGACGAGCTTGGAGCAGGCACGGAAGGCGTCATCGGGCAGAGCAGTAAGGCTGGTGAAGTAGCGGAGCTCGTCCATGCTGGTGATGGTGTTTGCGCTGCGGAAGGTGGTGCCTATTTCCTTGACGGCGGCTGCTTCCTCGTAGCTGAGTTCTCCGTCCTCGTTCTCGTCCCAGGCGTTGACGCTGATGGTCTTGGCTGTGAGGTCTGCGAACTCGATGTAGTGGAGTTTCCGGCGCACTGCGCTGCAAGCCTGCTGGATCTCGGCAGGTGTAGCATCGAGGTTGTCGTAAACGGCTTGTTCGGCTGCTACATCGATGCCCTGGCGGCGTGCCGTCTGGAGCAGTTGTGCGAAGGTCTTGATGGTGCTGTAGTTGCGCTGGAGGGCTTCGACGTCAGCTTTACGTAGGAATGCCCACTGACAGTTACGTTCGTTGCCGTCGTAGGGGATGTCGTAATAGAGTCCGTAGGTATAGTTATAGCCTGTGTACTTGCTCTCGTGGTTGAGGTCAAGTCCGAGGTATTCTCCCTCGACGTAGTCGGACTGGTTCTCGGGCACCTGGAGCGTATAGACTCCTTCGAGTCCCTCGACGGGTGCTACCTTCCAGTAGGCCTTGGCGCTGACGCTGCCATCGACGAAGCAAGTCTTGACGCCTTCGCCGACCTTGGAGTCGGTGTCGGTGCGGAAGAGGATGTTCTTGGTGCTGGCGTTGGTGCCGTAGAGGTAGTAGGTGTCTGCGGGCATGGACTTGGTGCGGCGGAGCTGATAGACGATGCCGTCGAAGTCGGCGACACCCTGTGTGCCGTAGGCTTCTCCTGCGGCGATGTAGCGGTGTTGTCCGAGGTTATAGACGTAGATATCCTCGTTTTCAGTGGGTTCGCTGTAGGGTGCCTGACCGAGGGAGTGTACTTCCCGGATGGTGCCGAATTCCTGCCACACAGGTGCCTCACGGTAAGCGTCGGCGCTTCCCTTGGGTACGAAGAGGGTGGCCTCGGAGAGATCTACACCGGCGAAGACATCACTGCCGAGTTCGATATCGGCGGGATTGATGGCGTGGACGGTGACCTCACGCAGGCCTGTGCATCCGTTGAAGGCGTCGTCGCCGAGGTATTCCATGCGCAGGGGCATGGTGATGGCGGTGAGGCTGGTGCATCCCATAAATGCGCGGTAGTATATGTTGGTGACGCAGTCGGGGAGGCTGACAGCGGTGAGTCCGGTGCAGTCCTTGAAGCTGTTGCCGGCGATGTAGCTGAGGTTGGTGAAGTACTGGAGGTCGGCGAGCGTGGTGAGTTCTGCGTTCTTGGAGAATGCCGTCTCGAAGCTCTCGACGAGGGCTGCTTCCTCGGGTGTTATCTCGCCGTCGCCATCGAGGTCGCAGCCTCGGCTGATGGCAGCCTGGCGCACCTGCTCGCTCTCGAAGAGGATGAATCCGAGCTTGCGACGCAGGCGACGTTGTGCCTTGGCGATGTCATCGACAGAGCTCTGGAGGTTGTCGTAAACGGCTTGCTCAAGGGTGACGTCAAGATGCTGCTTGGTGGCAGTGGTGAGGAGTCCACGGAGCCGCACGGCTGCGGCATAGAGAGCTGCGGCCTGAGCGTCGTACTCGACGAACATCCAATGGCAGTTCTGCGTGAAGTCGTCAATGGCGACGTCGCTGTAGGCGCCATAGGTGGGCGAGGCGGCGTTGCTGGCGTGGTCGGGATTGACGCCGAGGTACTGGGCAGCCTTGTAGCCGCTGACGCCAGAGGGTATCTGCAGGGTGAAGACGTTAGACTCGCCCTCTACGGCAGCGAGTGCCCACCAGGCGGTCTTGCTGGAGACGTGGGACTGGGGGCCGTCAACGAAGCAGGCTCGCACACCATTGCCCACATTGGTGTCGGTGCTGGTGCGGAAGAGGATGTGGTTGTCGGCACCGGTGTCCTCGGAGTAGAGGTAATAGACACCATCGGGCATGCTACTGGACTTGCGGAGCTCAAAGCGCATGGGCTCGTCGGTCTGGGCGACAACGGCCTGCGTGCCCCATGCCTCGCCATGTGTGAGATAGCGTCCGGTGCCTACATTGTAGATGTAGTACTGCTTGCCGGTGGTGGGTTCCACAAATTGTCCGCGAGCGAGGTCGCGCTCCTCATAGATGTTGCCGAAATCCTTCCACTGTGCTTTGTCGGCGACGGTGCTCTTGAGTCCCTGGCGCACGCTGAGTGTGGCGGCGCTGAGGTCCACGCCCTCAAAGACGCCAGTTCCGAGTTGGATGTCCTGCGGGTGGATGCTGCGAAGGATGACCTCCGAGAGTTTGGTGCAAGAGGCGAAGGCTGCGTCGCCCAAGCTCTGGATACCGATGGGCAGTTCGGCGGTGGTCAGTGCAGCACAGCCGCGGAAGGCGCCGGCGCCGATGGTTTGGAGCGTGGTGGGGAAGTCGCAGGTGAAGGTCTTGCAGCCATCGAAGGCTTCGTCGCCGATGGCGGTGATGCCCTCCGGCAGGACGAAGGTCTTCAAGGCGGTGCATCCCTTGAAGGCGCGTGCGCCGATGTTCTTGAGGTGTTTGGGGAGCTTGATGGTGCTGAGTGCCACGCATCCCTCGAAAGCGCCTTCGGAGAGGGTGGTCAGACCGGTGAAGTTATAGAGCTCGGGGAAGGATGTGAAGCGCTGTCCGGCAAAGGCGTCGCCGAGGTCCGTGACGGCAGCTGCCTCGCCGTAGGTGAAGGTGCCGTCGCCGTCAGCATCGAAGTGCTCTACACAGAGTTTCTTCAGGGCAGCGTTGCTGATGGCCATGGCGCGCGTGGCATAGTTCTCAGGCTCCACGCCGATGATGGCCTCAGGATAGTTGCTGTATCCTCCGGAGGAACCACCGATACCTTGCGAGCCGGGATTGAGTTTGGAGAGCATGAAGTAGCCATCGCTCTGTCCGCCCCATCCCCAGTTGATGTGGAAGCAGCGGTTGCCGTCGTAGCCATCGCAGACGAAGGCGTGGCCTGCCTCCTCGTTGCTGCCGCTGAGGTACACGGGACGCCCTGCGGCGACCTCATTGTAGAGGGTGTTGTCCCAGCTGTCGCCTCCGGGGTCTCCGGTGCTGACGTACTTGACGCTGCTGCCATATCCGAAGTAGTTCTTGAAGGCATCATCGACCTCACCGGACTGGGCTCCGGAGGAGGAGCTGGTGTAGTCCATGTGGACTGCCACGCCGCAGTAGTGCATGAGCTGTGCCACGGCTTTCTTCTGCTTGGCGTTGCCACCGTTGCCGTAGTTGTCAATCATGTTGTCCCAATCGATGGGCGAGCCGGCAGGTATGCCTTCGACATGCAACTTTCCGAAAGTCTCGTGGGCGGTCCAGGTGTCATAGGCGGGGATGTCCTTCTGCACCTCGGTGACGGACTTGGCACGGTGGTAGTAGAGCACCTGCGCCATGGCAGTGGCCACACAGCCTGTGACGCTGCGTCCGAGGGTGAAATACATGGGGCACTCATCGTTGTAGGGCGAGTTCTGATTCCAGCGGGAGGTGCAGAGGGTGGCCACGGCGGGGTGCGTGGTGACGGTCAGCAGGGGACGCTGGGAGTCGGTGATGGGGTTCTCCTGGATATCCTCGAGCTGCGCCGTCTGCCAACGGAGCCAGTACTTGAGGTTCTCAGGCAGCTGGGTATAGTCGAACTCGCCCTCGCTGGTGTAGCCCAGAACGGGATAGACGCTGTCGTCTCCGGAGGCAATGACGTAGCCCTCGCCCTCGCCACGGTTGAAGACGTAGTAGAGTTCGTGGTCAGGGTTGGTGACGCGGAAGCCGCGGCGGGGTGCCAGTTTGGCACGTTCCTGGACGGGAGCCAGTCGAGCAGCAGAGGCACGGCGGGCGACGTTCATCCCGTCAGCAGGCAGTGAGAGCAGGAACTGCTCGGCGCGCTGGCGAGCTTGTTCACGAGTGATGGGGTCGGCATTGGCCGTGAGTGCCAGAGGGAGTAGCAGCACGGCAAGAAGAAGTTTTTTCATTTGCTATGTTTTGAGTTTTAGTTAGCATTAGCGGGTGCAAAAATAGTGTTTTTTCCCGTAGGGAAGGCAGAAAAGGAGAAAAAAACGCACCCTCCGCAGGGAGGATGCGCTGTTTTAGCATTTTTTATGCCGTTTTGCCACGTAGGAGCGGCCTGGCGGCAGGGGGAATGGGAGAGGTTACTTGACGATGACCTTCTTACCACCCTGGATATAGACACCGCGCTGTGCTTTCTCCACACGACGACCGCTGAGGTCGAAGACGTTCTGAGCGGCGCTGGTGCCCTTAGCCTCGCGGATGCCTACGACTTCCTCAGCAACAAAGGTTACATTGAAGAGGTAGATCTTGCCCTCGTACTGGAGACCGAAGCGGCTGTTGATCTTGCTCTCGGTGGTCCAGGTGCCGTTGAGCTCATAGATGGTGGCCACAACCTCTTTCTCGCTATTCTTGGCGAAGGTCACGCCGAGGGCAGCCTGGTCGCCGCTCGTGGTGTCGAGGGAGCCGTCTTCCAGGAGCCACCATCCTCCGTTGAGGTTGGCGACATCGGTCATGGTGCCGTCGGCGGTGAGCATAGCCAGCGTGGGCACTCCGAAGAGCTGGTCGGCATCAGTCAGTCCAATCTTCTCGAGGGCTTCCGTGACGTCAATGACGGCATCGGCCTCGCTGTTCTTCTTCACGGGCAGAGTGACGGAGGTGCTGCCAACGACCTCAGCCTGCGGAACGACGCTGCTGACGAAGCGGACGTTGAAGTTGTAGGTGATCATCTTGCCATTCTGCTCGTTGACGAGGTAGATGACGGCGTTGTACTCGTCGCCGACATTGTTCAGTCCGGGCATGGAGTAGAAGGTGTAGTGGAGGTCGTCGTTGGAGTAGGTGAAGCCCCAGGGCGAGCTGCCCCAGGTGGAGGCAAAGCCTTCCTTGCTCATCCAGAAGCCAGGGTACGGCGTGCAACTATAGGCATCGCTGTACTCGCCATCGACCCACTCAGTGCCCTCGGCAGGAGCCTTCTGGGCGTAGAGCACAGGATTCTCGGTGCCGATGAGTTCGAGGTCGGCGGGATCGATGTCATAGCCCATCTCCACGCCATAGTCCCCATTCGTGGTGGGCAGTGCCTGGATCTTCACGGCACGGGAGGCTACGCTCTGGAATTCCACGCCAGGACCTTCCTTGATGAGGATTTCCAGGTTGATGTGAACGGTGTAGTACTTAGCTCCGCTAACAAGGTACAGAGTAGCAATACCAGTCTGACCACCTTCGAAAGTATTGGGGTATTGAGCCAAGACAAATTTGGAATAGTCACCAGCGGTAGAAGCCTGGACAAAAATACCGCAAGCGCTGCTCCAAGTGTAGCGATAGCCATCTTTGTGGAACCAGAAGCCCTCTTCACCAGGATTTAGAGAGAACTCATCAGTAATATCGTCATTTCCATCAGGTGCCCAAAGAGTTATTTCGGTTGGGTCGCACTCAAGCAAGGCAGAAATGGCATCGATGTCAAGGGAGAAGCTAAGAGTCTCGTAGTTCGAGGTGGGATACTGGCTGAGGTTGACGTCCTCGCTGCCCACTTCGGTCATCTCGGCGAAGGGCACCTTCTCGCGCTCGTCGATGACGAGCTTGACCTTCAGGTCAATGGCCTTGCCGTCATAGACGAAGTAGATGGTGGTGCTGACCTCGTTGATGGTGCCGAGGCCCTGGTCGCTGCCGTCGATGGGGAGTGCGCCGCCCTTCTGACCGATGTTGAAGATGAGCTGCTCCGTCTCGGGGTCGAACTGGAAGGCATCGACGAAGAAGACGCCGTCGCTCTTGGCCACGAACTTGCTGTAGATGGGGGTGTCGTTGGTCGTGTCGAACCACCAGCCGGGAGCCTCGCCGGTGGGGACGTTGGTCAGCGTGTCGCCCATCAGTCCCAGTCCGTCGTCCTCACGCACCTTGGTGGCGAAGACCACACGCTGCAGACCCACGGCGAAGAGCTCGGGGGAGATGCCCAGAGCGGCAGGCACGCCCTTGAAGTCGAGGGTGTCTGCCTCGCCGTAGTCGCTGTTGCGAGCCCACTGATGCACCTCCACGCTCTTGTGCTGGATGACATTCAGTTTGCTGAGGAGGACGGGCTCCGTGGGGATGTCGATGGTCAAGATCTTCATGGTGATGTCGAAGGTGGCTTCCTTCTCGTTGAAGGCGAGCACGAACTTGGCCTTGAGCTCCTCGCCGCCCTGCAGGGCATCGGGGTGCTGGCCGATGGAGATGGTGAAGGCATTCGTCTCCTCGTCAACGGCGAGGACATTGTACCAGACATCTTCGCCTACTTCACCGGTCCAACCGGTCGGAGTGGCCTGAGCGGTCATCCAGAAGCCGCCGTTGCTGCCCTGGGTGTAGTCGGAGTAACGTTTGCCGTCGGCGTCCTCGAGGAAGAAGAGCGGAGTGCTCCATGTGCCGTTGAGGGCGGTGGCAAGTGTGGTGGCATCAGTGCCGAGGGTCTCGGCGACTGCGGAGAGCTCGAAGGTGGCATCCAGCATGGGCGTGTAGCCGGCGGGATAGGTCTCAAACACCTTGCTGTACTGTGCGCTGGCAGTGAGGCTGGCTGCGAGGCAGCAGACCAGTGCCAGGAAACGGGTAAAGTACTTTTTCATAAGCGATTTAAATTGTTAGTGAATAAATAGTTGCTATTGTTTTCTGATTTTAGTTTAGAGTCTTGCACGCCGGCATCATCAGTTCAGGCTCGACGGATGGCAGCCGGTGAACTTGACGCGATAGGGCCACTGGAGGTCGTTGGAGTCGGTCTCGTCCCAGGCATGGCGGGTGTAGGTCTTAGGCGTTCCCACGACGCAGAGCGAGAGGCGTATGCACTTCTCGGGCACGGTGAAGGTGAGGGTGCCTTCGGGCGAGGTGGCGACGTCGGAGACCACAGTACGGCCTGCGGTGACGGTGCCGTCGTTGACGATGGCCACGAAGGCGTAGTGCCAACCGCGGTCGGCAGCCTTGCCGACGGTGTTGTAGGTAGTCACCTTCGTGAAGTTATTGGCATTGGCACCGTCAGCGGGGTCGCCGTTCCAAGACTTGCCGGGGTCGCCGGCAGCGAGGGCATCGCCAGGATTCATGCCGGCGAAATCCACACTTATCTCGTCGCCCGCCTTGAAACCTGTCAGCTGGATGAAGTTCACGCCGGAGGTCTCCGGGCAGCTGCGATAGGCCACCTGGTAGTAGTCATCGACCTTATAGAGCGAGGTCTTGTAGTTGCGGGCGCTGTAGTTGGAGGTGAGGTATTGGTGGACTTCCTCGAACTGGAAGTTCTGGAGCTTGGTGGCATACTCGAAGTAGTCATCCCAGAAGGTGTCCCAGTTGCCGTCGCAGAAGAGGCGCACGTAGGTCTCGATGGGGTCTTCGGGGTAGCGGCTCTCGCGCCAGAGGCGTCCGAAGGCACGGTCGCCATGTTTCTCCACGAGGTGGTACTGCCACCAGTAGCTGGCGTAGCGCATCCATTCGTGGCAGAGGTGGCGGTGGTAGTTGCTCTTCCAGACATCAAGGTGGTAGCCGAAGGTCTCGGCAGGGTAGTCGCGGAAGCCCTGCCACTGGGCGCATTGTTCCCAGAAGGCGTTGCCGCCGCTGCCGTTGGCGCCGAAGCCATAGCGCCAGCCGCGCTGGGTGTAGTTGCTGATGCCGTTCTTGCGCCAGTCCGTGGCCACCATGTATTGGAAACAGTGACCTGTCTCGTGGGCAATAGTATGACCTACGGGGTGACTGGTGGAGGGAGTCACCCACAGGGCGCCAATCATGTCGTCGTAACCTGAGCCCACGGCCGTCCAGCCGTCATCGTAGAGCAAGTGGATGATCATCTTGTAGTCATCCAGGCGGCTGCGACCCTCGCCCACGTCGCACATGCCCAGGCGCTCGACGTTCGTTGCGAAGAACTGTTCGGCTTTCTGCAGCATGTCGTCGACATTCACCCGGAGATTGGAGGGCACGCTGGTGCTGTTGGGGTCATCGCCGAAGCGCTTGTCCCAATAGACAATGAAGTGCTCGGACTCGCGGGAGTTCTTGTAGCTCCACTGCGAGTTGGGGTTGGTGTAGTCGTTGTTGTAGTTGTTGTCGGAGGTGGTGGGCTTCCATATCGCGCGCTCGGGCGTTCCTATATAGAAAGCAACGCTGGAGTCTGCGGCGGCGGTGTAGCCGAGGAAGTTGCCATAGGTGCGGTTGCGCGAACTGCCGTTCTCGTAGATACGGAACATGGTGTTGCGGAAGACAACGCTGTCAGCACCGTCGAAACTGATGCTGGTGGCGGCCTTGGTGCGGTCGGCAGAGCGCACCCACAAGGTGTTTTGGGCAGTGGCTCCGAGAGTAACTGCCAGCAGGGATATCAGGGATAGGATTCTGGCGTTCATCGGAGGACTACTTTTTTCTTGTTAATAACATAGACGCCGGGGCGCAGTTGCTGCACACGACGTCCGCTGAGGTCATAGACGGCATAGGGGGCACGCGTCTGGTCACTGGACAGTGACTCCACGCCTACGGCAATGGCATCCTTGGGCGTTGCTTCGTGGATGCGGAATTCCTGAATCTGGTCGCGCTCAATGCTCAGACCGTTGAAGGTCAACTGGGTATCCGTGTGGGTCATCACCACATCCTGATCGTCCAGTTGGAATGCCATGCGCTGACCGCTCTTGAGCGTGACGACCAGACAGCGGGCATTGATGACAGGCAGCAACAGGAAAGCTGCCAGGAACATGAGGATTATTCTTTTCATTACTTCATCGCACACAATTTACGTGTGCCAAATACATTTACTTTTTTGAGCCGCGTCAATCCGTGGTTTTCTTTTTTTATCACGGATTTCACGGATTTCGCGGTATTTCTTTTACGTTTCCGCTTGAATCCTTTCAGACCGTGTAATCCGTGGTCTTATTTTGGGGACACGGATTTCATGAGAGCGGACCTTACTTCACCGACCACTCGAAGATGCCGGCAGACTTGTCCTTGTTGATCTGGACTTCCAACTTGACAGCCGTGGTCTTCACGGGGTCGAAGTTGACGGTGCAGGGAGCTCCCTTCTGGATGGGATAGGCATCGGGATGCTGCACTTCCTGCCACTCATCGTTAGCGTCCTTATAGTAGAGTTTCCAGGCATCAGGCACCTGGCAGCCCTGCCAAGGCTGGTCATCGTACCAATAGACAGTGCTGGACTGCACGGTGGCCTCCTGGGGGAACGTGTAGCTCACCCACTCCGTGGAGCCCTGCTTGGGCCACCAATGGGTGTAGGGCACACTGCGGTCGTTGGCATCACGCGGTACCAGTCGGTCGTTCAGGCTGGAAAGAGCGGGGATGCGTGAACTGGAACCAATCTTGCTCTCCGAGGCGAGGGTTGCAGGCAGTGCCGGAGACGTGGCGCTCAGATCCTGAGCCAACCACACCTGCATCTTGCCGCTGCCGCGATGACACCAGGCATAGTAGGGAATGAGAGTCAGCTGAACGTCGGTGGCCACGAGACGTCCCTGCGGGTCGAAGTTCAGCAGCTGAGCGGCGGTCTGAAGGGTCTTCACGGGGGTGTTGGCAATGCTCTTGTCGCCGAGCGTGAACTGAGGCTCCTGATTGATGAGTGCACCGGCGATGTCAAAGTCGTTGTCGGGGTGTTCGGCACAATAGACGATGGGGCCGCGCTCCACACTGATCATACCGCGGTCGTCCTCCACACGCTGGTCGGCACGCACGGTGCGTGCTTCCATGTCGAAGTGCACGCTGACACGGTCGCCCTTCTTCCACTTACGCTGGATGGTGAAGTAGCCGTCGGAGGTCAGTTCGCCAGCCTTCTCGCCATTGACGAGCACATTGTACTTCAGGCGTTTGTTGTCGGTGTAGCTATAGAGGTCGCTGGGCACCACACGTCCACGCACCCATCCGGGGATGCGCACTTTCAGTGCGAAGTCACCAGCCGCATTCTTGTCCACGATCAGGGTGATGTCACCCTGCCAGGGATACTGCGTCTGCTGGCTCAGCTTCACGGCCTTTCCGCCTACGCTGAGGTCGGCATTGTTCGAGAGGAAGAGGTTGACATAGACGTTGCGCTCCTTGACGGCATAGACGTAGCCGGGCAGCGAGGGGATGAAACGGCAGATGTTGCTCGGGCAGCAGGCACAGCCGAACCAAGCCTGGCGCTGGTGCTGGCCCATAGAGGCGAGAGGGTTGGGATAGAAGAAACTGCCGCCGTCCAGCGAGACGCCACTGATGAGACCATTATATAAGGTACGCTCGAGCACGTCGTAGTACTTAGACTCGCCGTGGAGCAGGAACAGGCGATGGTTGACATAGACGTTGCCGATGGCAGCACACGTCTCGCAGTAGGCACTCATGTTCGGCAGCTGGTAGTTGCGTCCGAAGGCTTCCCCACTGCTGGTGGCGCCGATGCCGCCGGTGATATACAATTTCTTGCCGACGATGTTTTCCCAGATGGCATCGATGGCGTGGATGTAGGATTCATCTCCCGTCAGAGCTGCAACATCTGCCATGCCGGCATACATGTAGGCAGCGCGCACGGCGTGCCCCACAGCCTCATCCTGTTCGATGACAGGTTTGTGGGCCTGAGAGTAGTCGTGGGTGATGGTGGTCTTTCCACGATAGTCCAGCAGGAACTTAGCCTCGTCGAGGTATTTCTTGTCGCCCGTGACAAGGTAGAGCTTAGCCAGCGCCATCTCTGCAATCTGATGACCGGGAACGACACATGCCTGACCGGGATTGGGTCCCACCTCGCGGCAGACGCAGTCGGCATACTTGATGGCGATGTCCAAAAACTTGCGCGAGCCGGTGGCCTGGTAGTGGGCTATTGCGCCTTCCACCATGTGACCGAGGTTGTAGAGCTCGTGGCTCAGGTCCTCCTCTTTCACCCAGCGACGATCGCCTGCCCAGTGGTGAGGATTGCCTGGGTTTTGCGTGCGGGCGGTGTAGAGGTAACCGTCGGGCTCCTGCGCAGAGGCTATGATATCGATGACGGAATCAACATAGTGGCGCAGACGCTTATCGGGATAGGTCTGCAGCAGGTAGCTGGCACCCTCGATAGTCTTGTAGGGGTCGGTGTCGTCGAAGGAATAGCCCACGCCATTGACCTTGAACACCTTGGATGGATCCTTCAGGTGGGCGGCGGCGTTCTCGAAGTTCTTGTAGCGACCTTCACTCTCACACTTGGAGAAGGCCAAAGGCACCGTGACGTCACGGCTGGCTTGCAGGCGCTGGCCCCAAAAAGAATCCGTAACCTTCACACTCGTAAATGGTACTTGAGTGATAGGATAGCCCGATGCAGGGGCTTTCTGCTTCTGAGCACTCGCCGACAGAAGAGCGAACGTCAGCAGAGCAAGAATAGTGAATCGCTTCATAAAAGTGGTCGTTCGTTAGTTATTTTTGATAATTTACGCCACAAAGATACCACTTTTCCGACTACGGCGAACATTCTGAGTGTGTTTTTTACACATTTTCGTCAAAAAAATGCATTTTTTGCTTGCTTCCTCCCCAAAAATGACTATATTTGCACCGTGAATCCAACAAAATAATTCATTTACCAACCCTAAAACCAAAAAACTATGGCTTACAAGATTATCGACATCGAAGGCGTGGGTGATGTCTACGCCGAGAAACTGACAGCTGTCGGCATCGTCAAGGTGGACGACCTGCTCCAGAAGTGCGCTACTCCTAAGGGACGTGCTGAATTGGCAGAGCAAACTGGCATCAGCGACAAACTTATCCTGCGCTGGACCAACCATGCAGACCTCTTCCGTATCAAGGGTGTGGGACCTCAGTTCGCAGAACTGCTGGAAGCTGCCGGCGTGGACACCGTAAAGGAACTGCGTCACCGCGTGCCCGAGAACCTCTTCCAGAAACTCACGGAAACCAACGAGGAGAAGCACCTCGTCCGCCGCGTACCTGCCGTCATCGAGGTCGCAAAGATGGTGGAGCAGGCCAAGGAGCTGGAGCCCGTGGTCACCTACTAAGACATCCGACCTACACTCCAACATAACCATCCCCCGCTGACCGCTGCGCCGGCGGGGGATTTTACGTAGGCCACAGAACGCGCGAGGAAGCAAAAAAAATGAAAATAATTCGCCATTCTTTGCTCGATATCCAGAAAGAATGTGTATCTTTGCGGCGTGAAAGAGATGTTGACGATAAAATTGGATGAGAACTTCTGCCTCAACGGGCAGGAGACGCCCAAGATACGGCTGATTGTAGCGAACGTGACTCCCCTCATGGAGGATCAGGCTCTGCAAGGAAAGGCTATGGCGGCACTGTCGCCTCAGCGAAGAGCGAAAGCCGAGGCCTGTGGAAACTCGCGCGTGCGCGCTTTAAGTATAGGTGTAGCGCTGGCCCTCGACCGCCTGCTCGCCGAACATGGATGGCGAGAGCAGCAGATGACCTACACGGAAGGTGAACACGGCAAACCCAGCTTCGACGGAGAAGCATCGCACCTTGCGTTCAACCTATCGCACTCCGCCAGCATGGTGGCTGCGGCGATGATGACTCAACCCTGCGCCGACACCATGCTACTGGGAGTAGATATCCAGCGCATCACACGCTACCGACCGGAACTGGTAAGACGTATGTTCAATGCCAACGACCGTGCCGAGCTGGCGACCTGCAAGGACGAGGCTGCACGCGAGAGGCGATTCGCGCAGCTCTGGTGCCGGGCAGAAGCCTACGCCAAGGCGACCGGCAACGGACTCCAGTGGCCCTTCCCCATCCCACCCCACAATGCACAGTTCATGGACTTCGACGTCGGAGAGGACTACTGCGGATGCATCTGCGTGGTGGATATGAAAGAATGAAAAATAAAAGAATCTGATTACGGCAGGACGGGCAGTCGAAATGCCAATATGCCGAGATGTCGAGAAATCAGAATGTCGGAATGTCAGAATGTCGGAATATCGGAAAATCGAAATATTGAATAACAATCCCACAGAGAACTATGAAACGAAACGCCATGCTACGGGTGCTCTGCACCACTACCTTCGTCCTCGCTGCTGCGATGGCAATGGCACAAGCCTCTGCCCGCGAGGAAATTGCAGCCAACCACTTCCTCAGCGGAAGCAACCACCTGGACTACGACAACTATCCCGCCACGGCAACGCTGACCAAGACACCCAAGGGCTACGAGCCTTACTACATGAGCCACTACGGACGCCACGGGTCCCGCTGGCTGCTGGGCGACGGGGAGTACATGGAGAGCATAGAGATCCTGCGCAAAGCCAAGGCGCAGGGCAAGATCACCAACAAGGGCAATGAAGTGTTGGCGCAGTTGGAAAAGTTCTACCCCTGCACCATCAACCGACTGGGCGACCTCACTACGGTGGGCGAACGTCAGCACCACGGCATCGGACGCCGTATGGCACAGCACTTCCCCGAGATTTTCAAGAAGAAAGGCGTCAAGATCGATGCCCGCAGCACCGTGGTCATCCGCTGCATCCTCTCCATGGAAGGCGAATGCGAAGAGCTGGCTGCCGCAAATCCCACGGCCGTGTTCCACAACGATGTCAGCGAGTCGCTGCAATACTACCTCAACGCGCCTTGGCCAAAGGCTGTGCGCGAGCAAAGCCGCAACCGCGGACGCCACCTCGACCCGCTGCGTGAGAAGTGGACACACCCCGAGAGACTCATGAGCGTGCTCTTCAACGACCCGCAGTGGGTGGCAGACAGCCTGCGCGCCGGCAGCTTCATGCGTCACTTCTTCAACCTCGCCAGCAACATGCAGAGCCACGAGGGAGCACCAGACCTGCTGAAGTTGTTCACCACCGACGAGCTCTACGACCAGTGGCGCATACGCAATGTGGACTGGTATCTGGGCTACGGAGCGGCCCCGCAGACGGGAAGCATCATGCCCTTCAGCCAGTCGAACCTGCTGAAGAACATCATCCAGACCGCCGACACCGTCACTCAGGTGCAAGCCACCCTGCGATTCGGGCACGAGGTGTGTGTGATGCCTTTGGCATGTCTGCTGGAGCTCGGTTCCTGCGGCGCAAAGGTGGAGAACCTCGAGGAACTGGATCGCGTATGGCGCAACTACAACATCTTCCCCATGGCGTGCAACGTGCAGCTCATCTTCTACCGCCCCAAGAAAGGCAAGAACGGCGACATCCTCGTCAAGGCCCTACTCAACGAGCGCGAGCAGACGCTGCCCGTACAGACTGACAGCTACCCCTACTACCGCTGGGCAGACCTGCGCGCCTACTACCTCAAGAAGTTGCAGGACTTCGACAACATCAACAAGTAGCATAGTATGATTCGCGGACTGCAGGACATGATAGCTCAGGGCGAGCACCAGCAGCAGGATTTCAAGTACAAAATCACGGATGCTCCCAAGCTGGCGCGCTCCGTCTCGGCGTTCGCCAACACCGACGGCGGACGCCTGCTCATCGGTGTTCGTGACGACGGCAGCATCCATGGTGTGCGCTCTGAAGAAGAAATCTTCATGATGCACGCAGCAGCCTGCAAATACTGCACCCCTGTGCCCACCATCAAGTTCGAGACCCTGCACGTGCCCACAGAACCCCACGGAGGACGCCTACGCACCGTGGTCATCTGCACCATATTGCCCTCAGACCAGCGACCCGTCATGGCACTGGAGGACGACCGACGAACGGCATACATCCGAGTGGCAGACGAGAACATCGTGGCATCGCCCGTGCATCTGGCCATCTGGCGACAAGAGGCACGCCTGCGGGGTGAAGCCTATGCCGACTCATCAGAAGAACACGCCGTGCTCAGCGCTATCAACCAGCACCCACAGGGGCTGCCGCTAAACGCCTTGCTGCGAGCCGCCACTGCCATCCACTCGCATCCCATGCCCCGTCCGCTCACCATCACCCTGCTGGCACGCTTCATCAGATTCGGACTCGCACGCATCCAACGCAGCGACCAACAATGGATGTTCCTGCCGGCAGAATAACAGGTGCCTGAACTCAAGCGCGAATCTCGAAATGCCATAATGTCAGGCTTCCGAAACGTCGAAATAGCGAAATACCGACATATCGAAATATCGAAAGAAATCATTAATTCCAAAATCTTTAAATCCTAAAAACAACATGAAGTCAATCAGTTTCCAGTTCATGGGCGAAGCCATCGTTGTCGCCCTGGGTCTCTTTCTTGGCGGAAGAGCCATCAAACAAGGTATCGTAAGCTTCAAGGAGATGGACCGCACCGTCACCGCCAAAGGCCTCTCTGAGAAGGAAGTACAAGCCGACAAGGCCACCTGGCCTCTGAAGTTCAAGGAGCTGGGCAATGACCCAGCAGAGCTCTACGGACGCATCGAAGCCAACACCAGCACCATTGTCGCTTTCCTAAAGGCGGGTGGCGTCAAGGAGGAAGAAATCTCCGTCGCCCCTCCTACCCTCGTGGACCAGCAAGCCAACATGAGCTACTCCAGCGAGACCGTGCGCTATCGCTACAAAGCCAACTGCGTAGTCACCGTGGTCTCCAAGAACGTGGATCTCGTGCGCAAACTCGTCAGCAAGCAAGCTGAACTGATGCGGCAGGGAGTCACCATCGTGGGCAATGAGTACGACGAGGGTTCCGTGGTCACCTATGAGTTCACTGGGCTCAACACCATCAAACCCGAGATGATTGCCGAAGCCACCAAGAACGCACGCAAGACCGCAGAACGCTTTGCCGAAGACTCCGACAGCCGGCTGGGCAAAATCCGCACCGCCGACCAAGGGCAGTTCTCCATCGAGAGCCGTGACCAGAACACCCCCTGGCTGAAGAATGTACGCGTGGTCACAACCGTCGTTTACTACCTCAACGACTGATGCCCGGCTCAGCGCAGCCACCTCTCCCAGCGCAGCCTGTCCCCCCCTCAGCATTCCCCTTGCTCAGTGTAGGAGGTGGCACTGCCACCTCTCCCCTGTGACTGTGACGAACCACAAAGAAGCCCGCACATCTGAACGTGCGGGCTTCATCGTTTTATTGAGGGTGGTGCTGAGCTCAATCTTGCACCTGTGCACCCTTGCGTGCTTCTCCAGGAGTGATGCCAAACTTCTTCTTGAAGATGGCAGAGAAGTGAGAAACGTTCTTGAAGCCCACATCAAAGCAGGCGTCCGATACGCGGCGTCCGCGCTTCAGCAACTCAAAAGCTGCGCGCAAGCGGCGATCTGTCAGCCAGCGTTCTGGCGACAAGTCGCTCATCTTTTTGAAGTCGCGTTTGAAAGTCGAGAGACTTCTACCAGAAGCCTTCGCAAACTCTGTCATGGACATATCGCACCTGAAATTCTTCTCCATGAATTCTTGCAGGTCAATTTTCCGAGACGGAGTTCTATTCTGAAAAGGGTCAAGCATAAGCTGTCATTCTTATCTATGTGAATACTTGAATTATTTAGTAGGCAAGGTGTATTACTCAACTTGCGCTGCAAAGATAACTCATTCAATCACAACCCGATTTGTTTTGCGGGTCAAAATGCTTTTTCCTTGACGTTTTAGGCTGAAAAAGTGATAATTAGGGTCTTTTTAGAACATTTCGTGAAGAAAAAAGAGATAAAAAGAGTGCCAAAAGCATTTTTTTCACTACCTTTGCAGTAAGATTTCAAAAATCATTATCAAATAACACATTTAAGGTCATGAAACGCTTTGCTTTTAAGATGTTCCTTAAACCCGGTTTTGAGGAAGAGTACGAACGCCGCCACGCAGCCCTGTGGCCTGAATTGAAGAAACAGATCAAAGATGCCGGAGTGCGCAACTACTCCATCTATTGGGACCGCGACACCAACATTCTCTTCGGCTATCAAGAGATTGAAGGCGAACAGAGTTCTCAGGATATGGGTGCCGACGAGACGACGCAGAAATGGTGGGCCTATATGAAGGATATCATGGAGACCAACCCGGACAACAGCCCTGTGACCATTCCCATTCAGGAGGTTTTCCATCTGGACTGAACATCGGCTCTGCAGATAGATTACTGAGAGCAGGTGGCAATCTTGCTACTTGCTTATCGTAAATCGGAGGGCATCGGCGTCGAATGTGATGCCGGGGCCTGAGAAGAAACGCGGCAGTGCCCCGTTGGCTGCCAACTCGGAAGGCGTCCCTATGGTGACGCCTTCGCTCGTCTTGTCCAACAGCCACAGGCGATCTGCCGTCTGCAGGGCGAGCTCAAGGTCGTGGGTGGAGAGGAAGATGGTCTTCTGCATCGTATGGGCGAGGCGTGAGAGCAGCAGCATCATTTCGACCTTGGAAGGAAAATCCAGGAAGGCCGTGGGTTCATCGAGGAAGATGATGGGTGTCTGCTGAGCCAGCGCTTTGGAGATCATAACCTTTTGGCGCTCGCCGTCAGAGAGGGTGTGCACCATGCGGCGGCTGAGTTCCTGAATACCCACTTGCCGGATTGCCTCATCCACCGCCTGCTCGTCTTCGCTGGAGAGATTCCCCCAGAAGCCGGTGTAGGGACTGCGCCCCATGGCAACCATCTCGCGCACGCGCATTCCTTTTATATCTGGGCGCTCTGTGAGGACAACGCCCAATCGGGTGGCCAGTTGCTGGGAAGTATAACTATTCAAAGGGGCGCCATCGAGCACCATTTGCCCGCTGAGTGGCGCCTGAAAGGCAGCAAGAGTGCGCAGCAATGTACTTTTGCCGGCACCATTGGGGCCAAGCAGGCAGGTGAGTTCACCCGCCTGTAGATTGGCCGTTATGTGTGTGGACACCACGCGGTTACCTTTCTTGGTGGGGTAACCGGTGGTGAGGTCTTGGAGTTCGTAGGTCATTCGATTTTGCAGTTGAGTGAGTAGAGGAAGCTCTTGTTCTGTTCACTCCACCTGGTGACAGTAGTTCACGCCCATGCGGTCGTAGATCTGCTTCATGTGCGGCAGACGGGTCTTGAAGTCCTCGAAGTCCTTCTGGTCCGAGCGACACCACTGCACCTCGCTGATGGCATCCAGACGGGGCAGCAACATATAGAACAAGTGCTGGGGATAGGCCACGTACTCCGTCCAGAGGTTCACCTGAGGACCGAGGATATACTTCTGCTCGTCTTCAGAGAGCTGATCGGGAATCAGGGGTTCGAACGAATAGACTTTCGAGACGGGCAGATATCCGCCGATGCCCAGAGGCTGCCCCCCCTGGTCCTTCAGCTGATAGTAGTCGATGTAGCAGTAGTCCGTGGGCGTCATGATCACGCGGTGGTGCTGCCGTGCGGCCTCTATGCCGCCTTTGATACCGCGCCACGACATGACAATGCCTTTCTCCGTCAGTCCTCCTTCCAGCACTTCGTCCCATCCGATCATGTCGCGGCCGCGCTTGCTCAGGAACTTCTCCATCTCATGGTTAATCCATGTCTGCAACTGGTTCTCGACGCTATGCTTGCCATCGTCCTTCAGTCCCAGTTCTTTTGCCTTGGCCTGGCACTTCGGACATTCCTTCCAGCGCACCTTGGGACACTCATCGCCACCGATATGTATGAACTTCGAGGGAAACACGTCGCAGAGCTCGCCCAACACGGTCTTCAGGAACGACATCGTCTCCGGATTGCCCGCACAGAGTACATCACGCGAAACACCCCAGATCTGCCACACGGGGTAAGGACCACCGGTGCAACCCAGGTTTGGATAGACGTGCAGGGCGCCCTGCATGTGACCTGGGAGGTCGATTTCCGGGATGACGTTGATGTAGCGTTCTGCGGCGTAGTTCACGATCTCGCGGCACTGCTCCTGTGTGTAATAGCCGCCATAGCGCTGTCCGTCGTACACGCCGGTGTTACGCCCGATGACGGTCTGCTCCCTGACACTACCTTTCTTGGCCAGTTCCGGCAATGCCTTGACCTCAAAGCGCCAGCCCTGGTCTTCCGTGAAGTGCCAGTGGAACTGGTTGCAGCCGTGCAGGGCCAGCAGGTCCAGATACTGCTTGATGACCTCCACCGAGAAGAAGTGGCGGGCACAATCCAGATGCGCGCCACGATAGACAAAGCGAGGTTCGTCCTGAATCTGAGCATAGGGGAAATCGATGGAGCTGAAAGCCGGACCTTTGGGACCCTGAGCGACGGGCAGACTCTTGCGCAGCGTCTGTGCGGCGCGGAAGAATCCGATGGGGTTGCGCGCAGAAATCTGGATGCCGCTCTCATTGATGCTGACAGCGTAGGCTTCCTGCTGCTGTTCGGTCAGTTCGGCAGCGGGTTGCCCCTTTTTTGCTTTCTTTGCTTTCTTGTCGGCAGGGAAGCCCAGGGTCAGGCGAACGGCAGCCTTCTTGTCATCGGGCGTCAAGGCGAGTTTCACACCCGTCAGTTCCTCCACCCACTGGCGCAGGAACTGCACGTTGCGCGATACCTCGGGGTTGCCCGAGTCGTAGGCGATGCCCATTCCCGCACGGAGCGTAAACACCTTGGTGGTGTCGGTCTCCACGCTCTTTGGCAGCGGGATAATACGGTAATCAGCGCGCTGGGCCATGACAGTTGCCGCAGCACACACAAGCAGGATAGATGCAAGAAACTTTTTCATATAGCAAACGTTTTCGTTAAGCCAGATGAGCCTTCAGAGGCTGCCATGGCGAGAAAAGGTGCAAGTTATTAAATAAATAAGGTAAGATTTTGCCGTTTTGCGCCGCAAAGATAATCAAATTTTATCATACCGCAGCAAATCCACCTGCTTTTCCTCGCTTTTTTCTCGCTTTATCCTGTTATTTCTTAGAAATACCGATACAGATAGCCTTACCCGCCTTCACGGGAATCTCATATTCATAAATATGGAGTCCGGAATAGATGCGGACGAGGGTGCCTTGGTTCAGGGGCGTGGCTGTGCGCACAAGTAGCGTGCCGCTATGTGTGGGGTGAATGGTGGCTGCAATCAGCTGATGATTTTCCCACGCAATATCCACCGAATAGCCCCCGCGCGCACGCAGTCCGCTGACGCTGCCCTCCGTCCAGCTATCGGGCAGGGCTGGCAGCAGATGCAGGGCGCCGTCGTGACTCTGAAGCAGCATCTCGGCGATACCGGCAGTGACACCGAAGTTTCCGTCGATCTGGAAAGGGGGATGGGCATCAAAGAGATTGGGGTAGGTGCGGCCGTCGGGGTATTGGCGCTCATGTCCATCGCCAGGCAACAGGCGCAGCATATTCGAGATAATGCGGAAGGCATGGTTGCCATCGAGCATGCGTGCCCAGAAACAGGTCTTCCAGCCCAGACTCCAGCCCGTGGCCTGGTCGCCGCGTTGATGAAGCGTCACACCAGAGGCGCGCCAGAGGTCGGGAGTGCGGAAGGGGGATATCTGGGCAGAAGGATACAACCCGTAGAGATGCGAGATGTGGCGATGCTGGTCATGAGGATCATCGAGGTCCTCGCGCCACTCCTGCAGCTGGCCATACTGTCCCACCTTCATGGGAGGTAACTTGCCGATTGCCTGCCGGAGTTGCTGCTGCAAGTCGGCATCCTCGCCCAGCAGTTCTGCGGCCTGCAACGCCTGCGAGAGGGCATCGCGGGCTATCTGGTTGTCCATCGTGCAGGCGGCACAGACAGGAGTCGGTTTCCCTCGTCCGCCATGCTCCGGCGACACGCTGGGGACAACGAGCAGCTGACCGTCGCGCTCGACCATGTAGTCGAGGTAGAAGCGCGCTGCCTCGCGCAGGACGGGATAGTACCGACGCAGGAAATCCTGGTCCAGGGTGAAGAGGTAGTGTTCCCAAAGGTGTGTGGCCAACCACGCACCGCCGTTAGGGAACATTCCCCAGGGAGCTCCGTCCACAGGACCGGCTATGCGCCAGAGGTCGGTGTTGTGATGTGCCACCCACCCCCGGCAATTGTACATCACACGCGCAGTCTCCTTACCGGTCTGGCTCAAGTCCTGCACCATGTGGAACAGGGGTTCGGCACTCTCCGTCAGGCCACAGACCTCGGCAGGCCAGTAGTTCATCTCGGCATTGATATTGATGGTGTACTTCGAGTCCCAGGCTGGATTGACTCTGTTGTTCCACATACCCTGCAGG
The DNA here is from genome assembly GCA_900318115.1 of uncultured Prevotellaceae bacterium. Lineage (GTDB taxonomy): Bacteria > Bacteroidota > Bacteroidia > Bacteroidales > Bacteroidaceae > Physcousia. The sequence continues at coordinate 19,137 of ONJJ01000023.1, read as the reverse complement.
TTCGCCGGCTGACCGCCAGGCTGGGAGGAACTGATGAGCAGGTAGCGACCATAGTTGAACATCAGTGCCACGAGTCCCAGGTCCTTGCAACCTCTGTTGTAGAAGTGCGTCAGGCGCTCTATCGTAGAAAGGTTGCCGGCGTTAGCACCGGTTCCGGCGGGCCCCAGCTGCAGACTGACGCGCCCATATTGCCGCTGGTAGTCCTTGATGTGGCGCTTCAGTAGGCTCTTGGCATCCTTCTTCACCGCCGCGGCCAGCAGACGCTGGTTTTTGGCGGAGGCATCGCCGCTGACATCGTGGTAGTTTACGAAATTGGTGGCGGCAGAGACATAGAGCGTGGCGGTCGATGCATTGCTGACGCGAAGCGAGTCACCTTCGGCCACGACAGTGCCATCCGTCTGCACCACCACGCGGCACTCCGCAGCGAGGGCGGCAGGAATCCCTTCGTGCTCCACTCCCTGAACGGTAGTCACCAGCGCACCACGTCCCTGGCCCTCGGCCACAGACCGACTTCCAGAGCGGAGTTGAGGACAGACATGACGCAGTCCGAAGGACAGGGCGCCGCGCCTATCTGCCTGAATACTGACAACAAGCACGCTGTCCGCCAGCGAGGTGAAGGCGGTGCGAGTGTAGCGCACATTATTATATGTATAGGTGGTGGTATTCACCGCGCGCTGCAGATCCAGGCTGCGCTCATACTGCATCGGCGTTTCATGACCAAAGGTCATCATCAGCGAACCCAGGGGCAGGAACTTCATGCCGTGGGGACCCCGCACGAACTCACGGTTGATGATGTTCTCGGCCTCTTTCTCCTTGCCTTCGAAGATGAGTTGGCGCACCTCGTCAAGGTGCTGCAGCGAGGTGGTGCTGTTGTTGTTGTGCGGGCCTCCGCTCCAGAAGGTCTCCTCGTTCAGTTGGATTTCCTCGCGGACGGTGCCGCCATAGACCATGGCACCCAGGCGGCTGTTGCCCAGCGGCAGAGCCTCCAGCCACACGTGCGCCGGTTCCTTGTACCAGAGGAGTTCGCTATCGCTCCGCTGCTCGGGCGCTTGAGCAAATGCCATACAACACATCGTGCTCAGGCACAAAAGACAAAAGATTCGCTTCATGATGATTCTATAGAATGATTATTAATGAGTTACGTCCAGCATTCATCGCTCAGCGCATGACCTTGCGGCTGCGCCCATCCTCGCGCACGATGTAGATTCCGCGGGGAGTGGGAGCCGAGGCTGAGAGTTGCTGTCCCTGCAGGTCATAGAGCTGCAGCGGAGCAGCTGAAGCAGATGCCCCGGGAGTCAGGGGAGGACGCACTCCATCGGGCTTCGCCTTCGGCGTGACCACAAAGTTGTCGAAACGGATGCGCGAGTCGTGAGCACGGAAGCCCGCCCGGCCGGTGATGAAGGGGCGCGTGTCCGTGTAGGTAATCAGCGGTTTCTCCATATCATCGAGGTAGCAGCGGAAGGTGCTGCCCTCCACTTCCACCTTCATGTGGTGGGGAACGGAGAGGTCCATGACATGATTCACCGTCGTCAGCGCCTGCCAGCCGAAGTTATGCTTGCCGAGAGTGACGGAGGTGCCACCTGCCAGGAAGACATAGCCCTGCAGGAAGTCCGTACCCAGGACGGGGTTGTCGTCAGCGCCGCCTGTGGAGGCATTGGTGGTGCGGAAGAGCAGACCGCCGTTGGTGGCGCCGGAGAAATAGTTGACGTCGCACTCCACGGTGTAGTCCGTCAGGTGGATGTCATCGAAGCCGCCCATGAGCATCTTGCCGTAGCCGCCGGTGGACTCCAGTTGCCCATCGACGATGGTCCAGTTGCCTTCGCGGTAGCCCCATTCCTCGCTGAAGCCATTCTCGAAGTCGTCAGCCATCACGTGGGGAGATGCAACGCTGCGCTTGCAGATGAACTCATAGAACGACGGAGTGCCGTCCAGCACCTCCACCGTCAGCTGGTGCAGTCCCCCGGGAAGGGGCACATCCTGCAGCGTGTAGGTGCGCGTGGTGGCGTGAGAATTAACAAGTTCCACGTTATCTGCCACCACCTGGCCATCCACCAGCAAACGGATATGACTTGTGGCGGAGGAACGGTAGCGCACACCTATATTATATATGCCGTCCGCCTGGATATTCACTCGGTACTTCAACACGGAGCCGGTCGTGGCGCGCATGGAGTTGGCGGAACCTGCGCTCAGGTTGTAGGCTACGGCCTTCACGTTGTCCGAGGCCTCATAGCAGAGGCTGGCGGCGATGATACCCGGCAGAGGCTGACTGACATCGAGGATGCCGGTGCCATCGACATAGGGACTGATGGCGAAGTACGAGAAGTCGGCAGCTCCATCGCGGGTGACGTAGCCTGCCTGACCACCCTCCGCGACGCCCGTCTGCTGGTACTTGCGCATACCATCGATATATACGCGCACGCGGCGAGCACCTTTCTCCACGCGGATGCAGTGCCAGCTCCGGGGATCGAAGTCGCCGGGCAGGGAAAAACTCTTGGAGGTCTTGACGGCGCCGTCCACATACACGTTCACTTCCAGCTTCTGCGTCTCCGCATTGATGACGGCTTCAGAATAGTTCTGGGCATCCCGATAGGAGAAGATGGCGCCGCAACGGCCTGCCTCGCCCGCTGCACGAACGGTGAACTCTGCAGTATAGTTCTCATAGTTGCAGGGATTGTACAGCGCCATGGCTACGCCCTCGCCCGCTGCCGCCTGAGCCAGATGGTCCTTCTCCACCAGCGACCACTGACCTACTCCACTCAGCGACCACGCCTCGCCCAGTTCCTCGCGCTCGAAGTAGTCGTTCTGAGCCACCAGCGGACGTTCCTGCTCCCAACACGTGGGACCTGTCATCATCAGCCGGTCGCCATCCCAACCAATGCGCTCGAAGTTCAGCAGTCGGCGCGACTTGTTGTCCTGCAAGTTGTGGTAGCAGAAGAAATAGGTGTCCAGGTCAGGGCCCACGAATGCAGTTCCGTGGCCCAGCGCACGATGGGTCGGGGTCTCGGTATCAACGAGGATAGGATTCTGGTCGCTCTGAGGCCGGAAGCCGGAGAGTGCGCCGCCGTTGCTGATGGCATAGTCGATGCGGTAGCCGACGGTCCAGACGTGATTGCCCGTGTAGAGAAGATAGTACAGTCCATTGCGTTTGAACACGCAAGGACCCTCGGTCCACTGACCGGAAATCTGGCAACCCAGGTTCACGTCGTCGCCGTAGCTGAGGTGCGTGGGCATCGTGCATCCGCGGATGCCGCCGTTGTTGGCGTGGTAGAAATACCACTTGCCGTCGTCGTCAACGAACATCGAGCCGTCGATGTCGCGCCCGAGATTGTCCGTCCGGTGCACAAAGGGACCCGTGGGGCTGTCGCTCGTCAGCATATAGTGCCCACCGCCTCGGGGCGAGGTACACATATAGAACTTACCGTTCCAGTAAATCACCTCAGGAGCATAGGCCACGGCCGTGGTCTCGTCCGTGCAGCAGATGTAGGCGTCAGACCATTCCATAAGGTCCTTCGTCCGCCAGCAATAGATGTTTCTGTCGCCGGCACTCACGTAGAGATAATAGTACCCACGATACTTCATGATGTATGGGTCGCCAAGACTGCGGTTTGCCAGTCCCGGCAGCACCATTGGATTCGTCCATCCCTCAGCCTTCAACTGGGATGACACACATAACGACACAAGAAGTGTCAGCACGAACACAATCTTCTTCATACTTTTCGATTCTGTGGTTCTAGAATATATAGGTTTTATCGATTAGGCGCTGCAAAGATAGCAATGTTTTTCCGACTGACCAAAAAAAAGAAAGAAAAATTCATCCATCAGCCCGAAAGCACCCCAACATCCCCATAGACCCATACCTTCAACCCCATCAGCACCATCTGCACCACGATCCCCGCTTCGCCCTCTTCTCCCCCTCTCCGTCCTCTCCCCTTTCCACCCATCCTCCCCCATCTCGCCCATCCTTCCCTATCCCGCCCAACCAACCCATTAATCCCATCTACCCCATTCTCCCCGTCTTCCCTTCTCCGCCCATCATTCCCCATCTCGCCCAACCAACCCATTAACCCCATCTACCCCATTCTCCTCGTCTTCCCTTCTCCACCCATCATTCCCAATCTCGCCAAATCAACCCATTAACCCCATCTACCCCATTCTCCCCGTCTCTTTCGCGCGCGCGAGGTAATATTAAGTACACAAATACACAAATAATCAGTTATTCTTTTAATATTCAGCAGTTAGACTCTTTTAGAAGAGTGTAGTCTTGTGTATTTTTAGTGCAAAAATAGGCTTTATACGTGTACTTTTTGGTATATACTACCTCAAAAATAGGCCATACCACTGTCATTTTAAGCCCCGCACAGATGGCTGTGCGGGGCGAGTCTAATTATTGGGCAATATATTATCTCTTCTTACTCAAAAATGCTGTCGCCGAAGGGATTGCCCTTCACTTCGGCGTCAAGAGTTCCTTCTTCGTCCACGCCGCCGTAGCCGATACTGGGGCTGTCACCAATCTTTCCACTTACGCCACTGGCTGCCAGCATCATCTCGCCGTTCACGCTCACGACATTCATTTCTGGTTTGATATATTCCTTTTTCATAACTTCGTTATTCAAGACATTCAAGATTATCTTTTATTTCATTTTTCTCTTTTCTTTTATTCTCTTTTAATTTACTAACACCTTCTTGCCATTGACAATATAGACGCCCTTTCCGGCCTTGCTGACCTTGCGACCGCTGAGGTCATAGACATTACCTGCGGCATCCTTCACACTCACTCCTTCGACGTTCGTCTCGAAGCCGTCAATGACCATCTTCACTCCGAAGTCCGTCTCCTGATTCAACACAGCACCCAGCTCAAACCAACCGCGGAAAGCCTTAATGTTGGTCTTGCCCGTGGAGTAGTAGAACTTGTTGCTGTTCAGGAACAGGCCATCGGCAGGCACCGTTGTCTTGATGAGCGAGCCTGTGAATTTACCAGCGGTGCCGTATTCATCAGCTGTTTCTTCGTCTTTTACACCTTCTGTCAGCGTCACCTGATCAAGCACGATTTCATTGATGTCTTTACTGGTCTTGATGAGGACAGGTGTGCCTCCGGCCAGATTGCCGCGGGCTGGAATGCTATAGCTCGTGAAGTTGACAGTGATACAGAGAGGAGTGATATTCTCCTCGTCATTACCATAATCTACCTCAAAGCCAGAGAACTTGGCAAACTCTACATCACTGCCGAAGATGGCTGTTGCATTGGTCCTTGTCAGATTGAACGGCAGCACGATTGTGCTCCACGTCCCAGCCTTGATAGTACGTTTCAGGGTCACATCGCCTTTATCACCTGCCGTGTACTTAGGTAGCTTTGTTGCAGCCTCATCGAACTTAATACGACCGTCGTCAGGCTCGACAATAGTAATCTTAAAGGACACATCATCCATTTCCACTTCCATAGCTTTTCCCGTTGTTGTGAAAGCAATCCCCGTGAACTTGGCTGTCAATTCTGTACCAACCTCCAAGGCGACATCTGCCATTACGTCAAAAGAGAAAAGCATACCATTCTTACCGATGATGGCAGAACTAGTATTGGAGAGACAGGCAAACTGAAACCCACCTTCGATGATGCTTGAGGAGACAATCTGATCGTCAAAGCGATTACCGTTGACAAGTATGAGACGGTCACGCTCATCTTTGATTCCTGATATACCATCCGGTAACTGCAATGCCATCTGGAAGGCCGTAAATTCATGATCGGGATTGTTGAGTTCGACTTCCACAGTAGCAGTGCCACCTTTCGGAACCGTCACAGTGTTAACTGCGATGTTGTCTGCCAAGGCCATTCCACTGGCAACCAAGGCAGCGATGAAAAAAAACAATTTCTTTGTCATGATGTTGAATATATTATTGAATGTATTTTACTTTTCGTCCATTTACTATATGACTTTTGCATTTACTGCCTTGCCATTTCCTTGAAGGATGATATTGACAATTCCCACAGCATCGGTGATGGTAATTTTTCCGTCATCGTTCACGTCGGCAGCCTCAAGCACGAAGTTGGTCGGTGGATTCCCGAGGATGTAATTAACAATGTTCACGGCATCCGTAATGCTAATGTGGCCATCATTATTCGTGTCACCCTTGTTTACTGCTGTAATTGATAAAGTAGATGCCACATCTTTATGATGTATAGCCTCCCCATTAGTATTTGTAAGTTCTACATCTTGAATCTTTAATTCATAGTAGCCAACTGATATGTTATTGCTGATAGACAGCTTAATATAAGCACATACGCCCCTATGCTCATAAAAGGCAGAAGATGAAGTAGAAAATGCTACTATTTGGTAAGTTCCATCAGATAATTTTGAACACATTAAACGCTGGTCGTAAGCACGGTCTGTTAATGAGGTCATATAATTCCCTTGAATGTCCTCGGCCACACTAATCCCATTTGGTAACTTTAGTTTAAATTGTATTCCTGTAATAGAAGATGTGTTCTTTAGCATAATGGGGAGTAAAATGTTTCCAGTAGGAACTCCGACTACGTTATCAGTATAGACATAATCACTTAAAACTTTTATGGAACATGTGGCAATATTTCCGCTTCCATCTTCAGGAACTGCCTGAATTACACAATTTCCTCCAGAAATCGCAGTAATCTTACCAAATGAATCCACTATTGCGACATTGGGATCTGAAGATTCCCATTTAATATTTTTATTTGTTGCATTAAATGGAGATACCGTAGCGATTAGTTGAAATGTTTCATCTTCAATTAGTTCTAACGATGAACAATTTAGGGAAACATTTGTAACCATAATAGGAGTTACCGTAACCACACACTGAGCAAATACGCCATTAGAAGCAACACATCTTATAATAGCTGTTCCTATTGATTCCGCTTTTATAGTAGCATTTGAAATCGAGACTATAGATGGATTTGAAGAACTCCAAGTTAATGTCGTTGTAGCTCTATTATCCGTAATATCAGGAGAGAAAGTGTAATTATTGCCTAAGGTAAGAGACAGCGATGAGGGAATTAATATATTTGTCACATCAACCACTGTTACATTATAATTATTATAATCCCACCGACTATTTGTATCATTCCATTTACTAACTATCACTGTTGTAGAGCCTATTTTTTTCCCTGTTACATATAGATATACATGACTTCCGACTGTTTGAAGATAAGCATCTACCACTGACTCATCTCTTACTGTTAAATTAAAATATTTTTGTGTACCTGAAATCGTATATACTATTTTGAATTCACTTCCTACATCAACAACCTTACTAGAAGTAACGGTGTTCGCATTTAACACAAGAGGAAAGAAAATAAACAAAATGAACCAAATGGAAATCATTTTGGAATAATCTCTTAAAAGAGCAACGACATCGAAAAAACACTTCATATAATAAATGATTATTGCCCATCCTGTCCCTTAAAGAGCGGTTAATAGTATATGTGAAGCGTGGAACAGATATCCACATCTCCAGTCTGGGGTCCTGAGAAAACCTGATGTGGGAGATAAGGATAACATTCCACGCTTACGCATGGAAGCCATCATGTTCTCTTGCCACATTTGAAATTTCTCAGGTTTCAGACTGCAAGACAAGCATAACGCTTCGTTTTAATTCGATAAGATGTGCCAACCGCTGTCGGCGTGGAGTCCTCACAATGGAGAAATCCGCTGCAAATATAAGATGAATTTACGGTTCAGCCAAAGAAAAACATCGAAAAAATGCAGGAGGGAGGGCAAAAAGCATCAAAATCACCCTTCTGCGAGAAGAAAATGAGAAGAATGAAAGGGGAGAAAAGGCTGGGAAGCGGGAAAATATGTTTCATTCACAAAAACCACCGACTTTATTTGGGGCTATCACCATCAAAAAGTATACGAAGGTACTACCAGAAGTCCCTGAAACAGCCCCAAGGACACCCAAAACACCTCTTCAAGTTGGTAACTCTAAAACAAGTTAAGTAAAAACTGCAAAAAAGACGTAAAATTGTACCTTAACTAAGCGTTCAACATAAAGAATGACTGAGCACTGATGTCAAGCAGTACATCAAGCGAATGCGGGCACGTGATGCGGAACTCAACTCCAAGTGGGGTACAATGTACCCCTGTTGTAATGCTGGCTTCAGATGGAAAGAAAAGAAAGACCCAAGCAGCTGATCTTGAAGGCATTTTCCGTATCATTCAGTCCATCCCCTCCAAGAAAGCAGAGCCTGTTCGCCAATGGCTAGCGGAGTTGGCAGCCGTTCTGTTGTCTCGCCAGAACGGTCTTCTGACTACATCAAACCCATTGAAGGGCATGATGGCGAAGCACTCCCATCCTCTGACGAAGACTAATAATTCTGACCGCGACTTATGCCTCACCAACAAAACGAGCACTTTAATTCCTACAAGGAGGGACTGGACCTGGAGTTCTTCGAATAGTGAAGCGACTACGTCGACAAACGGCCATAATACGTAAGTATATCCGCTCGAACTACACCTTTACACCTTCAATTACGCCCTTATTACACCCAGCAATCATTTAATTATCAGGCGCTAACACACGATGATGTAATGGTGTAGTCAAAATACAACTTTTACACGTGAGAATCTATTTTCTCTTTCTCTTCACTCGCTTCTTCAACCACTGGAGTCTCGCTTCTTCAACCACTGGAGTCTCGCTTCTTTGCGAATGGAGGGATGTGTAGGAGGTTGTGCCATGGCCTGAATGGCGGTTCTACGGGATTTGATGTAACTTGCAGAAAGCGCTGACCTACGCCTTTCCCCCTTCCTGTCCGACACTAGTCCGTTCCTCTTCGTTGTTCCATCGCCTTGGAACAATGGTTCCATCGCCTTGGAACAATGATTCCATCGCCATGGAACAACGGAAGCGTGCGGCCGACCTTTTCCTGCAGCCTGAAGTTTGCTTTCTACCGCTGTCGGAGACTTGACCTTCTGAAATACTAACGATCCGATGTCTGCCGTGGCAGCCTTCAGATTCCACCATGCGATGACACCCTTGCATTAGGCTGTGCGGTTCCCGCTGTCAGGGTCGTTCGGAACTTGCAACCGTCAGATTATGCTTAGCCGGGCGAACTCAGAAAAGGCCGACTCCAAGAGGAGCCGGCCTTCTGCTATTCTGTCCTAAAGGTGGAAGATTACTGCTTCACGAAGTTCGCGTTCTGCAGGCGGCCATTGACGGTGAGGCTGAGGATCCACCTGGTATCCACACGAGGGTGATTACGCCGCAAAAGAACAGACTTCCAAAATTTCACCTTGGAGCTGAGATATGCCTATACCTTTATAGTCCCTTTATCTCCTCTGGAGAGAGACCTGTGTATTTGGCTATCAGTTCAACGGGTACGCCATCAGCTTTCATCTTCTTTGCATTCTCCCTGCTGGCTTCGGCTTTTCCTTCGGCCAGCCCTTCCTCACGCCCTTTCTTTTCAGCGGTGCGGAAGATGCTGTCCCAGTCGTAGTAATTATTTTCACTCCGAATGTATTTTGCATATTCCTCTTTCGAGAAATTGGCTACTTCCGCCACCTCGAAGAACTTGGCAAAGATGCGCTCTTGAAGGGCCTTGGGACGTTCGAGCAAGCGGGGCAGGTTCTTCAGGGCATACAACCACTTGTCGAAGAGAGTCTCCAGCTGGTCTTCCGTCTTGCGGAATTTGGGCATCTCCAGGTAGATGTATGTCAGGTGGTCATAGAAGACTTCTTTCTTGTTGACATCCATCAGCTTGACCACGTGGTGATAGTACTCTTCATCGTCCTTGTCCTCGTCGAAGACAAAGTCGAGGATGCCGATGGTGTAGACAGCCTTAAGGCCAAAGCGCCAGCGCCCCTTGGCTCCTTGAGAGCGGATGGGGAACGAGGAGTAATAGACACTGCGATCCTTGAAGAATTGCTGGTCTGCCTTCTGCATCTCGATGATAATCTTGTCGCCATGCTCGTTCTCGCAATAGACGTCAAAGACGGCACGGCGGTCTTCCTGCGTGTCGCCCAATTGCTCTGCCGGCAAGAGTGTCAGCGACTTGATGACCTCCTCGCCTTGCAACAGGGCATTGATGAAAGCCAACGTGATGTCCTTGTTGGGTTCTGTTCCGAAGAGGTATTTGAACCCATAGTCCGTGTACGGATTTATGTATCTGCTTTCCAATTCATCCATGGTCTGTTGAATGTTTCGGTTCATTTGTTGCGGGCAAAGATAGGAAGATTCTGCGACTCAGCCAAAGAAATCCTTATTTTTTTCGCGTTCTGGCACAAAAAAGCCTCTCTCACAATTCCTTCAGAGAGGAAAGTGGTGGGCGGGTGGGAAGAAATGGAAGGTGTTTGAGGACGAAGTAGCGAGTTTTTTAGGGGGTGGAATGATATTTTAGGGGCAGAGAGGAACGGAATTGAAAATAATGTGGTATATTTGCGGCCAGAAAGTGATTCTCTAACCTAAAAAACAGACGACTATGAAGAAAGTGATTCTCTTGCTGAGCCTGCTCGTCAGCACCGCGACATGGGCAGGCCGCATCGTGACGGACAGCATCCAGAGCAGCGTGCTCGGCGCCACGGTGAAGTACAATGTGTATTTGCCCTCGGGCTTCGAACAGTCGCAGGACCTGCTGCCCGTGGTGTACCTCCTACACGGACTGACGGACACCTACACCGCCTGGGAACAGAAGGGTGGCATGAAGGATATCACGGACGAACTCATCGGCTGCGGCGAGGCCTGTCCGATGGTGATTATCATGCCTAATGCGGGCGGACCGGATGTGAACAACATCTGGAACGGATATTTCAACATGCCGGGCTGGTCGTATGAGGATTTCTTCTTCAATGAGCTGATGCCCACAGCAGAGAAGAAGTACCGCTGCATCAGCGACAAGGAGCACCGCGCCGTCATGGGCCTCTCCATGGGAGGCGGCGGCAGCATCGGCTACAGCCAGCGCCACCCGGACAAGTTCTCCAGCTGCTATGCCATGAGTCCCTGGCTGAACAGCGGCAGCGCACAACCGGGTCCCAACGGCGAGAAGACGAAGATGTTCTACACGATGGAGGCCGTTCACGAGCACTCGGCACTGACTTTCATGGACAATGCTGACGACGCCACGAAGGAGCAGCTGCGCACGGTGAAGTGGTTCCTAGACTGCGGCGATGACGATGGCCTGCTGAACGACACCTTCGAGTTCTACAAGAAGATGTGGCAGGCTCGCGTGAAGGCTGAGTTCCGTGTTCGCAACGGCGTGCACAACTGGGAATACTGGCGCGCCTCCCTGCGCCAGTCGCTGCCCTTCGCATCGAGGAACTTTGCTAAGTAAAGGAGACCTTGTGAAGTAGAAGGAGACTTTGCAAAAAAAGAGGAAGGGTTCTTCACGAAGTAAAGGAACATCCTGATAAACTGACAGGATTCACCAAAAAGGAATGCGCCCCCGTCCGGAACCGTGGACGGGGGCGCATTGTTCTTATAAGCGTAGTTCTTATCTGTCTGAAGCGGTTACTGGACTTCCGTGTAATCCGTGGATTCTACGACGACTTCGGGCTGGTTGTCAATTCTGAGCACCAGGAAGGCAAGGACCAACATGAAGTTGATGATGACTTCGGCGAAATAGACACCGACGCAGCAAGCGCAGAGGCCGAGGATGGCGATACCGATGGCGGTGAGACCCAGGAGGAAGAGATCCCAGAAGCTGCCCTTGGTCATCTGCCAGGAACGAGTGAAAGCTTCGCCAAAGCTGACACCGTCAACGGCAACAAGCATGGGGGCAAACATCAGACGAATGGCAAGGAAGATACCCGGCAGGATGCAGAGGCAGGTGCCCAGACCGACGATGAGACCAAAAACAATCTCCACACAGAAGAATACACACACCTGGACGAAGTCCACCTTGAAGGCATCGCCGAGGGTGGTATAGGGCCGGCCGATGGTGGCGGCATTGTAGAGCATACGATAGACCACGAATCCAAGATAGGTGGCCAGGATGAGGCCGACGAGCAGCAACGGATAGTTCACGTTCATGGCTTCTCGCAGGGCTTCTGCCATAGCCTGCGGATCGGGGTTCTGGCCGAGACCTGTCAGGAGGCTGGGGTCATAACCGAGTCCGAAGTTACCGCAGAGACTGGTAATAATAGAGATTACGACAAACACGGGCCAGTGTTTTACGGCGAGGTCCCACGCGCGGGAGACGATGTCTCCGATAACGATTTTCTTCATTTCTGTTGTTTGTTATATGGTGTTTAACTATACTTTTCTATTATTCTGACGTAGCATGGCGGCCGGAAGTTGCACGAAGTATCAAAATTCTGGTCCCAGAGGCACTATATTTCGGAAGATACCCCAAGCCAGGGCGATGCAGAGCATCACGAGAGCGGCTTGGGAAGAGATTTCACGATGCCACAGCCACCACACTCCTACAAGAGGTGCCCCAACGGCGAGGCCGGGGTTCAGCCAGAAAGCCTCGACAACGTTGCCATGCAGCAGGGCAAGCACCATGCGCTGGGCACCGCAGAAGGGGCAGTCAAGTCCCGTAAGCCAATGGAGGGGGCAGGTCAGCATATTTATGGATTTACAGATTTACTAATTTACAGATTTACGGATTTTCCGCTGCAAAACTACACTTTATTCACCAAATGGCCAAAAAGAAACCCAAAAATGTTTCAGAAATCGGCAGATTGACGTGTTTCTGCCACAATTACGCCCGCCAAAGCGAGCAGCGAGACGAGGTTGGGGATAGCCATGAGACCATTGAGCAGGTCGGCTACGTTCCAGACGACGTGCAGCTGAACGATGGCTCCGACAAAGACGGCTCCGACGTAGAGCACCCTATATAATATAAGGTATCGCTTGCCGCTGAGGTACTCGACGGCGCGCTCGCCGTAGTAGCTCCATCCGAGGATGGTGGAGAAGGCGAAGGTGATGATGCCGAAGGTGAGCAGCGAGGGTCCGATGACGGGAATCTTCTCGAAAGCCATCTTCGTCAGCGTGGCGCCACTGCCGTAGTCCACGTCGGGGTAGGCGATGATGCTGCTGACGAGCACCAGTCCCGTCAGGGCACAGATGACGACGGTGTCCCAGAAGGTGGCGGTGGACGACACCAGAGCCTGGCGGACAGGATCGCGCGTCTGGGCCGCGGCGGCCACGATGGGCGCGGAGCCCAGACCGCTCTCGTTGGAAAACAGGCCGCGGGCTATGCCATAGCGTGCCGTCACCATGATGCTGGTGCCGACAAAGCCGCCGCCGGCGGCCGACGGGTTGAAGGCACTGCGGCAGATGAGGCACAGGGCATCCCAGACGTAGGCGCCGTTGACGCATAGGATGGCGATGCACCCCAGCACATAGCACAGCGCCATCAGGGGCACGAACATCGAGCAGACACGGGCTATGCCCCGCACGCCGAAGAGGATGACGAGACCGACGAGCAGGGCGGTGGCGACGCCCGTCCACAGGGGTGGCAAGCCGTAGGTCTCGGCGCACAGCATGGAGATGGCGTTGCTCTGCACCGTGTTGCCGATGCCGAAGGAGGCGATGGCCGTGAGCACACAGAAGGCCACCGCCATGCTCTTCCATCCCAGGCCGCGCTCCAGGGCGTACATGGGGCCGCCGAGCATGGTGCCGTCGCTGGTTTTCACGCGGTACTTCACGGCCAGCAGCCCCTCGGAGTACTTCGTGGCCATACCGAGGACGCCGGTAAGCCAGCACCAGAACACGGCACCGGGACCGCCCAGGGCCACGGCGGTGGCCACGCCCACGATGTTGCCCGTGCCGATGGTGGCAGCCAGTGAGGTGGCCAAGGCTCCGAACTGGCTGACGTCGCCCTCGCCGTCGCTGTCGCGAGAGACGGACAGGCGAATGGCGTGGAAGATGCGGCGCTGAGGAAAGCGCAGGCGAACGGTAAGATACATGTGAGTGCCCAGCAAGAGAAGAATCATAGGCCAGCCCCACAACTGCGAGGCGGCTTCGGCTATGAGGGCGTTCAGGTCTTGGAGTGTCATGTAAGATGTGTTTGTGCTTTGTTATCAGTAGAGGTGCCTATGCGTCGGCAAAGACACGGCCGTCCTCCAGGACCACCTGCAGCTGCGTGTACTCGCAGTGAAAGTCGTTCTTCAGGCGGTCGAGGTAGCGGCGGCTCTCCCAGTGGCACATCGGGAGGTCATGAAGCAGATAGTTACCGCAGGTGTCTGGCGTGGTGGCAGGCACCTCCGTCTGAGTGAGAATCCACTCCAAGCACTGCATGGTCAGCTCGCGCATATCCTGGACCGTGTAGTCTCCCGTCATGATGATGTACATACCCGTCAGACAGCCCATGGGCCCCACATAGACGACATCTTCCTTGGCGGATGAATTGCGGAACCAGGTGGCCATCAGATGCTCCAAGCTGTGCATGGCAGCTGGGGCCACGGCCGGCTCTTTGTTGGGTTCGGTGATGCGAAGGTCAAAGGTAGTGAAGCCTTTGTCCTGCCTGGAAACATAGATGCCAGGTTTCAGTTTCGTATGGTCGATGGTGAAGCTTTGAACTACTTCCATTTTTTAGAGTTTATAGGTGAACGTTTAGAGTAGAGTGCTTGGAGTTTAGAGTCGTTTCCAAGTATAGGATTAGCACTATTCCTCGAAGCGGAGAACGGAGAACTGGGTGGGCAGGGCCGCGAGGAAACGGCGCGTGACGTCGAAACTGCGGTCGGCCATCTCGTCCCAGAAGTTGAAGTATTGCTGCAGGTGCTGGTCGGAGCCCGGAGTGTCGCTGAGGATTCGGAAGCTGACGAAGGGCACGGCGTGGAGGAAGCAGGTCTGGGCGATGGCAGCGCTCTCCATGTCCACCGCCAGGGCCTCGGGGAACAGCGCCTTGATGCGGTCGAGCTGTGCGCGATCGCTGATGAACTGGTCGCCGGTGCAGATCAGTCCCGGATGCGCCATCTTTGCTACATCCACCAGTTCCTGCTCGCTGCGGAAGCGGGCTGGAAGGCCCTGCATCTGGCCGTGCTCATAGCCGGGAATCGAGACATCGTGGTACACGGTGGCAGTGCTGACAACGACATCCATCACCTTCAGCGATGCATCGATGCCACCGGCACAACCTGTGGAAATGACGCAGTCGGGATGGTAGCGACGGATGAGCACCGTAGTGCCCACGGCGGCATTCACCTTGCCCATACCACACTGCATGAGAATCAAAGTATTCTGCCCCAGGCTGCCGATGACAAACTCGTAGTTGCCGTCGTGCTCCTGCCGGGCGTCGGTGAGCAATGATGTCAGTTGCTTGTGCTCCTTAGCCATTGCCGAAAGTACACCTATAATCATAGCTGAAATCCTGTTTTATTTATGATTTGTGGGACAAAGGTACGTCTTTTCGCCTGAATGACCAAGAAATTGGGCAAAAAAAGAACCGCACCCCGTCCGGCGGAGTGCAGTTCGTATGCAATTGACTTGATAAAACTCTCTGTTTATTAGAAGGTGTAGTAGAAACCTACGGTAACCAGCTGGTTGTTGGCATTCAGACCAAAGTGATTGTAATGATCCATGTGGCGGAAGCCGAGGTAACCGGTTGTTCCGACGAAGCTGACGTGCTCATTGATGTTGAAAGCCACACCCGGACGGAAACCGATGTGCCACTGAGTATCTGCATCAGCATTGCCTACCTTGTGGCTGCCAAGGCCAAAGCCACCGTCCACGAAGAAGCTGGCGACACCTGCACGGGCGAAGGTGTAACGGGCAAACGGAGCCACGAGGATATCCTGGGTCTTCTGGTTGGCATAGAGGTAGCTGGCACCTGTATTGCCAAATGAGAAGCTGAGTTCCAGGCCAAGAGCCCAATCCTCACTAAGGTTGTATCCTACGACGGGAGCCAGAGTGAACTGAGTCTTGCCGTCCATGTTCTCATACTTCTCGTAATCAAAACCGAGTGCGCCACCAACCCATACCTGGGCATTAGCTGTCAGGGAGGCTACTGCAAAAGCAGCCATAAGAAGAATCTTTTTCATAATTTTCTGTGTCTTTTTATCACATTTTACCTTTCCTACTCTTTTCTGGGTTTTCGGAATCTCCCATTGTCCTATTTGTGAAACGGCGCAAAGGTACGTCATTTCTGCATTTTGGCCAAATTTATGCATCAAGAACATATATTTGGCCGACTTTTCGTCCAAAAAACTATACCTATAGCACTAAAAGTCCATGCCTGAGGACCAAAATAGAACATTTCGTCCTCGGGCATGGGAATAGAGAGACAAGGGGGGAGACAGAGTTATCGGACAAGCTTGCGGCCACCCTGAATATAGATGCCACGGGGCATCGTGGGAGCGACTTTCACGCGACGGCCAGAGAGGTCATAGAGCGCCCCGCCGCCAATGCTCTGACGGGCAGGCGCGGATACTCCCACCGTCAAGGCATTGAAGTAGCGCGGGTAGGCCGAGGCCTCTGCCTCAGTAAAAGGTTGGCCGGCATCGCGGCAGGAGGCCACGGCAAGGTCGGTGATGAAGGAACGAGCCCCAGAATCCGAGGTGGCATCGATCTCGAAGGAGAAGGCGTCACCCTTCGGCAGACGGATGAAGAAATCCAAGGTCTGCGGTGTCTTGCCGTCGGCACCGTCGATGGCAGCCGTGCCAAATTCCTTCACGAAGAGAAACTCATCCGAGCTGCACTCCCGATCGGTGCCCAGATAGCGGACACGCATGTTCACCGGGTTGGCCTGCGCGCTCTTGTCGCGGACAACAGTCACGGTGCCGAAGTACACGCCCTCCTCGGGAGCCGTGAACACGATGGCGGGCGATGCCTGGTTGCCGTTGGAGGCCAGAGGATGGATATTGCCGTTCTCCGAGACGAAGCAGTATTCATCATTGGTGTACCACGCCTTCCCGTTGGCGGATTTCGCCTTGGAACTGTTGGAGTCAAACTTGGCGAACTTGGTGTAGGTCCCGTCTGCCACAGCATAGCGGTAGAAGCCCCACGGGGCATCGTCGTTCTCCGCGAAGGCCGGCGCTGCCGTGGCTTTCGAGGCTCCGTCGGCGGTGCTGAAGAGGTGGTAGTTGCCCTCGGCATCGAAATTGATAGCAGCATCGGTGTGGCGGCTCTCGAGCACAGCGGCCCACGCGCGTTCCATATAATATATATAGGTGTGCGTGAGGTTGACGTTGAGCTTGTCCTTGGCAATGACATCCTTGGCCTCAGCGATGATGGCTGCCAGTTTGTCCATGCTGGCCTGGCTCACCTGCCCCGCCCCACTGCCGGGCGTCTCAGTGGTCATCAGCTGTTCGTACTTGGCAATCTCCTCCTGCAGCACCTCGGTGATATTCCCGATGTCCCACACCTCATCGGAGTTGAAGTCGTCGGGCATGATGATCCACTGACGATTCAGGCTGGTGGTATTCTTCTCATTGCTCTCCCAGCAGATGAGCTTGGTTCCGGCATCGGCACTGCCGCCCGAGACGTTGGCCGTGCGGGTGTACTTCTTGTTGATGATATTGTAGTAGCTGGCTTCGTCGCTGGCCAGGACGATTTTCCACAGCTGTGCATCGTCCTCGGTATTGGGCTGCACCAGGTTCAGTTGCGTGTTGAGTTCTCCGTTGGGAGCATTCAGTGCCAGTCCGCTGGCACGATTGATGAACTGATAGGCGTCGCCCACCTGCTTGATGCTCCACTGCTGGGTGCGGCGGCCGGCATCCTTCGGCCAGAGGTAGGCCAGGCTGCCTTCGGTCAGGGCCTCGTCGGTCACGTCGAACAAGGTCTGGACGCCCACGCTCTGTATGCGATAAAAGTAATTGATGTTCAGTTCGAACTCACGGGCGTCGTCCTCGTACGTAGCGGCTGCGCGCAGCGGCAGTTCCTCGTCGAGGTAAGCGAAGTGCTTGGTCAGGAAATCCTTGAGATCCTTGATGTACTCGGCGTAGGTGCCATGCAGCACGTTCTCGTTGTACACCTTCGTGTTGATGCCGTACTTCTGGAAATTCATCTCCGCGGACTGGGCATTGAGCTCGGCCAGGCTGTCAACGGCATGCTGCAAATGAGCCTCGATGCCTGCTGCACGCAGTTCCTTGTAGCGACGCAGGATGAGCTGGCGGAACCAGGGGTCGCGCCACATACGGGTGAACCACGAGCGGCAGACACCTGAGTTCAGGTCCACCACCATCTTGCGCGAGGAGTCGCCCCAACGGCTGTCGTTGCCATAGGCGATGTCGTAGTCCCACAACGGGCCGAAGTACATCCGCTGGTCGTTGGGACGCTTGTAGAGGTAGGTGCTCCAGAACCCGTCGTAGTTGGCACTCATCTCCGTGCACACATACAGGTTGGCCAGCGAGACGGAGTCCACCAGCTTGCGATAGCCCTTGTCTGCGTCCTTGAAGTCCTTGCTGAACAGAGCGCTCTCAAAGCGGTCCAACCACGACTTCACGTAATCGGCCTGCGCCGTGGACACCTTGCCATCCTTGGGCTTGTGGATACGCACGGGCACGCTCTTCAAGGTCGTCGTGACATACTTATGATCTTTCCATCCATCGGCTTCGAGGAAAAAGCCCTCGCTGGGCTCCTCGCCCTCGGCCAGTTCGCCCGGAGTCTCGATGTCCAGTCGCCCGGACTCCACGTCGGGGTGGTCCGTAATCTGGTAGTTGCCGATGTACGTTCCGTTCAGCACGACATCCACGAATCGTGCGCCGGGATTGAACTCCAGTCCGGCAAAGCGACCCATGATGTCGGTGGTCAGGGCATTGCGAATCAGCGACTTGTCATAGTGATTGGCCATCAGTACCCAGTTCACATCTGTCACACCCTTGTCGCCCAGCAGGCTCACGGGTTTGGTGAACTTCAGGCGGTAGGCCTTCTTCGTAGCTCCGGCTCCGCTGAAGGTGGAGTTGCCCCGGCAACGGATTCTCATGCCGGTGAGCACCTCCTGCTGTTCACCGTCCACGATGGTGAGCGTGCCGCTGATGAAGGTCTTCTTGGACGTGACGGCTTCCGACCCGGAGGTCTGGATGTACAACGTCGGCAGATTCGTCAATTGTTTCTTGGTCTGTGCGCCAATGGGCAGGCTCAGCAGCACCATCAGCAAATAGAAGAATAGGCGTTTCATTGAGGTTGGTTTTATAGATCCTCAAATCCGCAACCTATAGGGTTTAGTGGGATTTTGCTTGCAAAGCGACAAAATTCATTTTATTGTACATATTTCTTGCACAACAGAAATGTCGC